>CANJPY010000053.1 GCA_947476255.1 Chthoniobacteraceae bacterium | reverse complement strand
GAGTTTGCGCGCGTGGGAATCTGTTGCGAAAGAGGGGGCTGATATTGGTTTCATCCCAAACCAACACAGCAAAAAGTGACGTTTTTGTCTATCGGGAATTTCCGTCGTTTATTCCAAGCCTCTTAGCTCTCGAGAAAAAAGAGCCCTGCGCGGCGTGCCGCCGACGCTCCAAGGAGGGTTTTGAATGTGAATTGAACTATTATAAGCAAGGCAGTGAAAACAAAGTCATTAAGAACGCATTTGAGAAGAAAACGGCACAAAAAAAACGGCCCTAGGTTTCCCAGGGGCCGAGTTGTTTTCGGAGAACCGAATCTCCGAGATCTGCATTCAGGAAGTTCTTACTTCTTGATCTTCTTCAAAAGGGGAAGTCCGGTGGAAACGTTCTCGGAGACTTCATACCCTTCAGGCAGTGCGTCGAGCGCACCTTCCTTCGCTTCACCAGCGAAGAAATACAGGGTGACAGTCTGTCCACCTTTGAGCACCTGCTTGCGGCCGTGCAGGATGTAATTTTTTCCGGATTTTTTGCTTTTTACTGTGTAAGCCATAGTTTGAGTTTGGGTTGGTTTAAATTGCAGGGGACTACAGGGATCGGCAACAAATATAAAGCCTAGAGAACTCCAGCCTTCTTCAGGGTCGTATAAGCTCCATTTTTGGTGACGGTCTTTAAGGCACGCGCTGTGAGCTTTACAGTCACGAACTTGTTTTCTTCAGGAACCCAGATGCGCTTGGTCTGCAAGTTGGGGTAGAAAGTACGCCCAACCACCTTGGTGACGTGCTGGCCGATCCCTCCCTTTTTCTTCGCTAAACCGCGACGATGGATGACGGAGCCTCGGGAAGGCTTTGCTTTAGTGATGCTGCAGACTCGGCTCATTTTAAAATCTCCTTGGGTAGGTTTTGGGGGGCGGACCTTCCGAAAACTTCTGTCTGTGGTCAAGTGTTTTTGTCGTTGATTTGCAAAAGAACCCCTTTTTTCTCTTAATTCGCCGCCAAACGCGTATTTCAAGGTCCTCAAAGGGGCTGGGTGGACAAAAATTGGAAAAACATTTTCCCACCCCTCCTAATTCCAGCTATTTCCCTCGGTTATCTCAAGCAATTTCCCGAGGTTTCCACTTTTTCAGCGTCCAAAGTCACAGACCCGCCTCATTCAAAGATTGCTTGCGCCCAAAAATTCGCCAGAAAAGATCCTCTCCATGAGCACACCGGAACAGCCCACCTCACCACCGCCGCATCCCCGGGACGTTTTCGTTAACCGCGTTGAATCCTACACCCGCGAAGAACCGGCAAAAGCCCTGAGTGCGGCTTTCGGGATCGGCATTCTCTTGACGCTCCTCCCCGTTGGCACACTCGTAAGCGGAGTGGCCCGCCTTCTCTTTCTGGTAGCTCGTCCTGTGCTCATCATCTTGGGACTCGTTAAAGTTGCCGACGCGTGGGAAACATACCGCTCCAAAACGGACACCATTCCGCCTGAGGAAACAGACCAACCTCCGATTTAGGTCCCCATCCGCGCAGGCTGTCCTGTAGACTCCAAGACGCTCCGCCACAAATCGCCCTCTACGTCCACTCTGGCGCGCCCTTCCGCCACCAAATGAACGGGCAGATGGACATATCTCTGGTGCCAGAGCGCCACCACCATCCCCGTCTTTCCTGACATCGCGGCGTGAACAGCATGCCGGGCCAGTTGCAAACAAAAGATGCGGTCCTCGGGCGTGGCGACGCCTCCCCTCAACTGGTAACCGGGGTCAATATACCGCAGGTTGCACGCCATTGCTTTACTTTGGAAATGAGCCGTTAAACGCTCCTTGAGAAGGACGCCAATATCTCCGTAGCGGCGGTTTCCGGAGGCATCTGTTTCTTGGGTACGCTCGGCAAAAAGATCCTGCCCCGCTCCTTCCGCCACCACAATCAAAGCGTGCCCGCGTTTCTGCAGCCTCGCCTCCACGCTGGCTAGAAGCCCCCGTTTTCCCTCCAGACAAAACGGCACCTCTGGGATCAACACAAAATTCGCTTCCGCGGTCGCAAGCGCCCCCGCGCATGCAATGAACCCAGAATCACGCCCCATGAGTTTGACAAGTCCGATGCCATTACGCACCGCCCGTGCCTCATCGTGGGCCACGACCAACGAGCGCGAGGCCTCGCTAAAAGCCGTCAAATAGCCAAAACTCCGATCCATGTAGAGCAGGTCGTTATCGATGGTCTTTGGGATTCCAATCACCGAGAGACACAGCCCGCGTCTTGCCGCCTCATTCACTATGTCTCGGGCACCGCGCTGAGAACCGTCCCCTCCTACGACAAAAAGCACCTGCACGTCGAGGGCCTCCAACCGGGCGACCATTGTCGGAGCGTCCTGAATGCCTCGCGAGGTGCCCAAAACAGAGCCTCCCATGTGGTGGATTTTCGCTACTCGCTCCGGGGTCAACTCCACCGGAACATGCCCATAAGCATGGTTCAAGGACTCGTACCCATACCGCAAACCGAGCACCCGCCGGATCCCATACCCGTAGTACGCGTGCATCACCAAACTGCGGATCACATCGTTGATCCCTGGACACAGCCCGCCGCACGTCAAAATCGCGCAAGTCGTCGTCTCCGGAGCAAAAAAAATGCTCCGTCTTGGCCCTGCTTTCTCCACCGAAAGCCGCGCGTTCTCCGAACCTTTCCCCGAACCAATAACCCCGTTACCTGCCGCACTATCATCCAACAAAACACGTTCCGCATCCTGCACCCAACTGTTGGTTACAGCCCCCCATTCACGAGCCATTCCAGGAGACGAAATCGTCGCAGCCCCGAGCTTCGGAATCTCCAAGCTGCGGTGAAAAAAATCGCCCATCCACAACTAAATCGCCGCGCACCCCGCCCGCGAGGGTGACACACACACGCCTGCTCAAAGATTGGGAAGAAAACCAGCCCTCCCCATCCTCCCCTTTCTGAAGGACGGTCCCCGACTACTCGGAAAGCGTCGTCAGAAATTGCCGGATCGCATCAAACTGCCGGACGGCGTCTCCGTCAAAGACGGAACGCAGTTGCGTGCGATCTTTGGAATCGGAATAGCGTGGCATTTTTGTCTCGGGATCGAGGCGCTGCGGATTGGCAAGCCAGCGCTGATAATACGACAACCGCAGCCGCTGGGACGCCCAAGCCAGATTCAACGCAGGCGCTTCAAACGGTGCGGTCGCGGGCTGTTTGCCCAAGTCGTGACAGACCGTGCAGGCAAACCCGCCCTGATCCCCCAGAAGCTTCGCGCCATCCGCTGCCAGAAGGACGCTCTGCGCGCCCAAGGAAGCTGTCTGATCGCCAAAGCCGTGCCAGTGCGAAAGCCCTTTCGCGAGAGCATCGGCATAGGCAGGAAACGCTGGCATGCGTCCAAACAAATAAGAACGCGGTTTTTCTGAAACACTGCCTGCGAGCAAACGCGCACTCCACGCAGGTTGCAGTTTTTCCCCCAGCCAGGTGAGCTGCGGAATACTTGTTGTGTACCGGGGCCCATGCGGGTTGGCCTGCGTCGGCCCGCCCCTGAGCGCACCCAGGAGGTTCGCCTCCTCTGTCACAGAGGACCACACGCTTTGACGGGCGTCCATTTGATGGCAGGCCACACAGCGCAGTTCCGTCACCGCGCGCTGGGCGAACTCCAAGGCGGAATCCTGCTCCACGCAGCGCAGTCCCTCTTTTGCGACCGCGCGCAAGGCCTCCCGCTGAGGCGCGCTGAAGGCAAAATTCGGCGCCTTGCCGAGCTTGCTCGTCTCTGCCGCTAGGCAGCCTGCATCCCACGTTTTAGCGGCTATATTTGCGAGGCTAGTCGCCGTTCCCGGCGCTCCTGCGTGACACTGGATACATCCTGTGGAGGCAAACAACTGAGCACCACGAGTCACATCCCCAGCGGGCCCCGCTGGATGCACATCCTTCGCGAAGGACATCAAATACGACGCCAATTCTCCCGCTTCCTTGTCCGAAAGAGGCGTTTTGGGCATCTTCGATCCTGGGTTGAATTTATGCGGATCCAAAAGATACGCCCTCAAAGCCGCAGGCTGCCACTTGGCACTGACATGATTGAGCGGAACGCGGTTAAAATCGTTGCCCACCTTGCTTTGGGGCGTGCTGTGACACGCGATACAACCGAGATTTCCAAAGAGTTTTGCACCCTCGCTTGAAGCCTCGGGCAAAGCCCCGGTCGCAGGGGTTCCCTGACTCGCTAGAAAGGCTGCAATATCCGCGGCCTGCTGCGGCTCATTTGCACCGGTCAATACGGCTGGCATGAGGCTGCCGGGACGGAATTGGTGGGGGTTGCTGATCCACTGCGCCAGCCACTCCTTATTGAAGCGGCCTCCCACATCCACCAAAAGCGGCGCCTTTTGAGCAAACTCAGGCATCGTGTCTGCAGACTGGCCTGCTGGGCTCAATACTCCGGCGCGATCGTGGCAGGCAACGCAGTTCGCCTGGGCGAAAAGTTGACGCCCTTCACGCAAGCGCAGGCCATCCGCCACCGCTTTCTCTTTCTCGGCAGGAACAAACAAAGCGGTGGGCTGCACGGGTTCCGTCGCGAATTCCCCTGCGGACCACATGAGGCGGAAGGTCGACTCCCCCTTGGCCGGACTGCGATACTCCACAACCAGAGCGTTGCCGCCCTTGCGCAACTCCACGGCGCCCTCCAACAGTTTGCCCGCTTCAGAGACGCCCCCCTCAAATACCGCGGTCCCATTAACGCTCACCTTGACCGTCCCATTCCCCTCTGCTTTCAGCGTCACCTGTTTGCGCAAGGGGACCGTCAAAATCGAATCCCAGCGTGCTTCAAACGCACCCTTGGGCAGGAATGGCGATACAGCGCCCTCAGCAGGCACATGCAGAGCCACCAACCGGTCGCGTTTGACGTCCGTCTTGCCGCCGGACTTCAAGGTCAACGCAACCCCGCTCCCCGCAGTTTTGAGCGCAGCTCCAGTCGTGGAAACCAGCGTTCCAACCGGCGCGGCGGCGGACTCTTTCCCCACGGCGTTGATCGTGTGATAGATTTTCTCGGGCATCGCTTCCCCAGTGGCTGCCTTGATGCGCATCGTAATCTCACTCTGCATGACGGGCTTCAGCCCTGCCACCTGTAAGAAAACCGATCTTTTATCGGGCGCCAGACGGACGCCCGCAACGTCCACCAAATCATGACCGAGTTCGTTGGGATTGCTCGGGCGATAATCTTTGGAGCCGTAATTGGAGGTCCAACGATAGTTGTACTGTTCGATGCTGTAGTTGTCCGGGTTTCCTGCCGTCTCCGCATCCAAGGGTTCGTAAAAATCGATGTGAATCCCCTGCTCCGTCACACGAAGGCCCCTCGGTGCATTGTGCGGTTTGCCCGTATAACGCACACGCTGGATGGCTCCATCCTCGGCGCCGCTGGTCTGCCACCCGCGCTGGCCGGCCACATAAAGCTGCCCATCCACCGGAGAAAAACGCGCCCGCATCAACCCCGTGGCAAACTTGAGCGGGACCTTCGTCACCCCTCCCTGCACCACGCCGTTCACCTCTTCCATCATCACTTCATACAGCGAAGCCGTGCCGTAACTCATGTGCAACAAACGCCCCTGCAGCGGACCCCATTTGGGACTTGTGACCCACACCTGACCGCCCGAGGAGTTGTCCACGGACTTTGGAAAAAAGCAGACATGCGGGTCAAATGCCTTGGGCAACGGATCCATGTGCGAAAGGTCCGGCACACTCAAGAAGGAGCCCTTCTTCACAATGTGAAGGTAACACATCGGCACCCAGGTGCCCTCATTGTCGCCGGTCGTAATCACGTCGTTTGGTCCAATGCCAATGCCGTTGGGTGCGCGAAATCCAGTCGCAAACACCTCAAATTTTGAACCGTCCTTGGACACCTTCATCATGGTGCCATTGTGCTCGGCAATCGGATCCCAACCACGGCCGCCCCCTTTGACAGGACCGCCCTTGACAAAATAAAAGTTCCCTTGCGAATCGGTCTGCAATTCAAACATGAACTCGTGGAAATTGGGCGTGACCTGCACCTGATTGTTGAAGGCCTCATAAAAGTCCGCCTCCCCGTCCCCGTTGGAATCCAGCAACCGGACAATTCCGTCACGACACGTCACATACACCACATCATCAACGATTCTCAACCCGAGCGCCTGGTGCAGGCCCGCCGCAAAGCGTTTCCAGCGGATGTTCTGCAGTCCGTCATCAATCCCTGAGCCAATCCAGACGTCCCCTGCGAATGTTGAAAATGCGATCCGGCCATCCTTGAAAAAGTCCACGCCCCCCAACCGCAGCCAGGAGTGCCAAGGATTATCGACCGGCAGCGCAACCGTATCCAACTGAAAAGGACCGGTCTCTGTACCGATCTGTCCCTTCGTCTCAACAACCTGCGGCCACAGAGCCGGACCGGGCTTGGTGAGCGGCGTCAAATCGACCGCCGGGGAAAGCCCGTTCAAGGCAGCCAGTGCCTTTTCGAGTTCCGCAACGTCGCCCTTCCAATGCCCCAGTTTGAAACGTTGTCCGGGCTGAAGCGCCGGCAACTGCAGTACGATCTTACCAGAGTCCCCAGCCTTCCACTTCGCACCTGCGGGCGCCCCCGCGGCACGCACGACGAGCCGGGAGTTCGGCTTGGCGGGATCGTCGGAAATAATCAGCACGCCGTTCCGTTCTTCTCTGGGAGCGCCCTCGGGAACCTCCACCACCAGTAAGTCTGAAGCAGCTCCCGCCGATTTGATGTCAAAAGCGCGCACCAAAAGACCCGCTTCCAAGGACGGCGACTCAAGCAGGGAAGCCCCACCCACCGTATACGATAACGCGACCTTCTCTCCGTGGCGAAAGAGCCCTTTGTATTGAGCCCAGTCCTTCGGTAAAGGCCCGTAAGGGACGGTTGACGCGCCAAACCCCGTAGGCAAGGGACGCGGATCACTAAAACTGCCGCCCTTGCTCCACCCCGGTGCTGCTGACGTACGGAACATCACCGTGCCGACAGGGCCGGGATTTCCGCCGTGCGCTCCGCTAAAGGCGACTCCCTTAAAGTCAATAAATCCGCCAGTCCATCCGCCCGTGCACCGCAGCAGGTCCGTGTCGAAAACAACAGTGCCTTCCTTGGCGTCGCCAACCCGAATCGCAATGCCTTTGGGAGTAGACCCCGGATTCTCACCCGGCATCTGGACGGTCAAATTAAGAAATGGACCGTAATCCATCTCCCACTTCTTGGGGGCCTCGGTCTTTTTTACAGGCTCTGCAGCTGAGGTTTGAAGCGGTGCCAACAAGCTGGAGGCCAGCAAAGCGAAAGGCGCGGAAAGGCGGCGGAAATTCATTATAAAAAGACGGCTGAGAAGGAGAAGTGGTGCCAAAGCATGACGAGTTGAATCGATCTTTATTAGAAAAATAGAATGAATCACTCTTGGGTTACGGCATGCCACGGGCCGTGTTTGTTGATAAAGTCACGGCCAATTCCCAAGCGTTATTCTCAAACCCAAAATTAAATACAATCCCGACTGTATTGACCGTTCACCAGACGCATGAGTCCCAGTGGATTTTCATTTTGAAGCTCACTCGGCAACGCATTTGCTGGGAAGTTTTGATAACACACAGGGCGCACCCAGCGTCTGAGTGCTGCCGTTCCCACGCTCGTGAAACGGCTGTCGGAGGACGCCGGATAGGGCCCGCCGTGCTGCATGGCGTGGCAGACCTCCACCCCCGTGGGAAATCCATTCAAAAGCACACGTCCCGCCTTGCGCTCAAGAATGGCCAGCAAGTCTTGCGCTCCCGCCAAATCAGCCTCTGTCGCGTGGACAGTGGCCGTAAGCTGACCCTCTAATTTCTCGGCAAGCTGCTGCAAGTCACCCCTGTCTTTTGCCTCAATCAAAAGACCCGCGGGCCCAAACAGCTCTTCCCTGAGCGCCGGTTGGCTCGCAAAAGTCTCCGCACTCGCCTCCAGCACCACCGGCCGTCCCTGAGAGGAAGTGAGTTCCTGGCTCTGTTCCGCTCGGGCAAGCGTGCGCACCCCTGGGAGAGCCAGCACGTGTTCGAGTCCCGTCGCAAACGCGCCGCCGATCCCCGCATGCAGCATCGTGCCACAGGGCGCACTCTGGATCGCCTTCGCAAGTTCCGCGCGAAAAACGTCCCCCCCCTCACCCGCCACAACAAAAGCCAATCCGGGCTTTGTACAAAACTGCCCCACCCCCATCGTCAGCGAGTTTTTCAACCCTTGGGCGATCTGTGCCCCTCTCTCTTTCAACGCTCCCGGAAGGATAAACACAGGGTTCAGGCTGCTCATTTCCGCAAACACAGGAATGGGCTCCAAACGCGCGTTCGCAGCATCCAGCAAGGCCCGCCCACCTCGGTGTGACCCTGTAAACCCGACAGCCCGCGTTCTGGGGTGTTGCACCAGTGCTTTACCCAAAGCATGCGCACCGCCCTGCAGAAACGAGAAAACGCCCGCCGGCAGCCCTACCGCTTGGGCTGCACGGTTAATCGCCCCCGCAACCAACTCTCCCGTGCCTGGATGGGCCGGATGCCCCTTCACCACCACCGGACAGCCCACCGCCAAGGCACTGGCGGTATCCCCGCCCGCCACCGAAAACGCGAGCGGGAAGTTGCTGGCGCCAAAGATCACCACAGGGCCCAAGGGGACAAGCACGCTCCTCAAATCCGGCCGCGGCAGGGGCGTTCTCTCTGGCAGCGCGGTATCGATTCGCACCTCGCACCACGAGCCCTCGCGTACCACCTCCGCGAACAAGCGCAACTGTCCCACCGTGCGTCCGCGCTCGCCCGTGAGACGGTCCAGAGGCAAGCCCGTTTCGCGATGCGCCCGCTCCAAAAGCGCGTCCCCCAGCGCCAGGATTTCAGAAGCAATCGCCTCCAAAAAATCGGCCCTGACCTTGGAAGAACTGCGCCGAAAAACGGAGGAGGAATCCTCTGCCGCCTGCAACGCGGTCTCCACGTCCTTCTCGGAGCTTTCGTGAAAAACAGGCTCAAGCGTGTGCCCTGTTTGGGGATCCACTGCCGAAAAAACCTCTGTGCCAGATTTTACGGAAGCACCAGCGATATAACTTTGTCCATGAAGCGGCATAACCAGAAATTCTTTAAGAGATGAAATTAACGAGCGTCCCCAGCGTCTCAATGGAGATGCGCACTTCGTCCCCGCTTGCGAGGGTGAAGTCATTGGGCGGCACAAGGCCAGTGCCTGTCAGCAAATAACAGCCATTCGGGAACGTGTTGTCGCGCCACAGCCAGTCGGCCAGTTCCGCCGGGGTGCGCTTCATTTGAGACAGGGACGTTTTACCCTCAAACACGATGCTGCCGGCTCGCAGGATCTGAATCTCAATCGCCGTCTCCAACCTCAAAGGATCGCAAACCACAAGCGCCGGACCAAGCCCGCAACAATGGCTCCAGACCTTTGCCTGAGGAAGATAAAGCGGATTCTCTCCTTCAATATCCCGGGAGCTCAAATCGTTGCCGATGGAATATCCAAAAATCTTCCCTCCCGCATTGATTGCCAGCGCCAACTCAGGCTCAGGCACATTCCACTTGGAATCCGAGCGCAAACGCAGCTGCGTACCGGTGCCGAAAACACGGTGCGGCGTCGCCTTGAAAAAAATCTCGGGACGATCGGCATCATAGACACGGTCGTAAAAAGTGCCGCCACCTGAATCCTTGGACTCTTCCATCCGTGCGTCACGCGAACGCAGGTAAGTCACGCCGGACGCCCAAACTTCCTGACTTTGAATCGGCGCCCCCAAAGACACGGGGGCCTCGATGCGTTCTGCAGCTTGCACTGCGCGTTGCAGCCAGAGGGCGGGATCCTCCGCGCAAAACAGCGTGTCCAGATGAGGTTCAGCGAGCCGAAACCAATCCTCACCGCGCTGAGCAACAAGACCGATGGACGTAGAAAATACAGCGATGGGCGACATAGACCCTGAGTTTGACCTGTTTGAATTCAAAAAGGCAATCTTCCCCACAACCCATTCCCAAGGATGAGTTCTGAAGGGGGGGGGAAACCGGCCCGGTCGGCCCTCTGTTTTATGGCGTTCTTAGCTGGCGTTCTAAAACATCGCCAAAACCTCCGGCAAACGCAGCACGGCAATCAAACACGTGACAGTAAACATACTCGCGAGGGTCGAATAAAACACCACGGCTGCCGCAAAGTCAGAGTCCGCCTTGAATTCATGCGCGAGTAACGCGGTATTCACGGCCGTCGGAAAAGCCGCGCTGATAATCATCACCACAGCCTCCTCTCCTCGAAACCCAAAGCTCCCGCACAATAGCGCCGCAACCACCGGCCCCCCGAGCAGCCTCACCCCCAGTGCCCAGGAGAGGTGCTTCATATTCTGCCTGACGCGTGTCTGCGAAAGCTGCACCCCGAGCGTCACCAATGCAAACCCCACAAGGCCGTTGTGAATATATTCCACAGGCACCCAGAACCAACGCCACTCCATCACGGGCAGACCATACGCACGCACCCCGAGAGCCAGTACCACCGTCCATGGCGATATCTGTTTGAGCATGGGTAGAACAGTCCTCCATCCCGTCTGTCCACTTCCCGACGCCAGAAACAAACCCACTGTGAACATCCCAATGTTTTGAGTGAGCACCACAAAAACCTGCAACACAGGTCCCGTTGTTGGGAAAGCCAACGCCATCAGCGGCACCCCGTAGTTTCCCGAATTGTAAAACATCGTGGCCAACTGCAACGCACGCCGCTGCGCCCGCTCGTACCCCGCCACTCGCGCGACCACCGCACTCAATAAAAACATGCTCGCAAGAATGCAGCCCGTAAAAACCATCACCCGCACTGCAAATCCCGCCTGAAGGGACGACCTCACCACCTCGTGAAAAAGAAAACACGGAACGAACAGATAAAAGTTCAACTTCACGAGCGTTCCGAGTTCGAGCCGGAAGATACGGTCCAGCACCCACCCGCATCCCGTAAGCACAAGGATGGGCAGCAATATCTGACTAAAAACACTCCAAAGCAACATAGCCGGTCAAATCCTCACCTTGCACCGTCCGGCCTTTTTTCGAAAACACCGTTTTCTGTTTCCCGCAAAAAACACACTGATCCATACCCCAGTGACTTTCACGTCTGCGGCTTGTTTGCGCATCCGTATTTTTCTTTACCTCCCCTCCCAGCCATATTGCCCTTAGAGTAGTCGACTACAGGCTTGGTTATTCCTGCCAAACAGATTCACCACTTCCTGCCTCAAGCGCCCACCGCCCCGATTCGCATGCCGCAACCTTCACTCCCCCAGCGCCATCAGCGCGCCTCCTGCGTTCCTTGCGTCCTCCTGCCCCTCTTAAGCCTCATCGCAGGCCTCCTGTCGGCCCAAGCAACCTTTGCCGAGGACTTTCAGGGCAGCACCCACAAACTTTCCTTCGACGATTCACCCCTCTTTTATTCCACAGCAGAAGCCACCGATCCCGTAGCCAAAATCGCGAAAAATCTCCGCGCAAACCGCGCCGCCAGTTGGAAGCCGTTCCACCCCAATTTTGGCTATCTGCCGGCACTGCTGGAAATACTGAACGTACCCGCCTCCTCCCAGATGCTCGTGTTTTCTAAAACATCCGTGCAGCGCCAAAATATTGATCCCGCCAACCCACGGGCGCTTTACTTTTCCGACGACGTCTACATCGGCTATATTCCCGGGGCACCACAACTTGAAATTGCTGCGGTTGATCCACTTCTAGGAACCGTCTTCTACACGGTCAACCAGGACAAAGATGAACCCGTGCGCTTGAGACGCTCCAACGACTGCCTCTCCTGCCATGCCTCAGCCCGGAGCATGGGTATTCCAGGGTTCGTTTTACGCTCCATCGACACCGAAAGCTCAGGCGAAATTATTCAAGCCACTGATGCCGATCCCATCGCTCATTTTACTCCGATTAAAGATCGCTGGGGCGGATGGTATGTCACCAACTTGCCGCCAGACTGGCTCCACCGGGGCAACTCTCCGGGCACTCAGGAAAGGGAGGGCGACGCCGCAAAGCAGCGGCTCGCGAGCATCAGCACGTCGCCCCTCTACCCGGCGTCTGGCAGCGATCCCGTGGCGCTTCTTCTGCACGACCACCAGACCCACATGCACAACTACATCACGCGTCTCCACTTGGAAGCGCTCAAAAGCATCGCGGAGTTTGGGCAGGTCCGTTACCTCGACATCCCCATCCGCGCATTCCTGCGGTATCTGCTTTTTACAGAAGAAGCTCCACTGCCCTCTCCCCTGGACCCCTCCCCCGAGTTTCTTGGGGCGTTTCAAAAAAATGCGCACCGCGATTCCAAGGGACGCTCCCTCAAGGATTTCGACCTCCATACACGGATCTTCCGCTATCCCTGCAGTTTCCTGATCGATTCAGAAGCCTTTCGCAATCTCCCGCCCCCACTCCGTCAAACCATACTCGAGCGGCTTCATGCGATTCTCACAGGCGAAGACAAACATCCAGATTTCGCAAACCTCAGCACCACCGATTGCCAGGCGGTTTTGGAGATCTTGCGCGACACCGCACCGGACCTGACCTCTGATTGGTGAGTCCACGTCTTGGATCGTGCGCACCCTTGCCCTGCACACCGCGGGTTTTGATGGAGCAGTCATCCGTTGAACGCGTCCCTCCGCGCAAGAGCGCCTGCGGAAAACGCCGCCCAACACCAACCACTAGCCGTTTCCTTGAATTTGAAGGTGGCGAGAAGGCCGATTTCCGATGAAACTCTACGTTTGAAAGAAGGGCAGGCTAAAAAAACCGCTGACAATTCCCTCCTCCTTTCTCAGAATTCAACTCCACCCATGGCCAAGCGCAGTCAACTCTTCATGCTTCCTCTCTCAGAGACCAAGCCTCCGGGCAGTCTGCACGTGCTGTTGCTCACTGTCTTGGCGCTCTATGCGCCCTTTGGCTGGATTGTCTGGCGCCCCGGTCCTTGGGATGAAAAACGTCTCCTCTGGTTAAAATCCTGGGCCGCACTTCCCGGTTTCTTGGTGCGTTCGATCGACGTCTTCGACGGGCGTCCCGTGTGGATCAGTTACGCTTGCATGGGCATCGTCACGTTCGCGGCACTCCTCGTTTTTTTTAAACTGGGCCGCATCAGCCGTCTCTGGCTTTTGATTGCCGTAGTCCTTGCCGCAGCGTTCTCAAGCTACAGTTCTTGGCTGGCAGTGCAGTCTTTCTAGGGCTACGGCTTCTGGCTTCGAGCGGCCTCCTCTCCTGAAAAAAAGTCCTTTCCGATGCAATTTCCACCCTTGGACTTTTCAAAAGTCCGCACCTTCCCCGTCGGCGATCGCTCCAACAAGGTGGCCGTGGAAGCCTTCGCCCAACCCCACGTGGCGGGCGCGAGTTTTAAAACCTTCCTCGACTCCCTTCCCTCTTTTCTGGCGGTGCAGGATCTCCGCGAAATCGCTTCCGCCATCGCCACCGCCGTCAAAGCCCAACGCCCCGTGGTCCTGATGATGGGCGCCCACTCCATCAAGGTCGGCCTAAACCCGGTTTTCATCGACGCCATGCGCCAAGGCATCCTCTCCGCCATCGCTTTTAATGGCGCCGGAGCGATCCATGACTTCGAACTTTGCTTTCAGGGCGAAACGAGCGAGGACGTCCAAAAAGGGTTGAACGACGGTAGTTTCGGCATGGCTGACGAAACAGGGCGACTCATGAACGCCGCCTTCCAACTCGGAGCCCGTGAGTCCATGGGGGCAGGACAGGCTTTGGGATTGGCCACAACCGGCTTCCCAAACAGGCACCTGTCCTTGCTAGCCACTGGCGTCGACCTCGAGATTCCCGTCACCGTGCACATCGGTGTGGGGACAGACATCATCCACCAGCATCCCTCCTGCAATGGAGCCGCCCTGGGAGCAACGAGTTACGCAGATTTCAAAACCTTTGCCGCAGTATGTGCACAACTCGAAGGTGGCGTTGTGCTCAATATCGGCAGCGCCGTCATCATGCCAGAAGTGTTCCTAAAGGCACTCACGGTCGCGCGCAATCTGGGGCATACGGTGGAGAAATTTACCACTGCCACTCTGGACATGACACGGCACTACCGGCCCTCGGAAAACGTCCAACGCCGCCCCACAGCCCTTGGTGGACGCGGCTTTTATCTCATTGGCCACCATGAAATTAACGTCCCGCTTCTCTTCGCTCTCGTGAAGGAACTCGTACAATAGCCTCCAACAGCCATGAACCGCGAGAAAGTAGACCAACTACTGCCGGCCTCTTCCCGTATCTTAGTGATGGGAGAGATGATTTTGGACGAATTCATCTGGGGTAAAGTTTCGCGCATCTCACCAGAGGCCCCTGTACCAGTGCTTGAGGTCGTGAAGGAGAGCTTTCATGCGGGTGGTGCCGCAAATGTCGCACGGAACCTTCGCGAACTCATAGATAATGTCCAAATGTTGGGCCCAACGGGCTCAGGCCAAGACGCAGACCGTCTGCGCTCTTTGCTCACGGGACACGGCATCGAACTTCAGAGTGTCCTGCATGACCCCGAGTACCAAACCATTCGCAAGACACGCATCGTCGCGCGTACCCAGCAGTTGGTGCGCGTGGATCGGGAAAAGAAGCGCCCCTTAGACAGGGACTCAAAAACACGGGCGCTCCAACATTTCCAGAGGCTCCTCCCCAACCTGCAGGCCATCATTTTAGAAGACTACGACAAGGGCCTTTTTGATCAGGAATTTGCCGATTCCTTAATCGACAGCGCGCGGCAGGCGCGCATCCCCCTTCTCGTAGACCCTAAGCCGTCCAATCCCGTCCTCTGGAAAGGCGCCACCGGCATCACCCCCAACAGAGGAGAAGCCTTTCGTGCCGCTGGTGTTCCTTGGAGCGAGCCCGTAGACCCCCCCTTAACCGACCGTGCGCTGGCTGAAGTGGGCCACAAACTTCTTACCGAATTAGAGTGCGCTTTTGTGCTGGTGACCCTGAGTGAACAGGGGATGATGCTGTTTCAGCCAAGCCATGCACCCTACCATATTCCCACGAGAGCACAGGAAGTGTTTGATGTTTCAGGGGCGGGTGACACGTCCATAGCCGTCTTCGCGGCAGCCCTCGCGGGAGGGGCCTCCCCGGTAGAGGCCGCCGAAATCAGCAATCATGCGGCGGGCATTGTCGTGGGAAAACTTGGGACCGCTACGGTTTCACGGGCCGAATTGCTTGCCAGCTTCCCCTGAACCAGAGACGTTTCCTCGCATCGATCTTGAGAAGCATGCTTCAACCCGCCATTTTCCTCGACCGCGACGGAACGCTCATGAAGGAAGTCAATTATTGCAGGGACGCTTCCCTCGTTGACGTGTTTGAAGGAGTGGCTGAAAGTTTGCTGGCTCTCAAGGCTGCCGGATTCCGCACGGTGCTTGTCACCAACCAGAGTGGGATCGGTCGGGGCATTATCGCCCAGCACGAATACGAACAGGTGCACGAGCGGCTCCTGGAACTTCTCGGGGAAGGTGCCTTGGACGCGTGCTACATGTGCGCGGACGCGCCAGACACGCCGTCCACCCGACGAAAACCTCAACCCGGCATGCTGTTCGACGCTGCGCGCGACTTAAACTTGGACCTCAACCGCTCCTGGATGGTAGGAGACAAGGACATTGATATTCTCTGCGGTTTTAACGCAGGCGTGCGGGGAATCTTGGTGCGCACCGGACACGGAGATTCGGCCTTGGGCACAGACGCGGCGCACATCGCGCTGGACTTTGCCGCAGCCGCGCGCTGGATTCTTCAAAGACAAAGCTCGTGAAAGGACGGTTCTGAAAACAAACGCCATCTCTGAAGGGGGCTCCTTGACGCTCACTCCTCTACCGTTTAAGTTACACCCAATGTTTCGCCCCACCCAACTGCCGGCGGCAATCACTTTGTCCGCGATTCTTGCAAGCCTTGCCTTTCAAAGCACGTCCCACGGGGACCTCATCTACCGTCCAAACGAGGGGTGGAGTCGCGAGGGAGGTTTTTTTGGCTCAAGCACGGCGATTGCGAAAACAGCGGACCTGCAAATGCAGTATGGTCAAGATTTGGAAAAAAAGGGGGATTTGAACGGAGCGCGCGATGCTTACAAGCGCCTGCTCAAGACGTTCCCTCTCGCCCAGCAAACCTCCGAAGCCCGCATCCGTCTCGCAGGCATTCTCGAAAAACAAGGTCGCTTCGAGGAAGCCTTCGAGACTTACGACGAACTCGTGCTCAAGAATCCGGAGAGCAAGGAATTCATTCCCGCCTTGGATGCCATGTTTAACATAGCCAAACGCTACATGAACGGTGAAAAACGCCGTCTTTTTGGAGTTAAAACGTTCGCATCCAACCAACGTGCCGAGGAAATGTTTGATGTCATCCTCAAACGCGCTCCGTATTCCCGGAGTTCCGCTCAAGTCATGCTCTTCCGTGGAATGGTGCTCGAAAGGCAAGGCAAAGATGCCGAAGCGCTTGCCGCCTACCAGCAAATCATCGACCGCTTTCCCAGCGACTCCGTGGCGGACGAAGCCCAGTACCAGATGGGGTACATCCGCCTGCGCAGCCTCAAAGATGGCTCCTACGACTTCACCGACCGCGTACGAGCTCAGGAATCCTTTGAAGACTTCGTGAACCGCGCCCCGCAAAACGGGCGTATCCCACAAGCACGCGAAAACCTGCAACTCATCGAAGCAAACGCTGCAAAAGCTGCCTTCGAAGTTGGCAAATTTTACGACAAAACAGGAAAAGTCAAAGCCGCTGTCCTCTCTTATGAGGATGTTATTCGTGATCATCCCAACTCCAAAGAGGCTGATTTGTCCCGCAAAAGAATCGCCGCGCTTCGGCAAGAAAAAGGCGAGGACGCGACTCAAACGCGCAAAAACTCCACGGAACCCGCTGAAGGCGCAGCGCAACGCAAGCAACTGGAAGCGAAAATCAGCACGAATTCACGGGCCGACTACGTGGGACCGCAGATCAAAAAAACCACGCCCGCGACAGAGCGCCCCTCCCAAGAGCGCCCCTCCCAAGAGCGCCCCTCCCAAGAGCGCCCCTCCCAAGGGCCAGCCCTGCGTCTCCAAGAGGCTGACGCCGCGCCTCCATCGCCTTCCCCCTCCTCATCCCAAAAGCTCGAACTTTCCCTGCCGTCGCCTCGCCTTACCCCGCCGACACCCCAAAACCCTTAAAAACCTTAGAACCCTTAGCTCTCCATGCGTGTTTTAGGCTTTCTTGGCGCCCTCCTGCTTTGCTTCTCGGGCTGCGCCGGATACCACATAGGTCCCGTGAAGCCCGCAGCAATGAGCCAGGTCCGGACGATTGCGGTTCCCTCCTTCAAAAACTCCACTCTGGAACCGCGCTTGGAAGTCCTCGTTGCCAATGCCCTCATCCGCCAATTGCAGCAGGATGGCACCTATAAAATCACTTCCGAACGGGACGCGGATGCCATCGTCGAAGGCTCCATCGAACGGATCGAACGGCTTCCAGCACGCGGCGTGCGAAAAGAAAACAGCACTCCTGCCGATTTTTATCAAACCAGCGAATTCACTCTCAATCTCGTGCTTAATGTAAAGGTTGTGGAGAAAAATTCCGGGAAACCGCTGTCTTCTAGAAACTTCAGCGGCCAATCCAGCTTCTTCGTAAGCGGTGCCAACGTCAATACCCGCACAGCAAACGTCAACAGAGATGAGCGCCAAGCCATCCCCCAAGCCGCGGAACATGCTGCAATCCAGATAACCAGCTACCTGAGCGAAGGTTGGTAGCAGCCTAGGTTGAGGACACGCACCTCCAACTACCTCTTGGAGGCCGCCCATCGACTTGCGAGCTGCGCAGTTGCCTCCACTCCTACTCCATTTTACGCCCCTCTCTGCCCCTCTCTGCCCCTCTCTGCCCCTCTCTGCCCCTCTCTGCCCCTCTCTGCCCCTCTCTGCCCCTCTCTGCCCCTCTCTGCCCGTGCTCTACCTCGTTGCCACACCCATCGGGAACCTCGGAGACATTTCCGCACGCGCCATCGAAGTCCTTCGTAGCGTCGACATCGTGGCGGCTGAGGACACCCGGCACTCCGGAAACCTCCTGCGCCACTTCGGTATTTCCACTCGCATGGTTTCCTGCCATGCCCACAACGAGGCGAGACGCACTGCAGAACTCACCATCGAACTCAAGGCCGGGCGTAAAGTCGCCCTCATCAGTGACGCCGGTCTGCCGTCGATCTCAGATCCAGGCCACCGCCTGCTGCGCTCCTGCATTCAGGAAAACATTCCCTACACCGTGATTCCCGGTCCGAGCGCCGTCCTCACCGCCCTCGTCGGTTCAGGGCTCGACGCCACACGCTTCTTCTTCGGTGGGTTTCTTCCCGTCAAAAGCGGCGGCCGTGAACGTGAACTCGATGCCGCGCGCGCACGCGAGGAAACCACCGTCTTGTTTGAATCGCCGCACCGCATCCTCAAAACCCTCGAGGCCTGCACAAGAATCCTTCCGGACAGGCCCATTTGTGTGGCGCGCGAACTCACCAAACAGTTCGAAGAATATCGACGTGGCGTCGCCGCCGAACTGCTCGCCCACTACACGGCTCATCCCGCCAAAGGCGAAATTGCCCTCGTGATCGCGGGTATGAGCGCCCGCTAGCGAAAGCGCCCCCGTGCGAGAGCTCCGCTAAGGAACACCGCAGCGGCCTGGCTTACCCCCCAGCGACGATCCGTATAATCTCCAAGCGATCCTCCTCCCGCAGAACAGACGCTTCCCACTCCGCACGCCTCAGCGCGACCCCGTTGTGCTCCACCAGGACCGCTGGAGCGGGAAGTCCCAATGCCACCACCAATTCCGCCACATCATAGGCATCAATACCGGTGCGTTTTTCGCCATTAATCCACAGCGTCACAACAAGCCTCCCCCCATAATCGCCGGATCCCAATCCTTCCAAACCGCCTCCAAGCCTCCACGCTGCAACGCAGCCGCCACTTCCGCCGGAGAACGTTCATCAGCGATCGCAAACTGTTCCGTCGCGCCATCTCCTTGCCTGTCTTCGGCTAACGCCACCTGCCGCCCGCCCACTGTGTGATGGAGCGCCTCTTTCCCCTGCCCCGTATACCCCCCGGGCTCCGTGTGACTCCCGGCACTCATCATCGTCACTCCCAAGGGGACAAGCGCGTCCCTCAACCGTGCAGGTTCCCGGGTGCTCATCACAATCCCCACCTGAGGGAAACACAGCCGAAAAGCACATTGAAGCTGCGTAAAATCGCGATCCCCCATGGGATGCAGCGGTTCAAACTCCCCCGCGCAGGGACGCAAACGCGGCAACGCCACCGTGAATTGCGCCTTCCAACAGCGCTTGAGCAGATACTCCAAATGCCGCGCAAGGGCTAACGCCTCCGAACGCCAGGGACACAGTCCAAAAAGCGCCCCTATCCCGATTCGCCGGAACCCAGCATCGTAGCCGCGTTCCGGACAACCCAAACGCCAAGCGTAATCCTTTTTAGGGCCGGCTCTGTGGATCTGCGCGTAATGCTCGGGATCATACGTCTCCTGATACACCACAAGCGCTTCCGCCCCGGCTCCCACCATCCTCCGGTAATCATCCGTCTCCAAGGGCGCCACCTCCAGCGCCACAGACGGAACCTCCGCGGCAACCGCCGCAATACACTTCTCCAAATAACCGTGCGATACAAACTTGGGGTGCTCTCCGGCGACCAGCAAAAGACTTCTAAATCCCTGCGCCTTTAAATGCCGAGCCTCGGCCACCACCTGTGCCACCTCCAAGGTCACCCTCACAATCGCGTTTTCCCGCGAAAAACCACAATACGTGCAAGAATTAATACACTCATTGGAGAGGTAGACAGGCGCAAACATGCGTACAGCCTTCCCAAAGTGTCGCCTTGTGACACGCGACGCTTCCCAAGCCATCCGCTCCAACCCTCCATCCTCGACAGGTTCCAACAAGGAAGCAAACCGTCGGATTGCGGGGGAAGCAGCAGGTGAAACAGAATTCCAGAAAGTCATTGGGGCGCGAGCCTCGGAAGCTTGCCTGAGGATTTTCAAGTTGTCTATCCACAGCCAATTTTCATGCCTGTGAACCCCAAAAAAATGGGCGCCCCTGAGAATAAAAACAAAAGAGTCCCCGTGCGTCCACAGCAGGCTGTGTTAGACTTTTGAGAAGAAAGGATCCCAAAACGCATGAACGAGGAACAAATCCAGGCCCTTTACGTGGCAACGCTTGCAGAAGAAGGATATCGCCCAAAACTCGACGAGGATGGCGACATTCTCTTCAAGGCCGAGGGCCGGACCTTGTACATTCGTATGTATCCGGAAGATACCGAGTATCTTCAATTGGTCCTGCCCAATTTCTGGAAGATCGAATCCGAGGAGGAGCGGGAAAACGCCCATATCGCGGCCAATCATGCAACCCGCCTCACCAAGGTCGCCAAGGTCTTCGTAACCAAAGCAAACACCTGCGCCAGCATCGAAATGTTCCTGCCGGAACCCTCGCTTTTCGCGAAAATCCTCAACCGTTCCGTCGCAGCCCTTCGCAATGGTGTTGAACACTTTGCAGAAAAAATGCAGGACTTGGAATCAGAAGCGGAAGACGAACCCTCAGAATTCGGAGAATCCGAGGACTGATCCCGTGGACCGCTGAGCCCCTAGCGGGGGCCGTGACCCAAAGCCCCTCCCACTCCCACAGGACTCCACACGGCCTCAGAGCTCGCACGCTATCGCGCCACCACCTCGGGCTCAAGGACAGCCCTTTGCAGCAGAGAGGTTGCTCCGCATCCCCGAAAAGCTGCTGCTTCAAACAACCTCAAAAACACCTCCCTTCGCCCCCCCCGCTCCTGAAGCCCACCAAGCCTACCCCTCTTGGGAACGTTTCTTTTTGCATTTCCCCGTTTTTAAGTCCTTTTTAAGCGGCACCTATTTGTTTGTTTTGTATGAATGCTCCCCGAATCCAGCCCAGTTCCCGCCTCAATGGCGTTAAGTATGAAATCCGGGGCCCCCTCGCGCGCCGCGCTAGTGAACTGGAAAAAGCGGGTTACGAAATCATTAAACTAAACATCGGAAACCCCGGCGCCTTCGGCTTTCGCGCCCCCGAAACAATGCGCCTCGCCATGATCGAAAATCTGCGCGAGGCCGACGCCTACTGCTACCAAAAGGGCATTTTCCCCGCTCGGGAAGCCGTTGTCATGCAACAGCAAACCCGCGGCGTTTTTGATGTCACCGCTGATGACGTTTTTATGGGCAACGGCGTTTCCGAACTCATTTTATTTTGCCTCTCCGCGCTCCTGGAAGCTGGCGATGAAGTGCTTATCCCCAGCCCTGACTACCCCCTTTGGACGGCGGCTACCGTTCTCCACTCCGGAAAGGCCGTCCACTATCCCTGCCGCCCAGAAAACGGTTTCGTCCCCGACCCAGCCGAAATTCAAACCCGCATCACCCCGCGGACACGCGCGATCGTTGTCATTAACCCCAACAACCCAACTGGCGCGATGTACCCCGCCAAGACGCTGGAAGCCATCGCGCGCCTTGCAGAAGAACATAACCTCGTCGTTTTCTCTGACGAAATCTATGACCTGATCACCTTTGACGATCGCGAACACGTGCCTTTGGCGACACTGGTCAAAAAGACTCTTTGCGCCACTTTTGGCGGCCTTTCCAAGGTTTACAGGGCCTGCGGCTTCCGCGTGGGCTGGGTGAGTTTTTCCGGAGAAAAAAGCGGCGCACAGGACTACCTGCAGGCCCTCGAACTTCTCGCAAGTCTGCGCCTGTGCTCGAACGTTCCCGGTCAATGGGCCGTCCAAACAGCGCTCGGAGGCAGGCAGTCCATTCATGATCTCACAAGACCAGGCGGACGCCTCTGGAAGACACGACAGGCCATTCTTGATGCCGTTGCCGACTCTCCCTTCCTCACAGTTCAGGAACCCAAGGGCGCCATGTACGCATTCGTGGGAGTCAAAAAAGACATGTTGCCCAACTTCGACGATCAAAAATTTGCCCTCGACCTTCTCGAGCGCAAACACGTGCTCCTCGCCCCCGGCACCAGTTTTAACGTCCCCTACAACAACCATTTTCGAGTCACACTCCTCCCTGATTGGGAAACTATGCGCGAAGTCTTCAGTCGCATCCACGAATTACTCCAAGAACAATACAATCAGGGAAAACAGGCCACCCCTTCAGCACCCGTACCTTCCAAATAAATCTCCACACGCGTGCGCACGCCAACCAAGCCACGCCGGACCTGCTCCTGCCCCCGTCCTAGGCCGTCCATATTTGCACGCACTTCCTGTTTTTGAAATCTAGCCTGCGACTCTTTTCTTCCAACGACAGCGAGGAGACAAAAGTTGAAAAAGAGGCCTCCATGGTCTTCCTTGGAAGATTCTCAACCTCCGAACCCTTGAGAAAAAGATCCGGAGACAGCTCACCGATTCGCTAACTGATTAGGCAAGGGTTGATCGTAGCGACACACTCTTTGCGCCCTGCACCCGCTCACCACGCCGCGTGCGCGCCCAGTCGGGCTCGCTCACTGAACCCTGCACGGCCAACTCCGCCGCTTAATGCTCGGAGTGCTCCTTCTCAGGCTTCTTCACAGCCCCTCGGGCTCGCAGATTCAGCATCTCGACGGCAAAGGAAAACGCCATCGCAAAGTAAATGTACCCCTTTGGAATGTGCTGGCCCATTCCCTCTGCCACCAACATCAGGCCCACCATTAATAAAAAGGAAAGCGCCAACATCTTCACAGAGGGATGTTTGTTAACGAAATCTCCAATCGGCTTCGAGGCAAACAACATGACCCCCAACGCCAGTACCACTGCGGCAATCATCACCTCAATTTGCTGCGCCAACCCCACTGCCGTAATCACGGAATCCAGTGAAAACACGATGTCTATCACAAGGATCTGCCCCACAACCGACGCCAACTTTGCGTGCCCGCCCGCCTTCGGTTCGTGGCCGGGCCCCTCAAGCGAACCGTGAATTTCATGCACGCTCTTCCACAATAGAAACAGACCACCCGCCAAAAGAATCGCGTCCTTCCCGGAAACGGCATGCCCGCCCACCTCAAACATGGGGGCAGTCAACTTCATTAACCAAAAAATGGAGCACAGCAGCCCCACTCGGGCAAATAACGCCAAGGAAAGTCCCAAACTGCGAGCCTTGCCCTGCTCATGCTTGGGAAGTTTCGCCGCCAGAATCGCAATAAAAATCACGTTATCTACACCTAGAACGATCTCTAGAACCGTCAGCGTCAATAGCGAAATCCAAACCTGAGGATCGGTCAACATGGACATATCTTTACACGCCTAACAAAAAACAAACCCAATCTAAAGCATCTTTCTAAGATCCACTGCCGTCGCCAACCACCAAGCAGCCCAATCGGCGCTCCATCTTCATTTTCAACTCAATCAGCCGCTCAATGCTCTCATTCAGAATGTTTTGATAATACCAATCTTCCCGCTTTGCCTCGCAGCCCACCCTTTCCAAGCAAAAAAAATTTTCACACCCATTCCGTAGCGCTCCCCAAAGCCATCCCCTTTTCGGGCCCTTTCATCATATTCTCCCTGTCTCTTTCCCCGCGGCAGGGTTTACTCATTAACGCGGGAGCTTCCCTAATGAAGCACCCAGCCCCCCGATTTCCACACTTTCCCCTTATTCACAGCCTTAGCCGGATGAAAAAACGTCTCTTTTTTGTGCTCCTTCTCTGCGCCACGTGCGCAGTGTGGCTCGCGCGAAACCACCCTCCTGTCGCCGCCGCTCTTCAAGAAATTTCCGCCGGCCTTCAAAAACTCTCCGCAGGACCGAGTCCAAGCACCGTCCCCACCAAAGATCCCTCGAGTGCCCCTCCCGTTCCTGTCCTCACGGCTCTCGCCGAAACCAAAGACGTCCCCATTTATCTCAATGGTCTGGGCAATGTGCAGGGTTTTAACAGCGTCACCATCCGCTCCCGTATCGATGGCCAACTCGAAAAGGTTGCCTTTACCGAAGGCCAGGAAGTCACAGCGGGCCAAGTTCTCGCTCAAATCGATCCACGCCCCTTTCAAGCCGTCCTCGATCAGGCGATTGCACGCCGCAAACAAAACGAGGCGCTCCTTGCCAACGCCAAACGTGATCTCACACGTGACCTTGCCCTGCTCGCGGAAAAAGCAGGCACCGCCCAAAAAGCAGATACGCAGCAATCCCTGGTCGAACAACTCGAAGCAACCCTCAAATCCGATGACGCCACTATCGAGGCCGCATCCGTCCAATTAGGCTACGCCACCATTCGCTCCCCCATCAACGGGCGCGCGGGTATCCGTCTGATAGACGAAGGAAACGTCGTTCGAGCGCAGGATACAAACGGCCTCGTTGTGATCACCCAAATGCAGCCCGTCTCCGTGGTTTTCACACTGCCCGAACAGCAACTCCAAACCATCCGCACGGAGTCCGAAAAAGGCTCCCTGCAAGTTCTCGCCGTTGGCAGAGACAACACGACCGTCTTAACCGAAGGCGCTTTGAGCGTCATCGACAACCAAATTGATCCAGGCACAGGTACCATCCGACTCAAGGCTACCTTCCTGAACACCGACCTCAAGTTGTGGCCAGGCCAGTTCCTAAACGTCCGCCTGCGCGTTGCCATACGCTCTGCCGTCACCGTTGTTCCAGCACAAGTCGTCCAACAAGGGCCCGTCGGCACGTTTGCATTTGTCGTCAGCACTGAAGGCATCGCAGAACTACGCCCTCTCCAAGTCGCCCGCATCGAAGACGGCCTGGCGCTTATTGATTCCGGCCTGCAACCCGGTGAACGTGTGGTTGTCGACGGCCAGTATCGCCTGCAACCCGGTTCCAAAGTCCGTTCGGGCGACAGCGCCAAAGGCCCTTCCAATGCCCAAGCCCGTACCTCTGAAGCAGGGCATTCCAAAGGCCGGCCGTGAACTTCTCCGCACTCTTCATTCGACGACCGGTTGCCACAGCCCTGCTGATGGTCGCCATCCTCCTTTTGGGAGCATTAGGCTATTCCCTGCTGCCTGTCTCCGCCCTCCCCGCCATCGACTTTCCCACACTCGAGGTCCGAACCGGCTACCCAGGCGCGTCGTCCGAAGTCATGGCCGCTTCGATCACCACTCCCTTGGAAAGGCAATTCGGACAAATCAGCGGACTTCAAACCATGACCTCCGTCAGTTCTTTTGGGAACTCCAGCGTCATTCTCCAATTCGGCCTCGATCGAGATATTGATTCCGCAGCTCAGGACGTACAGGCCGCCATCAATATCGCAGGCGGCGTCCTGCCTCGAAACCTCCCCTCCCCTCCCATTTTCAGCAAGGTAAACCCAGCTGATCCGCCCATTCTCACTCTCGTCATTTCTTCCGACGCACTCCCCCTCGAACAAGTCAACGATCTGGCAGATACCATCCTCGCGCAAAAACTCAGCCAAGTCACCGGGGTCGGCCTTGTCACCATCCAGGGCAACCAAAAACCAGCAGTGCGCATCCGTCTAAATCCCTCTGCATTAGCGGGTGTCGGCCTCAGCTTGGAGGACGTTCGCGCCGCCATCCAGAGCTCCAGCATCAACATGCCCAAAGGCAGCGTCGACGGAAAACGACAGGTCTTCGCACTTCAAACCAACGACCAAATCCCATCAGCCGCTGGATTTCGTCCCATGATCCTTGCCTATCGCAACGGCGCCCCCATCCGCATCAGCGACGTGGGCGACGTCATCGACCATGTCGAAAACAACAGGCAAGGCGCATGGGTCGGCGGCAAACCTTCCGTTGTCCTCGATATCCAACGCCAACCCGGCGCCAACATCATTGCAACCGCGGATCGCATCAAAGAATTGCTGCCCCAACTGCGTACCAACCTGCCACCCTCCGTGCGCGTCGAGATTCTCAATGACCGCACCGAAACCATCCGCGCCTCCGTGCGCGACGTCCAGTTCACCATGGTCCTCGCCGCGGGTCTCGTCGTCTTGGTTATCTTTTTATTCCTCCGAAAATTTTGGGCCACCCTCATTCCCGCTGTCGCCCTTCCCTTGGCTCTCGTAGGGACCTTCGGACTGATGAAAATGGGCGGCTTCAGCCTTAATAATCTCTCACTCATGGCACTGACCATCTCCACGGGATTTGTCGTGGATGATGCAATTGTGATGATCGAAAACATCGTTCGTTATCTCGAAAAGGGCGATTCTCCCATGGACGCCGCTCTCAAAGGGTCCAAGCAAATCGGTTTCACGGTCATCTCCTTGAGTCTCTCCCTCATCGCGGTGTTTATCCCGCTTCTTTTCATGAGCGGAATTGTGGGCCGCCTCTTCCGTGAATTCGCCCTCACCCTCAGCGCAGCCGTGGCAGTGTCCGCAGTCGTGTCGCTCACACTCACTCCCATGATGTGCGCCCGCATGCTCAAGCCTGAAAAGGAGCAAAATCATGGCACCTTCTACCGCTGGACAGAGCGTTTTTTTGAAGGCCTTCTGGCCGTCTACGAGACCGGTCTGCGCTGGGTCCTGCGCCATCAGAACTTTATCCTGCTCCTCACCGCCGCCACCGTCGTCGCCACACTCTACCTCTATGCGGTCATCCCAAAAGGACTCCTCCCCCAACAGGATACCGGCCTTATTCTGGGCATCACGGAAGCGGCCCCAAGCACCTCCTACAAGGAGATGACCAGCCAACAGGCGCAACTCACCGAACGGCTTCAACAGGACCCAGACATAGCCAGCGTCGCGTCTCTCGTAGGGGCAGGACAAATCAATCCCGCCACCAATACAGGCCGCCTTTATATCTCTCTAAAACCAAGAAAAGAACGGCATTCCAGCATCGACCAGGTGATGGAAAGATTGCGCTCCCTCGCTGCAGACCTGCCGGGCATCACGCTCCTGATGCAGGCCGTTCAGGATCTCCGCCTCGACAGCCGCCTCAGCCGGACACAATACCAGTACACCCTGCAAGGCATTGATGACGAAGATTTAGATACATGGTCCACCCGCCTTCTCCTGGCTCTCCAAAACCGCAGCGAACTCACCGATGTCACCTCTGACAAACAAACAGGCGGTCTCCAACTCCGTGTCGAAGTCGACCGCGACAAAGCTCAGCGGCTCAATGTCACCACCCAAGCCATTGACGACACTCTTTACGATGCATTCGGCCAGCGCCAAGTATCGGTGATCTTTACGCAGCTCAACCAATACAGGGTCGTGCTCGAAGTCGCTCCCAATTTTCAAAAAGACAACAACGCCCTCGAAAAAATCTTCGTAAAATCAACCACGGGAAACCTCGTGCCTCTCAATACTTTTGCCTCACTGCGCACCGTCACAGCACCTCTCTCCATTCAACATCAAGGGCAGTTCCCTGCTGTTACAATCTCTTTTAACACGCCGCCTGGACGCTCCCTCGGAAATGCCATCGACACCATTGAAGCGGTCAAACGCGAAATCAGCATGCCAGATACAATCGCCACTGAATTCACTGGAAGCGCCGCGGAGTTCCAATCTTCTCTCGCAAGCACTCCTTGGCTTCTTCTGGCTGCCATCATTGTGATCTATATCGTTCTGGGAATTTTATACGAAAGCTATATCCACCCGGTGACGATTCTCTCCTCGCTTCCCTCGGCCGGCGTAGGCGCTCTGCTTGCGCTTTATCTCGCACGTATGGATCTCAACCTCATCGGAATCATTGGGATTATTCTTCTCATCGGCATCGTTAAAAAGAATGCAATTATGATGATCGATTTTGCCATCGAAGCAGAACGCGATGCGGGTTTGGCCCCTGCCGAAGCCATTTACCAAGCATGCGTCCTGCGGTTTCGTCCCATCTTAATGACCACAGCCGCCGCGCTGCTCGGAGCGCTTCCTTTGGTCTTTGAAAATGGCGCCGGCGCCGAACTCCGACGCCCTTTGGGAATCACGATCGTCGGGGGCCTCCTCGTCTCCCAATTTCTGACTCTCTACACCACTCCCGTCATCTATCTCTTCTTGAACCGCTTCGCACAGCGCTTTGTTTCAAGCAATAAAGCAGAGGGGCATCAGGCGCCCATTGTTCATCCGCTGCCTCAGTGAATATCTCAGAGCCATTTATAAGGCGCCCTGTCGCCACCTCTCTGCTGGCAATCGCTTTACTCCTTCTCGGTCTGGTTGCCTACCACGCCCTTCCCGTCGCTCCACTTCCCCGCGTTGATTTTCCAGTAGTCGTTGTCAACGCCTCATTACCAGGGGGCGACCCCGCGACAATGGCCGCCACGGTCGCAGCTCCTTTAGAGCGCAAACTCGGTCAAGTCGCAGGTGTCTCTGAAATGACATCCGTGAGCACCGGAGGAGCCGTTAACATCACCCTCCAATTCGACCTCTCACGCAAAATCGCAGCCGCACTCAAAGACGTCCGCGCAGCCGCCAGCGCCGCCAGAGCCGACCTCCCCGCTAACCTTCCCTATCCGCCCTCCGCGCGCACCTACAACCCCTCGGACGCCCCCATCATGATCCTGGCGCTGACCTCCGAGCTGGTGCCCCTCACCAAGCTGTTCGAATATGCAGACTCTCTCGTCGTACAACGCCTCAGCCAGGTCGATGGTGTCAGTCAGGCGAACATTAACGGGTCCTCCAGACCAGCGGTGCGCATTCGCATCAATCCAAGTGCTCTTGCCTTAAGCGGGCTCGCTATGGAAGACATCCGGCAGGCCATCGCTTCGTCCAATCTTCGCCTTCCAAAAGGCGGCATAGACGGAGACGTGCTTCTTTATTCCCTAGACAGCAACGATCAACTCAGCCGCGCCTCTGATTTCGCAAATCTCATCGTCGCACAACGTGAGGGTGTTCCTCTGAGATTAAGCCAGTTGGGGGAAGTGGCTGAAAGTGTCGAGAACAACAAAGTCGCAGGTTGGTCCGGCATGACACCCGCCATCCTCGTATCAGTATACAAGCAGTCGGACGCCAACGTGATTCAAACCGTCGACGGCGTCAAAAAGCTTCTCCCTCAGCTCCAGAGCTGGTTGCCGCCCTCTGTGAAATTGGAAGTCATCAGCGACCGGACCATCACGATTCGTGCCGCAGTCAATGAGGTGCAATTCTCACTTATCTTGAGCGTTGGCTTGGTGACGCTGGTCATTTTTATATTCCTCCGCCAACTCCGCCCCACGCTCATTGCAAGCGTGACCGTCCCTCTTGCACTTGCAGGCACCTTCGGCGGCATGCACCTCCTTGGCTATAGTCTGGACAACTTGTCTCTAATGGCACTCACCATTTCCGTCGGCTTTGTCGTCGACGATGCCATCGTCGTCATCGAAAATATTTTCCGTTATTTAGAACAAGGCGATCCCCCGCTCACCGCCGCACTCAAAGGCGCAAAACAAGTCGGGTTCACAGTCATCTCCATCACTGTTTCTTTAATCGCGGTGTTCATCCCCCTTCTGTTCATGGGAGGGCTGATTGGCCGTCTGTTCCACGAATTCGCCGTCACACTCAGTCTTGCTGTCATTATCTCCGCCGTCATTTCTCTGAGCCTCACTCCCTGTCTGTGTGCGCTTTTTCTACGTGCACACAGCGAGCATGTCCGCCCCAACTTCACCCAAAGAGCCGTCGAATGGGTTCTCAACCTCGTCACCGCGTTCTACTCCTCCTCATTGCGTTGGGTGCTGCGCCACTCCTTCCTCATGCTGCTCGCGACAGGCATGACCATAGGTGCCACTGTCTGGATGTATGGGCGCGTCCCAAAGGGGTTTTTCCCCCAACAAGACACGGGCATGCTCATGGGCCTCGTCGAGGGCTCTCAGGACATTTCATTCCAGGGAATAGTGCGAATCCAAAATCAAGTCACCAAAGCCGTTCTCGAAGATCCCGCCGTGGCTACCGTCAGCAGCTTTGTGGGCACGTCTAATCTCGGCGGCTCGGGCAATACTGGCCGCATGTTTCTCGCACTTAAACCGCTCGAGCAGGGCCGAGGCAGTGTAGACGAAATCATCGGCCGACTTCGAAAACTCACGGGACAAGTGCCTGGCGCCCGCGTTTTTTTTCAAGCCATGCAAGACGTCCGTGTGGGAGGACGCTCCTCCAAGGCGCAATATCAATACACACTTCAATCACATGACTTAGAGGCACTTAACGCCTCAGTCTCCAAGGTCCTCGGCGCTTTGCGCAAGCTTCCAGATTTACGCGATGTCACCAGCGATCAACAAACCGGCGGCCTTAAAATGAACATCAAGGTCAATAGAGAAGCCGCTGCCAGTCTCGGTGTGAACATGACCGAAATAGACGCCGCCCTCTACGACGCTTTTGGACAAAGGCAGATTTCCACCATTTACAAACAGCTCAATCAAAACCGTGTCGTCCTCGAATTTGAGGAGAACTCGCTCACGGAACCCAGTGCGCTCAACAGTGTTTACGTACGCACGCAGGCGGGCAAACTCGTCCCTCTTTCGACCGTTGCTAAATTTGAACGCACGAACGCACAGCTTTCCGTAAATCATCAGGGGCAATTCCCCGCCCTCACCGTTTCTTTTAACTTGGCTCCGGGTGTTTCTCTGGGACGCGCTACCACTCTTGTCGTGGATACCGTCGACTCCCTGCAGTTGCCTGAAAGCATCAAAGGAAGCTTTCAGGGGACGGCACAAGTCTTTCAAGCCTCTCTCGCAACCCTCCCCTCGCTTACACTATGGGCGCTGATCGCCGTCTATCTTGTCTTGGGAATATTGTACGAAAGTCTCATCCATCCCTTCACCATTCTCTCCACCCTCCCCTCAGCGGGTTTAGGCGCTTTATTGGCTCTTCTTTTCTTCGGCCACGAGTTGTCGATGGTTTCTTTTATCGGGATCATCTTGCTGATGGGCATCGTGAAGAAGAATGGCATTCTGATGGTCGACTTTGCCGTCGATGCCGTGCGCGAACGTTGTCTCACCCCTCGTGACGCCATCTTTGAAGCCTGCATCGCACGCTTCAGGCCGATCACCATGACCACGCTTGCCGCTTTGTTTGGAAGTCTCCCACTAGCACTGGCAACCGGCGTCGGGGCGGAACTGCGCAGACCCCTCGGCGTTGCCCTAGTGGGAGGCCTGCTGCTCTCCCAAGTCGTGTCTTTATACACCACACCCGTGGTCTATCTCGCCTTTGAGTGGAGTCGCTCGAAATTCAAAAACCTTTCACGAACCTAAGTCGCCCGCTTCCTTTTTCGCGAAGCCAAGCGTGCTCCGGGCGACTACCTCCGACGGCCAACTTTTCTGGGAGACCCACCCTCTTAGGGTTCCCGGAAGCTCTCACCCAAGCCCCTTAGGATCGGATGCAGCAGATAGTTGATCAACCGCCGTTTCCCAAGATGGATCTCGGCTGTGACTGTCATCCCAGGAAAAAGCGAACGGTTCGAAGGCTGCCGGTCAATGCGTGGACTATCCAGTTCTATGGCCACACGATGCATTCCACCCGCACCCACGGCTCGCTTGTTCGCCACCGACTCCATGTCACCAGGCGTCCCGCCCACATGGGATTCAAAGCTGATAGAGCGAATATGCCCGTGAAGCCCTCCGTAACGTTGAAACGGAAACGCATCAACTTTCACCAGAACCTTATCCCCGACAGAAGCCTCCCCAACAGCGGCCGAACTCAGTTGAATTTCCGAGATCATCGGAATTGACGTTGGAATCAGAATCACGAGGGGTTCCGCATCTCTCAACACCGAGCCAACGGATCGGTTGGCAATATCCAACACAACCCCATCCTCAGGAGCAACGATCGAGATCAAAGCGTTCATCCGTGTGATCTTTGTCAGACTCGCCTCGACCTGCGCCTGTTCCGCCCTTTGGCGAGTCAACTCTTCGAAGGCCGCGCGTTTCCACTCTTCCACAGCCCCTTCTTTTTGCGCCTCCACAGCCTTTAACCTGTGGCCCCCTTCCACCAACCGGTCTGTTGCTTCTTGAAATTCACGCTCCGCCCGAAGTCGGTTATTCTGCGCGTTCAAATATTCAAGCTTTGAGTTCGTATTCAACTTCAGAAGGCTTTCCTGCATCTTCTCGACCGTAGAGGAGATCTTAAGCTGTTCGTCGAGATTCTTAATATCCGAGGTCGTGCGAGCCAATCCTGCTTTCGTCTCTGCAAGCGTCTCGTCCAAGGTGCGCATCCGCGCCTTGTACTCTGCCATTCGCCGGCTATAGACCTCCAACTGCAGCGCACCGGCTTCCCCGTCGGCCGGGGCAGGAACATAGAGCGTCCCAGTCGACTCCGCCTCCAAGCGCCTGATTTGCGAACGCACCGCCTTATTACGAGCTTCCAACGCAAGCAGGTCGGCTTGTGAAAAAGTGGGATCAAGAGTGGCAAGAACCTGCCCCTTCTTTACGGTATCACCCGGTCGCACATTCAGACTTCTGAGCACGGCATGCTCGAAAGGTTGAAGCACAATAGGAGGGCCGTCATACGTAAGTTTCCCTTGCCCCTGCACCACAACGTCCACCTTGAAAACAATCGAAATCAACAACGCTAAAAAAATCAACAAGCCAAAGTAATAAATCGCTCCACGCAAACCACGCGGCAACGGTTCATCCAAAAGATGAACAAGATCGCCTTGGAAGGTGAGAGCCTCCCCTAAAATACGCTTGTCCGGCTCCTTTTCCGCAGCAAGCAGGCTCTCATAAACCTCCTTCTTAAAACCACGCCACGCTTTGGCCACCTTCCGGGCCCAGGGTTCTCTCCGTAATCGCTTCAACCCAACCACTTTCCCACGCCTCACACCCGAGGTCCGATACGCTTTCTTAACCTTCGGCCGCAACTTCTGCCATTGCTCCTGAAACCAATCGATTTTCATCGCGTGATATCCCTCGTCTGCTGCTTCCACAGATGCGCATAAATCTCGCAACTCTCAAGCAAATCAGAATGCGGGGCAATCGCCACCACCTTGCCCTTGTCCAAAACCAGAATCCGATCACTGTTCACCAAAGAAGAAAGACGGTGCGATACAATGATCATGCTTCGACCTTTCGCAATCTGCGAAAGGTTCTCCTGTATGATCGCTTCACTCTCAGGATCCAAGGCGCTGGTCGCTTCATCAAAAATTAAAACCCTCGGCTGCGGCAACAAGGCGCGTGCTATAGCGATCCTCTGCCGTTGTCCTCCGGAAAGGTTCGTAGCGCCCTCCTCAAGCAGCGAATCATACGCCATAGGCAGTTGGTCGATAAATTCCTCTGCCCCCGCAAGCCTCGCCGCCATCACGATCTCCTCTGCCGTAGCCCGCGGATTTGCAATGGAGATGTTTTCCCGAATGGTTCCACGAAACAAAAAGCTCTCCTGCAATACGATCCCGATATTCCTTCGTATATGCGAAAGATCGATCTGCCGAAGATCCACCCCGTCTAACTTGATAATCCCTTCCGTCGGAATCTGGATGCCCTGAATCATCCTGGTTAACGTGGTTTTGCCAGATCCAGAACGGCCAACCACTCCTATCACCTCTCCGGGCATCACCGTAAAGTCCACGTGGTCCAGCGCGGCAACCGCTGCCCCGGGATAGCGAAAGGTCGTCCGCTCAAAGTCCAACCGCCCCTGCACCACCGGTTTGCTGCCCTTAAAATTGGGGTCGCGTTCCGGTTCGTGGTTCATGATTCCCGCGAGCAAAGACACCGCCATCGCCGTCTCCTGATAATCATTGATAAGGCTCACCATCTGGATCAGCGGCCCGCTTACCCGATTGGATAACATGTTGAACGCGATCAGGGCACCAATGGTCAGTTCATCATTGAAGACCTCCACTGCACCGATGCTCAAAACAGCAATGTTCATCGTCTTTTCCAAAAACGAAGTCAGGCTCGCCCCAATAATACTAAATTGCCCCACGCTGCTTGTCTTGCGCACGGAGGAAACCACTTTCTCCTCCCATGTGGTCTTCATGAACTCTTCCAAACAAAGAGACTTTACCGTCCGTATTCCATGGATCGCTTCCACGGAATGCGCCTGCCTCGCTCCCTCTGCGGAATACAGGTCATTTAAGCGCAAGCGAAAAACTGGCAGCATCAGGGCGATTGCAGCTGCAATCAGCCCAGTAAACACAAACACGATGGACGCCAGCTTCCAACTGTAAATGAAGAGCAATACAATGAGGAAGGGCAGGGAAATCCCGTCCAGCAGCAAATTGAATAATCTGCCCGTTAAAAAATGCCGTACATTGCTCGTCTGCTGAAGGTTTCGGAACACCAACCCGGCAGGCATTCTGTCGAAAAATGACATCGGCAGCTTCAAGAGTTTTTCAAACACCTTTGAGGACAGCGTAGCGTCAATCCGGTTCGTGGTCAGCAGCGTCAGATTCTGGCGCAACAGCGAAAAGAAGATCTCGAAAAATGCAGCCAGCAGGAAGATCAATACAATCACGTACAACGTGTTGAAGGTCCGATGCGGAATGACACGATCCACCAGCAAGCTGAAAATCAGCGGTGTTACAAACGAGAGCAAACTCCCCACTAAAGCCGCAATTCCAATGTCCCGAAAATGACGGCGGTACTTTAAAATCTCCGCAAAGAACCATCGGAACCCGAATGGCTCTTCTTTCTTCGTGGCTGCTTTCTGGGGGCCACACAGAACCAGAAACGAGTCCCAAAACTCCGCAAGTTGTTCAAAGCTAATTTTCTGAACACCAGCCGCTTCATTCTCAATGTCGAGAACGAACAAATGCGGATCATCCGCCCCGGCAACCACATGGATGATGATAAACCAGTGGCCATTCTTTTTACGCGCCACCACGGGCATCGCTGCCCCCAAACGTCCGAGACTTTTTAACGAGCAGTTCTCAAGCGGCTTCGCCTCCAAATCTGCGGCATGCAAAAGACGCAGCAGAGATCCCTGGGGCTCTGATTCCTTGCACAACAGAGGGGCGTCCGAGGGGACAGCCCTTCTGTGGTGGGTTGCAACCACGACAAAGGCCCGGAGAGCCGTGTGATATGGAAGCATTTAGGAACTTTTAAAGGAGAATCGTGTGGAGTTCACAGCTGATTGGTCACCTGTGAACTCCCACACAACAAATCAGCTGCGATGACTCGATGCAGGATACAATGCGTTCCACTGAGAGGCCGAGGTCAGTGAGAGCTGCTGATCAGAAGTTATCGCCAGCACCTGCGCTGATGTAAGCGACTTCATCTGGGCTGTACTCAAACTCGTGAATTGGCCAGTAGTTAGCGCTATGATCTGTGACGTCGACAACGCAATCAGTTGTGTCGTCTTCAAGGACGAGAACGCACTCGTGGTCAGAACTGCCACTTCAGCCGTGGAGAGAGCCAAGACAGCCGAGGTGCTCAGCGCAGGCACCTGAGTGCTCGTCAGGACCGCGACATCTTGCGTTTCCATCGAACGCACCTGATCCGTCGTCAGCGCGGCCACCTGAAGTGTCGTCAGTGCGGGCACCTGAACCGTCGACAGTGATACTATCTGATCGGTTGTCAATGCCCTCACTTGCGCTGTCGTCAACACTGCCACCTGCGCTGTCGTCAGCGCCGTCAGATCCTGCGTCTCAAGCGACACAATCTGGCCGCTCGTCAACGCAGTCACCTGTGCTGTCGTCATCGCTGCTGCCTGGGCTGTGGTCAGTGCCACAATGCTGCCGCTCGTCAACGCCGCCACCTGCGCCGTTGTCAGCGCGCGCACCTGCGTCGTGCTCAATGCTGCCAAGTCTTCAGAGACGATTGCCTTAATCTGGCCGGTTGTCAGCGCAGCCACCTGTGCCGTCGTCAGGG
>CANJPY010000052.1 GCA_947476255.1 Chthoniobacteraceae bacterium | reverse complement strand
TTGCTGAGCGCAGCGGCGATGAATTTTGGGAAGCTGTTGGGATGGGTGGGCCGTTTTTGGCTCTTCTTCCGAGCGCTGGTGGCCACGATTTTCAGCCCGGGTTACGCGACCCCTGTCGCGTCGCTGTGACTTTTTCAGAATCGACTAACTACAGGAACCGGGTGTACTCAGCGCAGTTGGGGAGGTTTCTGCCGGCGGATCCGATCAGGTTCGCGGGCCGGGATGTGAATATTTATCGGTATGTGGGGAATGGGTGCGCCACCTCGCAATTCAAGAGCAAGTCCGCCGCCAAAGGTCACTTTGTAATGGAACGCTGCCGAAGGAAGGAGGCTCCCTGCTTTTGCCAGCGGTATACAGCTTGACGGGAAACGCCAAATACCTGTGCCAGTTTGGAATGAATGCCTGTATGACGTGCCATAACGGGTTATTCTATAGGGGGTTTGTAAAGTTTAAAAAATTGCTTCGGTCACAAAAAAGGGGCCTGCGTGCCATGTCTGCCCCTGAAAAGCGTGTCCATAAGAGATTCCTTGTGGGGGTATAAAATTCCCTGTGGGGTTCCAAAGTTGGCACCAAGTAGGCACCGCTGGTGCCAATCCAGTGCCATCATTTTCCGTAAGTCCCTCTTGCAGAGAGATCCGGCAGTCGGGCTCGAACCGACGGCCTGCCGCTTACAAAGCAGCAGAGAATCTCACTCTTCCATAAAGCACGTTTTCAGCAGCATATTCAGAGATCACTCCCCGCACGGCTCTCCATATTAGCCTCGTCTATTTGACGCCTTGCCCTTTATAAACCGTTGTTTGTTGGCCGAGACGCCACCGAAGCCGGCGTCTATTCGTTGTTCCCCCTCAAAAGATCATTCAAATGCAAAAAGCCATATCCCGCTCTTGGTGGAGTCACCTGACACCGTACCACTGGTTCGTCGTTTGTGTTGCCTCGGCAGCTTGGTTCTTCGACTGCCTCGATCAACGCTTGTTCTCGCTCGCGCGCATTCCCGCGCTCTCGAGCTTGATGCAACTCCCCCCCACGGACACCGCAGTGCAGGGGTTCGGCAAGATTGTCACGGCATGCTTTCTGATTGGTTGGGGTGTTGGTGGAATGATTTTTGGCGCGCTTGGCGATCGTTACGGCAGGGCGCGCATGCTCACACTCACGATCCTTATCTACTCCGCGTTTACGGGACTGAGTTACTTCAGCCAGACGAAACTCGATTTCACGATCTTCCGCTTCCTCACGGGACTTGGCGTCGGTGGCGTTTTTGGACTCGCAGTGGCGCTGATTGCAGAAACAGTCCCGACAGAAGCACGGGCCCAGTCGCTGGGACTCCTGCAAATTCTATCGACGATTGGCAACGTGGCCGCTGGATTTGCCAAAATGGGCATCGATGCGTTGGAGAAAAACGGCACGCTGGTGGCTGGAACCGGGTGGCGCTGGATGTTTCTCATCGGCGCTTTGCCGGCCGCGCTCATCATTCTAACCCGTAGTAAGTTAAAAGAGCCCGAGCCCTGGCTCCGTTTGAAAGAACAGGGAGCGCTTCCGCGCGGTAGCATCTTTGGCCCCTACCTGAGCTTGCTTGCGCAATCCCGCTGGCGTAAAAACCTGCTCATTGGCGCACTGATCGCAGGTACCGGTGTCGTCGGACTCTGGGCGATTGGGGAATACGCAGTGGACCTCCAAAAGGTGGTTTTCAAAACCTATTTCGAAAGCAAAGTCGCTCCCGAGGAGGTCAAATCCAGCGTTGATGCCGCCATCACAAAAGCCTACCTGCTCCAAATGGTCGGCGCGGCCCTTGGAATGACTCTCTTCACTCGCATCGCAACCCTCGGCCGGAAATTAGCCTTCACCCTCGGCTTTTCGGCTGCGCTGATTATTACCTTCCTCGTCTATTGGAAGATGAACTCCCCGATGGATGCCTACTGGATGATGCCTCTGATGGGAATGGCCCAATTGAGCGTCTTCGCAGGCTTCGCCATCTACCTCCCGGAACTCTTTCCAAGTCGCTTGCGCAGCACGGGAACCTCTTTCTGCTACAACTTTGGCCGGTTTGCAGCCGCTGCAGGCAGCTTCTTCTCCGCCAAACTCACGGTTGACGTCTTTGGAGCCTACAAGGCCACTGACCCGTCTCTGCCTCTGCGCTACGCGGCAATGACCATGTGCGGTATTTTCATCATCGCCCTGCTGACATTACCTTTCGCTCCCGAAACCAAAGGACAGCCCCTGCCCGAAGAATAAAGCCTTCGTCATCGACGCATGAAGCGCGTCTGATTTCCCTCACGAAATCAGACGCGCTGTGAGTGATTGCTGGACGAAATTTGGACCTCGGCAACCCTGCGACGCACACATTTCACTCAGATTATGGCTCATCCACTCCTGTACGAAATCAATGCGCGTCAATGGCTTGCCGAACTTTCTCAAAAATACGGCGGTCGTATCCAACTGCAGGACGTCCCCGTTGAGGTTCTCCAATCCCTGCAACAAATAGGAGTCACCCATCTTTGGTTGATGGGCGTATGGCCCACGGGCCCCAAATCGCGCACCCAAGCCCTCACCCATCCAGACCTGCGGCGTGAGTACCATGCCGCCCTTCCGGATTGGACCGAAAACGACATCCTCGGCTCCCCCTATGCGGTGCAAGAACTCCATGTGGCAGCCTTGCTAGGCGGCGATGAAGGCCTCGCCACTTTTCGCCAAAAGCTCGCAGCACTGGGCATCAAACTGATCCTCGATTTCGTCCCCAACCATCTTGGTTTGGACCACGAATGGGTCACCCAGCGTCCCCACCTTTTCGTCCACAATATCAGCGCTTTTGACGGTGCATTCCCTCTCGACAACCGCGAGCGCCAACTTTTTATCGCGCACGGCAAGGACCCCTACTTTCCGGGTTGGACGGATACGGTTCAACTTGACTATCGCAGCGTCGAAACACGCAACGCGATGAACGACCTGCTTCTCTCACTGACGCAAAAGTGCGATGGGGTCCGCTGCGACATGGCCATGCTTCTCCTCTCGGATGTCTTCGAGAATACTTGGAAACATGTGCCATTTCTCGGCAAACGCGCAGCGGGCGAGTTCTGGTCGGACGCCATTTCCCGCGCCAAACGGGAGCGACCGGACTTCTTGTTTCTCGCTGAAGCCTACTGGGGGCTTGAGGGCAGACTGTGTGAATTAGGCTTTGATTACGCCTACGACAAAAGCCTTTACGACTTCGTTGTCCACGACCAACCGCAGAACATCCAACCACATCTTTTGGGCATGGCCTCGGACAACACGCGCCGTGCCCACTTTTTGGAAAATCACGACGAACCCCGCGCCGCGACCGCGCTGTCCCACGAGCGTCACCGCGCTGCAGCGGTCCTGATTCTGGGGTTGCCAGGCATGCGGTTCCTTCACGACGGACAATTGGAGGGCGTGCGCCGCTTTGCACGAGTCCAACTCACCCGGCGCGCAGACGAACCCACCGACGTCGGCATTCAATCCATCTACGCCAGCCTGCTACCCATTTTTGCGACGAGCTTTGTAGGCAAAAGCAAAGCACGTATCCTCCCCCCAAATCCCGCTTGGGAGGGCAATCCAACGGCTGGTTTCTTTACCATCGTGCAGTGGCCCAGCCCGGATTCAGAAACGGAGTTCGACCTCGTTGTCGTCAACCTCGCACCCCATCATGCGCAATGCCGCGTCCGCATCCCATCGCCTCACATGGGCTCCAAAACGTGGAGTCTCGTAGATCGCATCGGCACTGAAAAATGGATTCGCGATGGAGACGAGATCGCTGCAAACGGCCTATATCTGGACCTCCCGCCTCGCGGGGCGCAGTTATTTCACATCGCGCCACTTCCAGAAAAGCTTTCCTAGAAAACGCGCGTAACGCACAACGACAGTGGTTTGTCGGACCAAGAGCGCTTCCGCTTTGTCCACACCCCTCGAATGCACCACTTCTTTTCCACTCATGAAAACCCATCTTTTAGGCAAACACGGCCCCCTCGTCTCTGAAGTTGGTTTTGGAGCAATGGGCATCTCGGACTTCTACGCTTCCAGCGCAAAGCGCGATGATGCCGAGGGTGTAGCCACGATACAGGCAGCCTTGGACTCAGGCATCACCCTTCTCAACACGGGCGATTTTTATGGAATGGGCCATAACGAAACTATTGTGGGAAAAGCCATTGCAGGGAGAAGAGAGCAGGCTATTGTAAGTGTTAAATTTGGGGCTCTGCGCGACCCCAAAGGCGGTTGGCTCGGACATGATTCGCGCCCCGCTGCGCTCAAAAATTTTGTCGCCTACTCGCTGCAGCGCCTCGGCGTCGATTACATAGACATCTACGAGCCTGCACGCCTCGACCCCCATGTTCCCATCGAAGATACGGTTGGAGCCATTTCAGAACTCATTCAGGATGGGACGGTACGATACTTGGGGCTCTCGGAAGTCAATCCGGACATCATCAGACGCGCACACGCAGTTCATCCAGTGGCGGCATTGGAAATAGAGTACGCCCTATCCACTCGTTTTATTGAACGTGAAATTCTGGGCGTCTGCAGGGAACTCGGCATCGGGATCGTTGCGTACGGGGCTCTCTCGCGTGGGTTGCTTTCGGGCGCCGTGGATGGAAATTTTGAGCCGGGCGATTTTCGCGCCTTCACACCGCGGTTCAAGGGTGCGGACCTCGAGACAAATCTAGCCCTTGTCAAAATTCTTACGGAACTTGCCCAGAGCAAAAACTGTACTCCCGCGCAGCTCGCGATCGCGTGGGTTCTCGCACAAGGGGACGACATCGTTCCCCTTATCGGGACAAGCCGCAGGGAACGTCTTCAGGAAAATCTTGGCGCGCTCACTGTGGCTCTCACCCCCTGGGACCTAGAGCTGCTGGGAAGCACCTTTCCCGAGGGCGCATTTCAGGGCGCACGCTACCCTCTGTCAGCCATGCACGGGCTCCCTCACTGACCCTGAGAGTGTGAATCTCCGCACATTTCACCCATCAAACGCAGCAAACCCAGACCACTCGTTTGGGGAGCTAAACACAGATCTAGATTTACCGTCCCCCCCGGCCATGCTCAATCGCTTGAGTTTTAGGCCCAGATGATTGCGTTTTTACCAGTCTGCGCTATTCACTTTACAGTTCATTTGCAGTCCAGCACCCCTAAATTAATTTATGAAACGAAGGGAAGCCATTCAACTCGTCACCCTCACCCTGGGAGCTTGTCTCACGGCCGGAGATCCTCAGACTGCCTTTGCTCAGATCGCGAAGGCTGGCGAAGTGCCCCAGAGCAATGCGGCCCTCGAAGCACTTTTAGCAGAGGTTGCCGACGTCATCATCCCTTCGACGGATACTCCCGGCGCCAAAGCTGCTGGAGTCGAAAAATTTATCCTTCGCGTCCTCAGGGACTGCACCAAGAAGGAGGAACAAACGAGTTTCTACGCTGGGCTTGCTGCGCTGGAGGCTGAAGGTGTCAAAACCTTCGGAATCCCTTTTGCACAGCTTACCGCGGCTCAGAAAAACGAGACCCTCAAGGAATACGGGCTTCGCAACAAACCCTTCTTTTCCAAGCTCAAACAGTTAACGGTTACCGGATATTTCACTTCGGAAATCGGAGCAACCCAAGCGCTGGCCTACCTGCCTATCCCCGGCCGCTTCGAAGGATCCGTCCCCATGGAGCCTCGGCAGAAAGCTTGGGCGCTCTAAAGCGGAATTTCATTCCAGTCCCTCGTAAATTCAACACAACACTATGGCAAGCATCAGCATTGACGCAACACAGGACCGTACCTTCGACGCCATCGTTGTGGGCTCGGGTATGTCGGGTGGGTGGGCGGCGAAAGAACTCACCGAAAAAGGACTCCGCGTGCTCATGCTCGAGCGGGGGCGCGCCCTTGAGCACGTCACAGGGTACGAGAATGCGATGAAGGCCCCGTGGGAACTGAAATACGCTGGCAGCCTGACGCTGGAACAAATCGAGACACACCCGAAACTCTCGAGGGATTATCCGTACAATGAGATGACGGAAAAATACTGGATGACCGACACGGATTCCCTCTACAAAGAGGAAAAGCGTTTTGACTGGTTCCGGCCGAACATTGTAGGGGGTAAATCGATCATGTGGGGACGCCAGTCTTACCGCCTGAGCGACATCGATTTTGAGGCCAACCTCAAGGAGGGCGTCGCGACGGATTGGCCGATCCGTTACAGGGACATCTCTCCATGGTACTCGTATGTTGAGAAATTCGCGGGTATTTCGGGTGAAAAACTAGGGCTGCCCCAGTTGCCGGATGGCGAGTTTCTACCGCCAATGGACATGTTTCATGTCGAAAAAGAGGTCCGCAAGCGTCTCGAAAAGCACTTCCCCGGCAGAGTTTTAACGATCGGCCGGGTGGCGAACCTCTCGGAGGCCGCGAAGGAGCAACTCGGCGTGGGTAGATCCCGGTGCCAGTATCGGAACAAATGCAATCTGGGGTGCCCTTTCGGCGCCTATTTCAGCACCCAGTCGGCAACCCTCCCTGCCGCGGCAAAGACGGGCAGACTCACACTTCGGCCCGATTCCGTGGCCACCCACATCCTTTACGACGATTCCAAACAGCGTGCGACGGGCGTGCGCGTGCGTGATGCTGTGACCCTTCAAGATCGTGAGTATCTTGCCAAAGTCGTTTTCGTTTGTGCGAGCGCAGTGAGTTCCACTGCCTTGCTCATGAACTCGACTTCAGAACGCTTCCCAAACGGTCTCGGCAACGATTCCGGGCACCTCGGGCACAACCTCATGGACCATCATTTCCGCATTGGTGCGAGCGGCACATGGGAAGGTGATCTGGACAAATATTACTATGGCAGACGCGCCAATGGGATCTACATTCCGCGCTACCGCAATTTGGGAACAGAATCGCGCGACTACCGCAGAGGGTTTGGCTACCAAGGTTCCGCGAGTCGTCAGGGATGGCAGAGGAACATCGCGGAAATGGCGTTTGGAGCTGAGTTTAAAAACGCGCTTACACACCCCGGAGAGTGGACGATGGGGCTCACGGGGTTTGGAGAGATGCTCCCCTATTTTGAAAACAAGATGTCTTTAGACCGCTCCTCGCCTGACAAATGGGGGATGCCCGTAGTCGTCTTTGATGCGGAGCTCAAGGACAACGAGAAGAAGATGCGCATCGACATGGCGAATGATGCCAAAGAAATGCTGGAAGCCTCGGGACTCAAAAACGTGAAGATCTACGACAAAGGGTCTTATCCGGGCATGGCCATTCACGAGATGGGCACTGCGCGCATGGGACGCGATCCCAAGACATCCGTGCTCAATGCACACAATCAAGTCCACGCCGTCAAAAACGTTTTCATGACGGATGGCGCGTGCATGACCTCCGGTTCCTGCGTGAATCCGTCCCTGACCTACATGGCCCTGACAGCGCGAGCGGCAGACTTTGCGGTCGAGGAGTTAAAAAAGGGCAACCTTTAATCAGGCGATCCTAGCTACAATCCTCTCAAAACCAACCTCTCTGAACTGCCACTCGCCCTCGAAACCACTTTGCCTAAGCCAGTGACCGGCATGATATCCCCACCCTTCGCCACCCACTTGCACCCGCGCTGGAGTACCATCCAGCGCCTCGCAGGAGGATTGTGTTTGCTCTCCGTGCTCGTCTTCGGGGAGGCGGATGCACAGATCGTGCCGACTGCGGCGCAAGTCACGGAAACGTACAACAAGGCGATGAGTGCGTTCGCTTCCGGCGACTTTGCCGGAGCAGTCACAAATCTCGAACAGATGCTGTCCCAAGGGGCCGAAGGGCCGGGGATGGAGAGCGTCCACTACTCACTGGCGGCGGCACATTTCAATACGCACAGCCATGCAAAGGCCAAGTCCGCCTTTGAAAACTACCTTAAGCTCTATCCAAACGGCTCCAAAGCTGCCGATGCTTTGCTGAGCATCGCCCAGTGCCAAGCGCTGCTTGGCGAGAAGGAAAAGGCGTCTGCAACATTCGAACTTGTGGCGCAAAGAGGAGGCCCCCTAAAGGAGCAGGCACAGCTCTCGAAGGCGGCCCTTTTAAAGGAAATGGGGAAAAAAGCGGAAGCAGCTACCGCTCTGCAAGCGCTCATTGCAGGCGGGCTTAAAACTCAGGAATCCATCCAAGCCGCAATCCTTTTGGGAGCCGTCGAAGCGGAACGTGGAGAACGAACGAGTGCGCTCAAGATTCTGGAGCAACTCGAAGGCCGTTTTCTACACCTCATAGAGAATCCGCTCCAGTTAAACGCTCTGGCATTTGAAGTCGGCGATGCTTTCTTACGTGCCATTGAGCTCAAGAAGGCACTTCGTGCCTACTCCATGGTGAGACGCAAGGAGGACTTGATCCTTCTGCAGCAACAACGCATTCAAAACCTGATCCGCCGCATGGAGACCAACGTTGCCGCGGCAAAAAACGATCCCGCCCGCGTTGTGGAACTCACCAATACAAATAACAGGCTCAAGCTGCTGGTAGACGCTGCCAAACAAACTCTGGATCAAGCCAAGGATGCTCCGGACAATCTCTTCGCGTTGCGCGCCCGACAGGCTTCGGCTTATCAGGAAACTGGGCGCGTCGATGAAGCAATTATCCTGTTTGAATCCATTCTCGGATCACCGGATAAAACGGGAAGAGAGGATACTCTCTTGAGCCTTGCCTCACTCTACGCAAAGAACGGTGATTCGTCCGAGGCCCTAAAGTCACTCAAGAGCCTTCTTGCGGAGTTTCCAAAAACAAAAAACATCGCCACTGCCTTGCTTTTGCTCGGATCACAGCATCTCCAACTGGAACAATACGAGCCGGCGGCAAAAGCTTTCACTGCCTTGCTGAGTCAGGCTCCGAAGAGCGCTCAGGTACCAACAGCTCGCTTCCTGCTTGCGAACGCGCAGTTTAACCAGGCCAATTACAAGGAGGCCATCGAAGACTATCAGTCTTACCTCAAGTCTTTTCCGAAAGGTGAATTCAAGGAAGAGGCCGAATATCGCATCGCGTTGTCCCACTTTTTTGCCGGGGAATACGGACCGGCACTGGAAGCCTTTGAACTCTACATCAAACAACACAACGAGGGTCTGTTCGTCCCTGATGCAAATTATCGCATTGCTGCGTGCTACCAGGCCGCCCGCCGGTCTGAAGACGTTGTCAAACGCTGCAGTCTGTGGGAAGCGAAATACGGGGACCATCCGGTCTCTGGCGACGTTCTCGCCCTGCACGGAGACGCTCTTTCTGCTCTCAACCGCCAGGACGACGCCATCGAAGTCTATCGAAAGGCAAGCGTTCGCGGTGCAACCGACGAAGTCGTCCAATATGCTCTTTTTGAGGCTAATAAATTACTTCAAAAACTCGGGCGCACGGAGGAGGCATCCAAGATGTTCCTCGAGTTTCTCGCGGCAAAGCCCGAACATCCTTCCAATGTTCTAGCGATGTTTTGGGTGGCAAAGGGAACCCACAAAACCGGTAAAACTGAGGAAGCAAAAAATTATCTGCGGGAGAAAATCGCGGGATTTATCGCAGACCGGAGCAAAGACGCCGTAGAGCAGCTCATTTCCCAACTTGCGCAATTGTGCGCCAAACCACCACGCTCGCTCGAGAGCGCTTCTCCCGGAAACGTCGCTCCCTACAACCCCGAGGAAAACCTCCGGCAGTATCTCGATCCCAAACAGCTCCCAACCGGACCTCTTGTTCAGGCTCGCGTCCTTTTTGCCCAGGCAGAACTCGCGCGCTTCTTGCGCAAACAGACTGCGGTTGCCGAGGCCCTAGACGCCATCTGCGACAAAATCCCACCTAAATCATTGGGAGCTGCTCTTCTTGCTCAAAGCGCTGACCGCCTTCTCGAACGCAAAGAAACAAAACGAGCCCTAGAATTTTACAAAGAGCTGCTGACCTCTTTTCCAAAGAGCGAGTTGCTCGATTACGCTTACAATGGCCAAGGTCAAATCGCTCTGCTTGAAAACAAGCCGGAGGATGCGCTGCGTTCCTTTACAGACGCCATAGACAAGGCAGGCGCCTCCACCAAATTAAGAGACGTCACTCTTGGCCGCGCCAAAGCTCTCCTGCTCCAAGAAAAGCAGGATGAGGCCAAACCCATTCTCGAACAGGTAGCTTCGACCAGAGAATGGCGAGGCGAAGCCACCGCAGAAGCCATCTTTTTACTCGGGGAGGTTTTCGAGAAAAACGGGGATTTGGCAGGGGCCATTCAATATTACCAGCGCGTCTTCGTCGCATACCAACGCTATGAACGTTTTGTGGGACGCGCTTATCTTAAAACTGCCGAGTGCTTCGAGAAACTCAACGAACCAACCAAAGCGATCGCTCATTACAAAGAACTCGCCACCAAACCACGCCTGGCAGGGCTGCCGGAGGTTCAGACCGCCAAGCAACGTCTCGCACAAAAGGAGCCGCAATGAGATTCTATTTTTGGGTTCTGACAACCCTTTTGCTTCCCGCAACCCTGCTCGCAGAAACTGTTTTTCTCAAAGATGGAAAGACACACGCCGCAAGGGAACTCCGCAGGGACGGAAATTTTCTCTTCTACAAGGCCACAACTCCCGACGGTTCCCAGGCTGACACCATTACACCGATCAATCAGGTGGAGCGGATCGAGTTCGGAGAACACCCAGCGATGGAGGCAGCGCGTGAACTTGCAAACCAAGGAGATGCCCTTGGTGTTCTTGAAAAGACGACTGATCCCGCAGCGTTCTTCCGCGGCTACAGCGATGTCCCAGGCAATCAGTGGGCTGAAGTCATGCGCTTGCGCCTGCCAGCGATTGCCGTCGCGGGAACCGAGCAACACATCGCCACCCTGCAAGCTCAATGGACTCCCACCGGTGACCTCGAACTCGACACGGCTTACAAACTGATTATTGCCGCAAAAAATGATCCGAATGGCGCGCGCACCGCATGGAAGGCGCTTGCGCAGCCTGGAGCGTCTTCTCTGAGTGCAGGAATATCTTGGTTGGGCATCGGCAATGAAGCACTCCTTTCCAAACAGTGGAATGCTGCGGTCCGGGCCTTTCTGTCCGTTGAGGTATTTGTCACGCAGCAGAAACTACTTCAACCCAAGGCTCTTCTTGGCGCAGCGAAAGCGTTTGTCCAAAAAGGAGAGACGGGAAAAGCGACGGCTTTAGTTGAAGAATTGAAAAAGGAATACCCACCGGTGGCGGAGGAAGCGGCCTCGATCTTAAAATGATGTCCTCTCGGGCAGGCGTAAACTTCCGCCCTTCAACCAACACAACTGTTTCAGTCTAGATCACTCGATCGTCTAAAGCATCGCCTCTTACATAACGCCTTAGGTTCTCGAGAAAGTGGGCAACCAGAGCCTCGTCCTGGTCATGCCGTCCCCCCGCAGTATGCGGGGTAATGTAACAGTTTGGAGTGGTCCATAATTCGTGCTCCGGAGGCAGCGGTTCAGGATCCATGACGTCAAGATAGGCTGCGCCCAAACGCCCCGAACGCAAAGCCTCCACAAGGGCGCTCTGATCCACCGTTGTTCCCCTCCCCACGTTGTAAAATTGTGCGCTCGAGCGCATGCATGAGATACGGGCTGCGTGCACATAGTTCTCAGTCGAAGCGCTCGCGGGCAGAATATTCACGACGTGGTCCGCCGCCGCCAGTGCCTCTGGAAGACCATCTTCACTCACAAGTTCAACGCCTTCGGGCGGCAGCGCACTACGCCGCACCGCCAGGATCCGCACCTTGAAAGGTGCAAGCAGTTCCGCAAGACGCCTGCCAATGGCTCCAAACCCCAGCAACAAAACCGTCTGACCAGTCATGAGCCGCGAATGATAACGCCTCTCGTGGTAATGCCACGAGTGGTCCGTGCATTGATCGCGGTGTGAGGGCAAAAGTTGTCGGGCCAGCGCCAACATCATCGATAGAACATGCTGGGCACAAGGATCTGCAAAGACACCGGACACGTTTGTGAAGACACAATTTCTGGAGCGAAAGTGGGAAAAAAACTCAGTCGTGTCGTAGCGGGTGTAACCAGCCGAGGTCACCTCCAACCACTTGAGTTGCGCACTACCGAGACAGTCCGCCACAGCTGGCTGCCCAAAAGCAATGTCGGCTGAAGCAAACGAACTATCCTCCTCACCCGGATTCAAAACCGAGGCCGTTGCAGTGGGTGCTTTTATCAATCGATACGCACTGGTCCCCTCTTCAAGAAGCCGCGTGGCTTGGGGATTAAAAACACCGTTCGTCCAGATCGTAAGTGACATGTGTTGAGATTGCTAAAAGCCTGCACAAAAAGGAAAGGCCATTAAAGCGCTGTAAATCTTTTCCTTCGCTTACTCGATTTTCTGGTCTCTGCATCCAAATCCAGCCAGCTTTTCCAAGAGTTCGCGCAGATGAGTTTCTTGAGTGAATGGATTCATCAGAGCAGTACGCAGCCAAACCCGCCCATGCAGAACGGTCTGTACGATATAAAATTCTCCTGAAGCCACAAGATCCTTCCGGATACGGACATGCAAGCCGTCGGCGTCCGGTCCATCAAGTTCGGGAGTGTGAAGCCGGAAACACACAATATTCGACTCTGGTGCAACCGCTGTCTCGAAACGCGGGTCTTGACTCAACAGCGCGTGAAAGCAGTTTGCCAGCGCATGAACACGTCTGAGGTTCTCCGCAAATAGCTCTGTTCCATAGGCCCGCCAGATGGCAGCAATTTTCAAACTCATCGACAGTTTCGTGCACTCAAACGTCCGCCTCCCGACATTAAACCATTCTCCTTGTCGTGCCGAATCCCACAAATAATGGGCCTTCTGTTCGAATGCCGCCCAGGAATTCGCCCCATCACGGAAGACAACGGCTGTCGCTAAAGCAGGAGTGAGAAGCAGCTTGTGAAAATCCAAAACCACGGAGTCAGCGCGTTCAATTCCCGAAAGCCGCGAACGCAATTCGGGACAAAATGCGACCGCTGCCCCATGCGCGCCGTCGACATGAAACCATAGTCCGCGCCGGTTGCAGAAATCGGCGATGGCGCTGAGGTCGTCATACGACCCCGTTGAGGTAGTGCAGGCACTTCCAACCACTGCGATTGGAGTCCTGCCAGCGGCAACGCTGCGCTCATAGACTTCATCCAGCAAGTCCACCCGCATCTTAAAAAGACGATCCACCGGCACCACAACAAAACCATCTTGTCCCCAACCCATTACGTGACAGGCTCTGGCGGAACAATAGTGGGCTTCCGACGAACCCATGACTGCCCATTGGGGGGCCGTACCGGTCTGAAGGGAATCCACCCCCAACTGCCGGGCACGCGCCGCAAGCAACGCCGTGCTCATTGCGAGGGTGCCGCCAGAGGTTAGAAATCCACCACCATTGGGGAACCCCATTTGAATCGCCGTTTTCTCAATGATCCATCGTTCCAATGCCGTTGCCGAAGGTCCCATCTCATAGACGGCCATGCCATTATTTAGAAGCTCCGAAACCAATCCGGCGAGCGCCGCCACAGGCACCGGAGCGCACACCTGATGTCCCATATAGCGAGGATGATGCAGGTGGATCGCTCTCCCCACAAATTGCGTCATCAAGTCCATGTCGTCGCCGTGGGGCTGCTGCATGTATTCAGACCAATACTCAAACTCCTGTTCAGGCCCCTCGGCATTAACAACATTTCCCGAAGCCGCAGCGACTTTAGCAAGGTGGTTTGCCAGAAGATCAACGGCGCGATGGCCCATTTCCCGGAATTTTTCCGAATCAAAAGCCTGCTCTAGTAAATCTTTCATAGATCTTCATGGAACAAATCCACGCGGAGGATTCTGAGTGAGAAAATTCGGGGAATATTCAGTGGGGTCGTAGGACCGATCCCACACAGGCGTCGTAGATGCGGAGAGTGGCGGCACCAGCCAATCCCAGCGCCCCGTGACAGGACGCCCGCAAGCTTTTTCGTCGTCTTCAAATCTGACGTGCAGTTGCGCCGCCGTGTGATGATCAATCATGCGCACCCCCGCCATTTTATAGGAATGGAGCACCGCTCGATTCAATTCCACAAGCGCCCTGTCCCGCCACAGTGACGACTCCCTTTTTTCAAAAATGCCCATTCTGAGCGCAATGTCTGGGAGCAGATTGTAGCGACTCCAATCCGCCAGATTACGGGCCCCAATCTCCGTTCCCATGTACCACCCATTAAAGGGTGCTGCCGGATAACGAATCCCACCAATTTCGAGGAGCATGTTGGACACCACGGGTACGGCGTACCACCGGAGTTCAAGCTCCTTGAACCATTCTAAATCAGGATGCGAAAGAGGGACCTCAAGAACTTTTTGAGCGGGTATGGTAAAAAAACTCGGTTTGCAGCGTGGCCCGGAGATGACGAGCGGCAGCACGTCAAACAGTCCCTTTGTTTTTGGAGCCTTCCACCCAATGGACTCACAAAAGGCCGTGAATTGGGCCTCTGCAGGGTCTCCCAACACCTCGCCATCTTCGGCACGATAACCCGCGTAGCGTACGAGTTGATAGTTCCAGATGCGCCACGGGATGGTGGCCCGCTGAGCAGGAAAGACAGTCACAAGCGGTTGGATTGCGCCCCCGTTGGTGGCGGAACTCAAATGTTCCATGCATGCGTGTGCCATGTCTGAGGCTCCCTGAATATGTCGGGCATCGCGGACCTCAAGCTGCCTCCAAAAAAAACGTCCAATGCAACGGACGCTATGACGCCATGCAAACCTGCACCCCCATAGTAACTCTTCAGGCGTGTGCTCGTAATATCGGTGTCTCGCAACATCCTTAAGCACCTGGTTCCGACGCGACGAGGTGACCCCTGGCCCCCCCTCCTCTTTCTCCAACAAGTCTAGGAAGGCTGAAGCTTTCTCCCGTAACGCCATGCGCCCGCCAATGCGCAAGCGTTTATACAAAGACACGCCCTCGGTTTGTGCACGCGCGTTTGAAGGAGTAACGGGACACTCGGACATGCTGAAAAGACGCTAGGTGGAGGTGGCATCTGTATTTGCCCCAACATCCTCCCACATTTTCAATTCCGCCTCGCCCTGCACCCATTTACGCCGTGTTTTTTCTATGGCGTACCTGCCGAGCACAAGTCTCAACGGCGGCCGCTCGGCTTCGACGGCTTGGATGATCGCATGTGCAGCCTTCTCTGGATCCCCGGCCTGCTTTCCATTGATACCGGCAAGAAGCTTTCCAAACCTTCCAACGGTGGCGTCATATTCTTGGGCACTAGAAGAGACGGTTTCCAGCGAACGTGAAATGAATTCCGTTCGAAAGGGGCCAGGCTCGACGATGGTGACCTTCAGTCCAAAAGATCGTCCTTCGGCGGCGAGCGATTCGCTGACGCCTTCGAGAGCGCATTTGGATGCGCCATACACTCCGAACCCCGGGTAGTTCGTAATGGCTGCCGCCGCGCTCATGTTAAGCACATGGCCGGATTTCTGGGCTCTAAAATGGGGCAACACACAACGAATCAGATTGAGGGCCCCAAAAAAATTAACCTCGAAATTCCGCCGCAGTTGGGAGTCTGAACACTCTTCGACGGCCCCGAGCAGGCCATACCCCGCGTTGTTGACAAGAACATCAAGTTTTCCAAATGCCGCGACCGCTTCCTGCACCACTTTTTTGATTTGCTCCGGCGACGTGACATCCAATTCTGCGACAAGGGAAGTCTGAGGCCAGCGTACTGCGAGGTCAGCAAGCGCTGCAGTGTCTCGCGCCGTAGCTACGACGCGATCGCCTTGTGCAAGAACAGCCTCGGCTAATGCGCGTCCAAATCCTCTGGAACTTCCTGTAATGAGCCAAACTTTTTCAGGCATGGCGGTAAGCATCCATTTTCACCGCAAAGAAGGCACGCTCCAAATCACGCATCGGTAACCCTAGCTCCGGAGAGGTTGTGAAACCCAGCCACACAACCATGAACGCAGGTGGGGGGGCATTCCTTCTGCATTGTGCGACACCGCGACAAGACAAAAGCCTCCCCCAAAAATTGAAATCCCTCCTCGAGCGTGGTGCACCGTGACACTTAAAAAGCCATCCTGCGCGCCATGCGTTAAGGACGCGCTCTCGAGAATTTTATCCATCCTAAAGCGCGTCGTCGCGGCCTGTGTGTCCAAGCCAAGATCACCCGTTTGCATCGCATGCTCGCCGAGCCACAAGGCAAACCCCTTCACCTCTGAAAAGCGTGACAGAGAGAGCCCCAACTCATCAAACCGCGTCTGGTGCAATACAGGTGGCTCACTCCTTGCCGGCTCCGTTGTCCTTTCAAGAGCAATGGGTACCCCAATGACCGTTTTCTTCTCAACGAAAGACGTCAACTCGGACCTGCTAAATGCCGGTTCCGGTATCGGAGTTAGAGTCCTCTCTTTTGGAGTGACCTCAAGGGTTATTCTCTCGCCAGTCTGCTGTGGGGATAACACCTCGCTGCTCTTGGCCGGCTTCTGCGGCGGCGTGATCCCCTGAGCATAGGCTTCAAGAATCTTCCTCAACCGCCCGTTGACTTGTGCGGGCGGCGCCGCCGCCGAGCCTCCCGGCCCCAGGGAGGGTGAGTCACCGGCCTCCTTTGCAGGGACCTCAAGAAGCTCCTCAAACCCCACTTTCTCACCGCTCTTCACTAGCGGCATACGCACGCTTTTAAGCGCCTTCTGGGTCTCTTTGGCTTCCTTTAAGCGCGCCCTTTCAGATTGAGCATCTCCCTCCCACTGCGCAAACGTCTCTGGCTCGCCTTCTGCCTCCTGCACGACCTCAAGCGGCAAATCGTCGAGCACCGGCTCGGGCTCGCGTAATGGCTCCATCGCCAAATCCACACCGACATCGACTTCACTCATTCCCGGATCCCGAAAAAAAACTGGGAACAACCGTACCAAGTAGCGCAGAGAAAAAGCAAGCGGACGCTCCGCCCCTGCATTCATACGCGCAGTTGCGGGCAGATCGACCATCTGTTCGGGAACGAAGTCGACAGACCTTTTCCACGCTGAAGGCACCCTTGCCATGAGATCGCCCAGCGCAACACGGTGCGCGGCTCCACGCGCTTCACTTGGAAGTGGCTGAGGAAGCGGCTGGTTCAAGGCAGCAACAGCCGTGTTTGGACCTCCTATGGGTTCAAACACGATATCTTCAGCTTTTGGACTGGGACTGCCGATAAGCGCTCCCAAAATGCGGCGCAATAAACCCATCGCTAATTTGAAAGCCTGAAAATCACTCGGGTGCAAGTCATCGGATGAATCTAATCGCGATTAGCAAAAAGCGCTCTTGAAAAAACAAGATCTATCAAAGCATTGCAAACTCATGATTGCATGAATTTTACCCCCGCATTCAGACCATTTTTAAGCCTTGGCTATCTTTTGACGGCGGGCGATTTTCCGGCGCTTTCAAGAATCATCGATTGCAACTCCTGATTTACCCTCTCGAGCGATTCTGGCGAAGCCTGCCCTGCGATACGCACACGCACCTCACCATTTGGGTGAATCACGAGCACCTCCGTGGTAAACTCAGGACTGCATAGGGCAGGAATCAGCGATGCTTTCCAATCCATTAATACCGGCCACTTTGTGCCGTCTCGAATCTTTGCCCTCACCATCCCGTGAAACACAGACGGTATGCCCCTCACGTCGGCAAGCCCAAGTATCTCAACCTTTTCTCCAAACTGTTTTACGACAGGCTTCACCCAGGGGGAGACTTGGGAGAGTCCTGCTCGAGTCGCAGCCACAATATAAAGTGGGCGTTGCCTCGGAAATTCAACTTGATGGGATACTAGCGACTGATCCTCGAGCTGAAAATTGGGGCACTTAAACGCGCCCAAACTCAACCCCTGCACCGAAGTTGCACTTAGAAACAAGAGGACTGCAAGCGAGCGCCCGCGCCAGGAAACGGGCTTTCCTATCCAATAGCGAAGTGCTCCATACCATTGATTCAACAAAAGCATCCCCACGGCCACTGGTTGCAAAAGAACGCCTGAGAGAGGCTGCTTAAACCTGATCCCCAACGCTCCCCTTGCGGCAAAGTTCAAAACCAGAGCGCATAAAGCCAATCGGGCAGCTGTGCCAGTCAGTTTGTTGGACACTAGCGCCAAGAAAGGCACGACCTGTCCAAACAAGAGCAAACTGCTGAACGGCAGGATTGTCTTGGGTGAAGCCAATCCTTCATGCGCGTTTTTGGCAAAGCCGCGCCAAACCTCGCCCACCCCAGAATACATCCTGCACACCGCGACTCCCGTCGCATCAAAAAGATCTGTGACTCGCTTGGCTTTCCGGAAGCTGCGTGAAAGGGCGAGACCGTCATGGAAGCTACGCTTTGCGGAACTATGGCCTCCCACTTCGAAGTAAGAAGACCGTCGAAAGAGCATGAGTTGCCCGCAGGCTGCGGCAAACCTGGGATCCGATGTCGCTCTCATTTTTTGAAAGGGCAAGAAACCCAAAAGTACGAAATGAATCAGCGGGACCATCATCACTTCCGAGAGCGTCTCCACCCGCTGCCAAGGAACACCACTCAAAAGATCAAGGTCCGTTCTCCGGAAGGCTGCCGCCATTCGCATCAGGCTGTCCCCTCCCCTCAAGCGCACATCGGCATCCATAAAAAGCAACACATCGCCACGTGAGCGTTCAGCTAGATTCCAACAGCCAAAGGGTTTGCCAGCCCACTCCGAAGGCAGTGGCACCCCTTTGATCAATCGCACCCGGGAGTCTTTGCTAGAGATTTCACGTACAATTTCTGCCGTGTCGTCGGAGGAGTGGTCATCCCAAATCAAAACTTCGAAATCTAATCCTTCGCAATGCAATACCGATTCAATGGCAGCCCGAATATTGCCAGCTTCGTTGCGCGCAGGAATAAGCACTGAGACGGAAGGCACCTCCCTGTGCGTGGATTCGGGCAAGACCCTGTAATGTCGCAGGTTCACGGCTATCATCGCGGCGGGTATAGCCGCAGCAACCGTGCAAAAAAACATGAGTTCCGTAGTCATGAGACTTGCCCGTGATTGAGGTTTGGAGCTTCACGCCGCCACAGTGCCCGCAAACGACGCCAGAGGTCGTAGGGCAATGAGGCGCCGCCTTTTCCAGATAACATCGTCTCAAAACAAGCATCGTCCCTTTCAATCACTGCCTTGGACAGCCGTGTTAAAGTTTTATCGAGAGCGCCTTCTAGGAGATCCTGCATCTTTTGAGCTTCAACACCTAAACTATGACTGTCGACCGGCTTCCCAAAACACAAAAAAATCTCGGGATATTTTTCCTGTCCGAACCCGTACTCAATCGCGAGCGGCACAAAAGCGACCTCCTTTTGCAAGGAAGCGAGATGTGCAATCCCGGAGGCAAACTTCACGGGGCGCTCACGCACATCTGCAAAACGTCCCTGCGGAGTCAGCCAGAGCATCGCGCCAGGCTGTCCAAGGATCTGCTTGGAGATGCGAAGAAATTTTCTCGCCCCTGACAGACTCCCTTTTTGAACCCCAAAAACGCCCAGATACTTGAAGAAAGAATATCGTTTTAGCTGTGAAGCCTCAATCGGGCCGTATTGCGAACGATCTGGATAACAAATTTTTCCAAGCCACATCATCATCAGAGGATCCCACCAAGAGGCATGATTGAGGTACACGACCAAGGGTTTGTCCAAGGCGATCGCCGGGGGCCCGCCGCCCTTTAATAAGCGAACAGCGTGAAAATCCCGTCTCAAACTTTTTTCAATGTAGGAAACAAAAGCAGCCAAGAGGGGCCGCACAATTTTCACCGGCTTTTCATGGACGACGGCGATGCTTTTCATATCATTCACACACAAAGCCGGTCCGAGTGCGCGACCAATCCATCGCGGTGGAGAGCATCCGCAGCAATCCAACCACTCATCAAGGCCATAGGCATTCCTGGCCCGGGGTGCGCCGAGCCACCGGCGAGATATAACCCTTTGACGTCTGGGCTTCTATTCGAGGGCTTTAGTGATCCACTAATTCTACCGTGACTTGCCAACCCATAGATCGCTCCATTAAGCACCTGATATCTGTCGTGAATATCCTGAGGCGTCAGAATCCTTTCAGTAACAATACGCTCTTCAATATCATGCAACCCAGCGGTGCGTTTGAGTTTTTCCAGAATGGTCTGGCGATAAGCTGGCAGCATTTTATGCCAATCTTGCCCAGGCCGTAGGTACGGCGTGTGCACGAGAACGTATAAAGCCTCGCCGCCGTCCGGAGATACGTCGGGCTCTGTTCCAGAGGGAGCACACACGTAACACGTTGGGTCCGGTGCAGGTTCACCCTTTGAATAAATAGCGTCAAATTCGACATGCGGGTCGGCACTGAACACAAAATTGTGATGCAAAAGATGCTCGTACCGCTGCTTTAAGCCCAGATAGAGCACAACACCGGAACACGCAGGTTCATATTCGCGACGATGCTGGAATGGTTTAGCAAGCTTGCCCTCCAATAGATCCTGATGTGTTCGCACCGTATCTCGGTTAGAAACAACGGCGGCGGCGGCGATGAGCTCTCCATCACTTGTTTTAACGGCAACAACGCGCCCATTTTCAACCACTATCTTGGAAGCAGAAACCCCCGTCGTGATCTCCACGCCGAGTTCGATTGCAAGCTTCCGAAGAGCCGCAGGCACAGCCGCGGTGCCGCCCATGGGGTACCACACTCCCTCGCTTGATTGCATGTGAGCAATCCCACAAAGAACGGCGGGAGAAAGCTCGGGGGAGGAGCCCACATACTGGGTAAAGTGATCAAGCATCTGGGTCACACGCTCATCCGGGACATAGGAACGCAGGAGACCGGAGACTGTCTGGCCTAGGCGAATGGATAAAACGTCTTTTAAGGATCCTGCGCGCACCATGTCGCGCGCAGAAAACATGTCCATCATCTTACCGATGGGACGCCAGAAGAACACGCGCTCGGATACCTCGGACTGTTTCGCAGAGAGCTCAAGAAAACGTCGGTAGCCTTCGCCACTCGCCGTGCCAGAAGTGAAAGCATCTATGCGTTTCGCCATCTCTGAACCATCTGCCACAAGATCGAGCGTGGAGCCGTCCTCGAAAAAACTCCGCCACTGAGGATCCAAACGAACCATGTGTAAAACATCCTCAAGCTTTTGCCCCGCCTCTGCGAATATGCGGCGAAGTACGGAGGGTACGGTTACGATGGTCGGCCCCATGTCGAAGCGGAAGCCTTTGTCTTGGTGGACGGCCGCTTTTCCTCCAAGCCAGGCGTTGGTCTCTAAAAGTCGGACTTTGTATCCCCGCGCGGCCAACGTGCACGCGGAGGCAAGTCCACCTAATCCCCCGCCAATGACTACCACTGATTCTGAATTTTCATTCATCGTTACTCCTCGGTTGTTACAAAATCTTAACCTGTGGAAGAGCGCCTCCACGATTTTTGACAAAGCGCCAAAAAAGCACTCCATTTACGGCGCAAGCCACCCGCATGCATCACTCTGATCAATGCTCCCGCGAGCATGGGATCTATAGGGTTGGACTCCAGATGCTGCAATGAACCTCTTTTACGCACCTGAATCACCTTCCCCCGCGTAAGCGCAAGCAACCCTTCCCCGCCCCGAGTGACCCCATAACCGCTTTTGCCTGAACCTCCAAACGCGATGCGTGGATCGGCGCTGGGGACGATCAAATCGTTGACAGAAACCAGTCCGGCATTGATTTTCCGGCACAGACGACTGGCCTCCCGCAGGTCTTTGGAAAACACGGAGGCGGCAAGGGCGTAACCGCTGTTCGCCGCTGCTTGAAGGGCTTCTTCTTCTGATTCTACCGGCAGCAAAAGCAGAACAGGAAAAAACAGGTCGGCACGGACAATCTCCATGTCTGAAGCCACATCCGCGATAACGCAGGGAAAGCGAATCCCCGAGGGATGCACTTCGCCGTGGATCAAGCGAGCGCCACGACGCAGCGCATCGTTGATCAAAGCGATCAGACTCTCGATTTTCGGCGTGCCAACAGCCACCGCGGCACCCAGGGAAACAAGGGCAAACCGACTTTTTATCGCAGCTTCCACTTCCGCAATCAGACCCCTAAGCGCAAAAACTTTTCGAGGTGCCATGCAGGTTCGACCTTGGTTTAACATGCTGCCAAATTGAAGCGCCTTGGCGACGATGGTTAAGTCTGCATCTGCGCAAACGAATACGGGATCGGCCCCTGAAAGTTCCGCCACTGCTGGGACGGCATTTTCAGCAAGGTTTTTGAGTACGTGGACTCCGTTGTCAAAACCACCCGTAAACAACAATTTATCTATCGCAGTTTGTGTCAGCGCAATCCCAGCCTCGATTGTGTCTGGAAGGAGCCGCACAAGACCCGAAGGCAGATTCACGCTCAGAAGCAACTCGACAAATTTCGCACTGGTTTTTGCACACCCAGCCGCAGGTTTCCAGACGACTGCATTGCCTGCGACCAGCGCCTGCAGAATTTGAACCCCCGCAAGAAACAACGGATAATTGGAGGGCGAAATTACGCCCACGACGCCAAAGGGCTCACGATGAATCTCCGAGGAGACCCCCCACAACCACCAAGGCAGTCCCCGGCCAGACAGGCGCTTGACCGCCAGAATTGCGCCTGCCGAACGCTCCAGAAATTTACAAGCCTCGAGCAGCGGAAGTATTTCCGAGACCAACACTTCCGCCTGAGGATGCGCCGGAGAGGAAGCGGCGAGAGCAAAATCTTCGCACGATTCAGCCAAGCGGCGCCGCACTCGGCGCACAATCTGGAGACGCTCACGAACTGGAGTCTGACGCCAACTCGCTTGTGCTGTGCGGGCCTGAGCGACGCTTTCCACAACGGATGGCAAAGGGTTCATGCGGACTCCATGGATCTTATCCGCGGAAATTCCGAGAAACGAATCTCCGCAAGCCGGCGCCCCGCCCGGTCGAACATGCCGCGGTCCCCCCGGACGCGACATGCTCCCATGACGGGACGACGGCTTGCGGAGACGGAGAACTCCTTCTCATTAAGCCTCGATAAAATGAAGGTGCTACAATGCATCACAAATTGATCTATCTAGCAATGAGAACCCGCTCTGGAGGCCATTTTAGCAGCAATTACATTCCATGGCTCATCCACATTGAGCTCCTGGTTCGTTTGTGGACTGTGCGTGGGAAGAGAGACACCAAAGTCTTCACATACCAGCTTTGAAGTGATTCGCGCGCCTTCATATATCACGGGCAAGCCGCTTCCCGGATGAGTGCCACCGCCCACGAGATACATGCCCTCAATATCTTCAAAGCGGTTGCGCGGCCTGAAATGAAGCATTTGAGAAAGTGTGTGCGAAAGATTAAAGGTTGCGCCCTTGAAGATGGAAAAACCGTTCTCCCAGTCAGCAGGAGTTACCATCTTCTCGTAACAAATCCTCTGCCTTAAGCCGCTGAATCCCGCCTCCTCTGCTTTTTCGAGAAGCAGGTTTCGAAATCCCTGCGCACTGCTTCTCCAGTCAATAGCCTTAGTATTATGAGGCACTGGCGCAAGCAGATACAGGGTGCTTTTACCGCTGGGTGCCAGGGACGAATCAGTCACGCCTGCATTCTGGACATAAAAAGACGGTTCACTCGGGAGAACCTTGAAGTCTTCAATCTCCTGCAGGTTGCGACGGTACTCACTCGAGATCTGAATCGTATGGTGCGGCAGCTCCCCGTAAACACCTTCCACACCGAGATAAAGCATGAACGTGGAGCACGAAAACTGTTTTCGCGCGAGCTTTGCATCCGTCCAATTGTTTCGCAGATTGTCCGGCACGAGATGGCTCATGGCGTGAGCAAAATCCGCATTCATCACGACCGCATCCGCATTGTAGTGCCCAGCTTTGGTGCGCACTCCCGCGACCCTGCGGCCCTGAAAATCAAGGCCTTCGACGGCTTCATTAAGGCGGATATCAACGCCTAGCCTTACAGCCACACGCGCCATGGCCTGACTGACCTCGCCACAACCGCCTATGGGATGCCATACCCCATAGTCGTATTCCAAGTAGCTGAGAATGCTGAACAGACTTGGACACCGGAAAGGAGACATTCCGAGGTATTTACTCTGAAAACTAAAAGCCAGGCGCACACGTTCATCCGAAAAAAAGTTCTTCAGATATCCATCCACTGACTCCCACGGTCTAATGTGCGGGAGAGAGGCAATCACCTGCTTTGCAAGCAAGCTCCCCCACCCCAAAAATGGACGCTCCAAACACCCGCGAATGCTGTCAAACTTCGTCCGGTTGTCGCTTAAAAAACGCCTGAACCCACTCGCATCCTTCGGCGAGATCCGAGCAATTTGTCTCTCCATTTCCTCCACATTCGGAGTCGCGTCAATCCTGCCGCCCGCTCCGAACTGCACACGGTACTGAGGATCCAGTCGCACCATCTCGACCTCTTCGCTCAGACTCGTTCCTGCGGACCGCAAGATTTCATCCAAAATCTTGGGATACAAAAAAAACGTGGGGCCTAGATCGAATCTGAAGCCCTCCTCTTCAATCGACGAGGTTCGACCTCCGACGGTGCTCATTTTCTCGAGAACAGTCACTCGAAACCCAGCAGCGCCCAAAAGAATTGCCGCAGACAATCCACCGGGGCCGGCACCGACAATCACAATGTGTTGCGCCATATTTATGGGGAATCAGGATTTACAGCGGCGTTTTCAAGCCGCACGCCCTCGCCACACACCACCCTTTCAAGGCCTCAAAAAGCATGAAAATACCGCTCCCGATGAGAGAAACGCAGGCAACGGTGGACTCTCTAAGAACGAAGGCCGAAAGCAGACAAAGGCCCCCGCAGAGGCCTCTGACGATGCGACCACGTGTGTCGATATTCTTTGTGAAGAAACTCATGCTTTAGTGCCGTTCGAGTGGATATTCCCAGATATTGAGATGGGGACCAGATTCTTTCCTTTTTGAGATTTCGTCAATGTCTTGTTTAACTATCGGCGCCGGAAAGAGAATTTATATTGAACCTGTCTAAGTTTTCGTCGAAGTTTTGCAAGTCTTCTGATGCCTGACACCGTCTCAATCCAAACCGTTTCCGCACTCACAGGCCTCACGCCCCATGCGATCAGGGCGTGGGAGAGACGCTATGGAGCCATCGAACCTGCACGCTCAAAAGGACGTCACCGATTGTACGCACAGGAGGACGTGCAGCGCTTGAAGCTGCTTGCCGCTGCCACGCGAGCGGGCAAATCCATCAGTAGAATCGTGCAACTCGACAACGTCCAATTGCAGGAGCTCCTCGCGCGTCAACCCGGGCGGGAAGCGAGGTTTTTAAAGCCGGCGCCGGCGGACCAACATTCGTCCGAGGAAATTTCTTTTTTTGAAAGGACCTTGGGAGCCATCTCCTCCCTCGACACCCGCGCCATGGAGGAAATATTTCAGGCGGCTCAAATATCTTTGGGCGATCAGGGCCTGCTGAGGCGCTTGATCGCCCCTCTGGCACACACGGTTGGGGAGCGCTGGCGATCGGGACTTTTCACCGCGGCGCAGGAACATTTTTTCACCGCGATTTCCAAGGTCTTCCTGTGGAATCTCACGAGGCAATATCACCTCGACGCGTACGCTCCCAAGATAGTCGTCGGCACGCCATCCGGACAGTTCCACGACCTTGGGGCATCGATCGTGGCGGCAGCGGCGGCGAACAACGGTTGGAACGTTTGTTACGTCGGGGCAAGCCTTCCCGCCTTCGAGCTGGTTGGCGCTGTGAAAACCACTCAATCATCGGCGCTTGCGCTTAGCATTGTGTACCCTGAGGATGATCCCAAGCTAGACCTTGAACTTGCTCAATTGCAGCGCATGCTGCCGCAAAACACGCACGTTTTCGTGGGCGGTCGAGCTGTCCACGCATACTCCACCGCGCTCTCAAAATACGGCGCACGGGTCGTGAAGACGCTCGAGGATTTTGATGCCGAACTCGACGCCCTTCGCAAGGTAACATCCAGCTGACTCCCCACCTTTTGAGCTCCAACATACGCAAACTTCGAAAAGAACAATGGGTGCCGGTCGCGCTCAAGGAGGTCTTTGCTTTTTTTTCAAACCCTGAGAATCTGCCGAAAATCACGCCCCCCTGGGTCGGCTTTAAGATCCTGACGCCGCCACCGATCGTCATGGGTCTTGGGACACTCATAGACTACGAAGTACGGCTTCATCACATTCCGATGCGCTGGCGGTCAAAAATTACCGAGTGGAAGCCACCTTATCAGTTTGCAGATCTTCAGCTCAAAGGCCCCTATTCCTACTGGCACCATGTTCATTCTTTCGCTGAATCAAAAGGAGGAACTCTTGTGACAGACGACATCGACTACGCCGTGCCCTTCAGCGGGATGCCTGGCGCAGGATTTGTCGAACATCATTTCGTGAAGCCCGAATTGGAGCGTATTTTCGCGCATCGAAGTGCAGCTCTACGAGTGGAATTTGGCCTCGAACTCACAGACGAGTCCCCGAAAAAATAAACGGCCCGCGCCCGCCGGCGAAACAATCACCGCTTCCATCCGCATCTGAAAATTATATGCGTTACGCGTCCGGACAAGCAATGTGTGGTACATCGAAAGAATACCATTCACGATAGCGTTCATTTTCTCCGCCATAATCAGACTCACATGCGACTGCAGGGGATTATATCCAGACACCCTCGAGGCAGCGCATCGATGCTCAAAATTTACCCAGCACTACGCGCCTCGTTTTGAAGCGCAGCACCAACATCAATAATGCACGACATCAACCGTTCCGACTCAAACACGTCCCCCCTGCGCAACGCATACAGTGAAAGAACATTCCCGGCCTTCAGCCTTCCCCGGCTTCTGAAGACAGTGTTTTCTCCCGCGGAGGGATCACGAGTTTGTATCCTCATCGATCTTCCGAACCCCGCATTGATGGCTGGCTTCGCCTTTTTGAACGAACCCACATTCACCATACAACGTCACGCCTATGAGGTTTTTTATCAGGGTTTAAAAAATGGCGTGCTGGCCGAACTGGGCTTGGACGGAGGCGATATGTTTGCGTATGAGCTCACAGGTGGCAGCAATCTGGACCTTCCCGAGACCTGCGTCGACGCGGAGGGACGGATCTCTTCGTTTGAAGAAACGATTTACACAAAATACGACCTGGTTCTTTGTGTGTCCACCTACTCTGCGACCGCTCCGCTGACAGCATCGGCGAAACAGTTTGGATTCCGCGGTGCGACGCTTCACGGTTTGAACGAGATTATTCTGAGCACGGGTCTCGCAGTGGATTACAATGAGGTGAGCATTCTCGCAGAGCGCTTCCGCGCGGGCATCACGCGCGCGCAGAGGGTTGAAATCGACTTTGTCGCCTGCGGCGAGCAGGCAACTTTGAAACTCGAACTTGCCGGACAGGAAGCCCAAAAGAGTCACGGGCTTTGCCCAGGAACAGAACCCGACGTTGCCAATTTGCCTGCGGGGGAGGTTTATTTTGTGCCGACCACAGCGGATGGCACATTCCCCATGAAGTACGAAGACGGGACCCTTGGGATGATGACGGTGAAAGAAGGACGCATTGTTCACGCCCGCCTGCTCGCTGGAAGCGCCTCAACCATACAGGCACACAATGAAAAACTCGTCTCGGATCCAGTCACTGGTGAGCTTGGAGAACTGGGATTTGGCACCCAAGAGCTACCTCCAAGCGGACGCGATATTCAGGATGAAAAGATTTTGGGGACATTGCATGTAGCCACCGGACGGAGCGACCATTTGGGGGGAACATTGACCCCAGACAGGTTCGCGAGCCGCTTGAATGCAACACACGACGACGTGCTCTTTAGTTCCACCAAAACACCGGAGATTCATCTTCCGCAGGCACGTGTTTACCGAGATGGAGAAGTTCACTCCGTGATAGAAAATTATTTACCCACCGAATACGTTAAAAATCTGATGCGCGGGGTCTGAATTTTCCGGAAATCGTCCTGAGATTTTTGGGAAACGACCGGCGAAATCAAGCTTTTCCCATGCCTCGCAACCGTTTGTTAACGAATCACAAATCCAGATGAACTCGGGGTTCCTCGATAAACTGATTGAGCGTATTGGACGGGTCCGGCCTCAGGACTTGGAAAGTTATTTGTTGCGGCTTGCGGATGAGAAAGGGTTTCTTGAGACCATCTTCAATGCCATTCATGAAGGGGTTATCGTCACGGATCTCGCGGGGCGGATTAACTATATCAATCGCGGCGCATGCGAACTGTTCGGTCTGGACCGTGAAGAATGCATGGGCTCCCCGATTAAGGAGTGTCTTAGAGGCATCAAATGGGAAGAACTCCTAAGTGACGGGAAAGTAATTTCTCGGGACGTCGAGGTTTTTTACCCCCAGCACAGGTTTGTCAATTTTTACATCGAGCCGCTGCGCCTCGAGAAACCATCGGCCAAACGTTCCACGGAGGACTTTGAATGTGAACCGGTTGGATTCGCCGTAATTCTCCGGGACATCACGGAAAACAGACGCTCCACGGAGGAAACCATCCATAGCGAAAGGTTGTCAGCCCTCACGCTACTTGCCGCCGGCGTCGCCCACGAAATTGGCAACCCTCTGAATTCCCTCAACATCCATCTCCAACTCTTGGATCGCAAATTAAAGCGCGTCGATGATCCTTTGCGCCGCGAGATGAAAGATGTTTTGGATATCGCCCGCGGGGAAATCGAACGCCTCGACTCGATCGTGCAGCAGTTTTTAGGAGCGATTCGACCGACACAGCTTGAACTGGGCTTGGAAAATCTGAATACGCTGATCCGAGAAACCGTTGATTTTTTGCATTCTGAAATCGCCGACAGGGAGATCCGGGTGGAGCAACAACTGCGCAGAGATCTTCCTCTGGCGGAGGTTGATAAAACTCAGATCAAACAGGCTTTTTTTAACGTCATTAAAAATGCGGTTCAGGCGATGCGTCCGAGAGGCCTTTTAAAAATCGAGTCAACTCAAGAAAACCAATTTATCAAACTGACTTTTCGTGACACCGGCGGCGGTATTTCTCCCGGGCACATGAGCAAAATTTTCGACCCTTACTTTACCACGAAGAAAAGCGGTTCCGGGCTGGGACTCCTCATTGTGAGGCGTATCGTGCGCGAGCACGGAGGTGAAATTGATTTGGTGTCCCACGAGGGAGAAGGCCTCGAGTTTACGATCCGCTTGCCGCTTCGGGATCAACGCGCCCGACTGCTGCCATCATCCGATTCTAGGGCAAAAGATTCTGCAGAAGCCCCCTAGGGCAAGGCTTCTGCGGAGGTTCTGCGGACTGTCGCTGGAGTCACGGTCGAGACGGATTCCTACTCCCACTCAATCGTCGCGGGAGGCTTGGAGGAAATGTCGTAAACAACCCTGTTTACTCCCTTTACTTCATTAATGATCCGCGTCGAGATGCGAGCCAGAAGCTCGTAGGGCAATTTTACCCAATCGGCGGTCATTCCATCCTGACTCTCCACAATCCGGAGGGCTACCGTGTTTTCATAGGTTCTTTCATCCCCCATGACTCCCACAGAACGCACTGGAAGCAGCACGGCAAAGCTCTGCCACACCTTGTAATACCAATCGGAGGATTTCATCTCCGCGACCACGATGGCATCGGCTTCACGCAAGACAGAAAGACGCTCCCTTGTAATGTCGCCCAGAATACGAACCGCCAATCCGGGGCCCGGGAATGGCTGCCGTTGAACAACTTCCTTGGGCAAACCGAGCTGCGCACCCACTTCGCGCACCTCATCCTTGAAGAGTTCGCGGAGTGGTTCCACAAGTTGAAACTTCATGTTTTTGGGCAAGCCGCCCACATTGTGGTGGCTCTTGATGAGGGCTGCCGGGTTGCCCGCAATGGCAACGCTTTCAATGACATCCGGATAAAGGGTCCCCTGTGCCAGGAATTTGAACTTGGGCGCATTTCCACGGGTCTTGTTGGAAGAAAGTTTTGCGACAGCAGCTTCAAAAACGTGGATGAATTCGCGCCCAATAATTCGACGCTTGCGCTCGGGATCAGTCACTCCTTTGAGCTTCGTAAGAAACTGCGAGGAAGCGTTCACCACTTTCAGCTTCATTTGAAAATTGTCCCCGAACAATTTTCGGACGGCATCCTCTTCTTTGGCTCGCAGCAGGCCGTTATTCACGAACACGCAGGTTAATTGATCGCCTATCGCACGGTGAATCAAGGCCGCAGCCACGCTTGAATCGACTCCGCCACTGAGTCCAAGAATCACATGATCACTTCCCACCTGCTCGCGAATGCGCTGGCAGGCCTCCTCAATAAACGAGCCCATGGTCCAGTCCTTCTTGAAGCCACAAACTTCAAACAGGAAATTCGCGATCATTTCCTTCCCTTTAGGAGTGTGGACCACTTCAGGATGAAACTGCAGACCGAAGAACTTCTTCTTGGGATGCTCAATGGCCGCGTAGGGACTGTTGGATGTTTTGGCCACAGTCCGAAAGCCCGAGGGTAACTTGGTGAGTTTGTCACCGTGAGAGTTCCAAATCTCGAGCTTTTCACCCAATCCGCGGAAAAGCGCGCACGACTCAAGGATCTCGAGTTTTCCCATTCCATACTCGCGCCGTTCTGAGTGCTCCACCTTCCCGCCCAGATGGTGCCCCATCAACTGCATTCCATAACAAATGCCCAGCACAGGGATTCCCAACTTGAAGAGCTCGGGATCAGGCAGTGGAGCCTTTTTGCCGTAAACACTCGAAGGTCCTCCCGAGAGAATGATGCCCTTTGGCGCCAGTTTTTTGATAGCCGCGGCCGTAATATCAAAAGGAACGATCTGTGAATAGACTTGGGCCTCGCGGACGCGCCGAGCGATCACCTGAGTGTACTGTGAGCCGAAATCTAAAATCAGAAGACGACTGTGGACGGAGGAAGCAGACGGGGTAGTCATGAAAAAAAGAGCTAACGAGCGGGCATTGAAATAAGAGATTGCTCCTGCTCAGGAATATATAAGGAGCCTTGGCCACGGATACCGCGTTGAAACTTCTCTCCGATTCCTGGTTCGCGCGATGAAATATCGGATTCGCAAGAACACAATCCTGCGAGGACAATTATCGCTCCGCCGAGTCTGAAGAGGGCTTTCATCCGAGCCTTATAGAGGCGCGGCGGCGGGAAGTCTAATCGGGAAAACGGAGCACGCTCTTTTTTTCCAAGCCCTGAGCGACTCAAAATCAAGATGCCGAGGTCTGACAGATTGCGATCAGTGTTCGGTCGCGGCTTGGCGCAGCAGGACGCAGGATTTTGGAAGAACGGAGGCACCCGAGGTGGAAATTAATTTCCACTTCAACTTGTCTCCCTGCGTTGTGAGTACCGCCTCGCCACTCCCCGTACTGCGCCGCAATTCAAAGTGAACCGTGACGCTGCCGTTTTCAACGAGCCGACCACGTACCGATGGAGGATCTCGGTCCGTACGAAGCGCGGCTTCTATGTTTCCGGTTTCTGGGACAAGTGCAGCATGGTACCCTTCAATGAAGGCACCGTTTTGCACAAGATCCAACTCGAACGATGTCTTATCGTCCTCGGGAGCAACCCATAGCCCCGTGTAAGAAAGCCCTTTCTGGGGTTTAGCAGGAGCTTTTGAAGCGGATTTCGATGGCGCACTGCAGCCCGAAAGCAAGAGCAGGATTAAAAAGGCGCATGCGTTGGAGTGAAAACTTCCACGCTTTTTTTCAAAGAGACAGCCGGGTGGTTCCATGATCCGTGTGGAGAGACTGGTGTGGCATTCTCCATTTGAAAAACAAGGTGGCGAGTCAAACGTGTGGCGAAGCGTCATTAAAAAGGTTCAAGACTGGCTGCCACAAGATGCTTTGCAGGGCGCCGTTTGCCAGCCAGAAGTATCGGGTTGTTGCACCTTCCTCGCGGACGGGAACCAAAAGAGCGCCTCCTTGTTTGGAAAGCGCTCCTTGGTTGCAAGCCTCTTTATGGGGACAGCTATTTATTGCCCGACCATGGCAGGCTGCGCTTGAGATCTTTCGTCCAGTTGATAAGTGCCTCGAGCTAGGCGCACAACGAGCTTGTTTTTCTTTCCCGTACTGGAGAGCCAGACATGCACCCTGCGGTAGCTGGAGCCGATGCTTGCGGCGATCTCACTGACGGAGAGGCCTGTTGTTCCGGCTTTTTTCAAGGCTTCTATAATGCTTTTGGTGACCTCTCCGCGCCGTCCCCCTCTGGGCTCAACACCCGTGCCAGAGATGTCCAAATTCGTGGATGGATTCATGAGATGCGCGATCTCCGAGAGGTTGCTGGAGAGATGGTAGTGGCTGGGGCCGGATTTGCGGATCTGGGGAAACCGTTTGAGCGCTGTATGAAACCAAGAGTGAATATTAACCGCCTTCATTCCCAGTCTGGCAGCAATGGCGTGAACATTAACTCCCTCATTTCCTGCTGTTTCAAGTTGCTGAAGGATTTGAGCGCGAAGTTCGCCCCGTGCCATTCTGCGCCGATTTGAGAACCTGAGCCGTCCGGCGTCTCGGAGGCGTGAACGGGAGTGCCTGTTTTCCGCAGAAAACAGCTCTACCTGAATAGAATCTATCCTCTCTTGGACGACCGCGAGGGAATTCTCCAAACCAGAACGCTGCTCTTCCAACTCCATGAGTTCCTTGAGAGAGGAGATGCGCTCGGCACTAGGAAAGGCGGAGTAAAGGAGACCTTTGGATGGATTTGCGGCTTTGTTCGATTGCATGGTTTCTAGGATGTGAGGGTTGATATGTTGGATGGTCAGAATGGCTGGCAAACTGTCATCTGAATATCGGGCCCCGGACTTAGTGCGGATGCCGTGAAATGCATTTCTTTAGATAAAGTCCAAACTTTCACTATATTGCCTGCGGGGCCTGCGGGGACAGGCGTGTCCTCCCACAGTGGGCGCATCCCACCATGCACGCAGAGTTGAGAACAGACGGGAGCGCTTGAGAAGCGATTCAAACACCGTCTCTTTTTATTTGACGCATCAATGAACCTGTGGAATTTTTGGACTACTGCGAACGGGCGTCCTGAGGATGTGGCGCCCCCGCGGTCTCCCTGAAAACGGGGAACCTTGTTAAGAAACTTTTGGAATACATTTGGCCGCATTGCTTGCATTGAGTCCCCGAGGGATGATTGAAGGTGCGTCCAAAGCTTCGAGAGAGCGGTGCTTCGAGAGAGCGGTGCTTCAAGAAAGCGGTGCTTCAAGAAAGCAGTGCTTCAAGAAAGCAGTGCTTGGCGGCCTCCATAAAAGCTTCGGTAACTTGGTTTTGCCGTATTGAGTGTCTTCTGCGCCGTACCAACGCATCCGCATTGGAAATCGCCAGGCCAAGTGTCGGGGGGGGAATTCCCTTTAGCCTTCAGAAAACCAAGACAAGACAACCTCGCCGACAAGACAGCCTAGATAAAATAACCCAGACGATATCCACCAAGATATTCTCCTTTTTACGATTGTTGCCGCATTTTGAGCAGGCCATCCCCTTCAACGCTCAACCAAACGGTCAGCATATCTTCCCAAGCTCCCCCCCTGTTTTCTAAAAACAACACACCTCCCGTCCGGCGTTCCAGAGCACACCCAACATCTTACTCATCTTCCTAATTTCGAATGAGTTTCAGCACAGGGTTGAGCAATGTTTTCTTGTGCTGTTTTGCAGATCCAGCGCCGTGAATACAGCCCCAACCGATTGTCCCTGCCCCGCCGGATTCTGGAGCTTTCCCGGCTGTTCGCTCCTTTGGTTTTCCTAAAAATCCTCCCTTTATTTCCTTTTCTTCACCAATGACAGAACCCACGACCGAGCCCTCTCCAGAGGTCTTCCCCGCAACCCCGAAGCGTCCCATGAGGCGCAAAACCAAGGAAGCCTCCCCCTCAACCGCCAACACCGCCTTGCCCGTGTCTTCCGGATTAGAAATGTCTTCCGCATCTGTTCCTGCCAAGAAGCCTGCGCGGAAAACTCGCCTCAAACCTGCTGAAGCGTCTAGCAAACAGTCATCTGTGGCAGCCCCCGTGGCAGCCCCCGTGGCAGCCCCCGTGGCAGCCCCCGTGGCAGCCCCCGTGGCAGTTTCTCCCGCTGACGAAAAGCCGAATACAGGACGAGTCCGGAAACCTGCGCTCAATGTAGCAAAGGTAACCAAGGCCGCGACGGCCGCGACGGCAACCGCCGCAGATGTCTTCGCGCCGGAATCAGCCAGAGTTGCAGAACCACTTCCGTCCAACCCAGATCACGCGCACGAACAGCCATCCCTTGCGCGGGCGCGCTCAAAAGCGCGGACAAAGGCACCCGAGGTCAATGCACGCGGCAAAAAAATGGCCGTATCGGATCTATCTGACACTCAGGGAGAAGAACAGGTCCTCCCTAAAAAGCGCGGGCTGCTTGCTTCGGAGGCGATTCCCGCCACGGGCAAAAGACCTCGCACCTCTGCCGGAACAAAGCGCGCAACTGTGCAAACAGCGCCCCCTCATGAGGCCGCACAGGGCAGCAACCAACACTCTCTGGAAGTCGAAACATGGTCTCCGGGAGAAAGGGCTGCCATTCCCTCGGGGGATGCCTCACGAAAACCTTATCCTGTTTATGTTCCCCTGCATGTTGCAAAACAGATGGAACAGGAAGGCAAGCCAGCCCCTCTGGCAGTAGCGCCCGACGCGCAGCAGGCTGCCGAAATACGCGCCGCATCGTATGAAAACCGTCATGGGGGCGCGCCTTCAACATACACACCTGCGGGCGTGCATCCGCGCGGTGAGCAAAGACGAGGGCAAAAATTGGATCGCGGACAGGACCGCGGACAGGACAGGGGAGCTCAAGGCAGGCATGGAGAGCGCTACGAGCGAAGTGGACAAGACCGCCACGATCGAAAGCGTTCGCGCCACGATCGGCGCAGGGACGGGCGCGACGAGCCGCATCCCAGGGATAATTCTGGACAGCATTCGCACGAGGGATCTCGCGAGCTGCCGCCTCCCACGCCCGAAGAATTATCCGATGGAGAAGGGATTATTGAAATCTCAGGGAAAGGGTTTGGTTTCTTGCGCGACCGCGCTCGCAACTACGTCCAAAGCCCGGCAGACATTTTTGTTTCGCCTGAAATGGTCCGTCGTTTCAACCTCCGTGACGGACAATGGATCAAAGGAACCGTTCGCAAAAGCGGCCGGGGGCAACAAATCCACGAAATTCACTCTGTGAATGGCGATGCGCCGGAAGCGTCCAAGATGCAACCCGTCTTTGACGAATTGACCGTCATCAATCCAAGTGAACCCCTCTGGATGGCGACAACTCCTGAAAGATATACGACCCGAATTATCGATATGGTCGCACCCATCGGGAAGGGGCAGAGGGGGTTGATTGTTGCGCCCCCCCGGACGGGAAAAACCACCTTCCTCCAGCACATTGCTGAAGCAATGATGAAAAACCACCCGGAAGTGCAGCTCATCATGCTTCTGGTTGATGAACGCCCCGAGGAGGTGACAGAAATCAGGCATACCGTTCCGAAGGCCGAAATCATGGCAAGTTCCAATGATATGGACGTGCGCAGTCACACTCGGATTGCAGAACTGGCGATCGAACGTGCAAAACGTTTGGTCGAAGCGGGAAAAGATGTGTTTATCCTACTGGATTCCATCACTCGGTTGGGACGCGCCTTCAACAATGCGATGACCAATGGAGGCCGCACGATGTCTGGCGGGATCGATGCGCGCGCGATGGAGACTCCGCGCAAACTGTTCGCGGCCGCTCGTAATACGGAGGAAGCAGGTTCACTCACCATCATTGCGACGGCCTTGATTGAAACAGGGAGCCGCATGGATGAAATCATCTTTCAGGAATTCAAGGGCACAGGGAATATGGAGCTCGTTTTAGACCGCAAAATTGCGGAACAACGCATCTATCCGGCCGTAGACATCTTTCAGAGCGGCACTCGCCGGGAAGAACTGTTGGTCCCAGCCGATACGCTGCAGAAAATTCATTTTCTACGCAGAGGCCTTGCCGGATGTCGGGCGGCGGACGCGATCGACAGACTCCTGTTTTATCTCAAAAAGTTTCAGACAAACGAGCAAATGCTTCGCGAGATCCGCGGTTAGCCAGACTGGGGAAAAGAACCAGTGGCAGAGCGTCCTCCGCAGGACCTGAACAGGACCTCTAAATAGAGTAGGGAGACGAGGATGGTTTGCGGCCACAACCACTCCATGTCCTCATCTCCCCCTCATCGAACCGGACGGGCGGATTTCCCGCATCCGGCTCTCGGAGGCTGTTCTCCGGGTTGCTTCATTTGCATTGCCGTGTGGCGTTCGTGGGAAAACGAGTCAGGCCGTATTGCTCATGCAGGCGTTCGTTCCGATACTGCGGCCCGTAATGCGCCCGGCTCTTGGCGTGTTTCTTCCACAGCCATCTCCGGACTCGATTACCCTAAAAACGGCAAAGGGAGGTCAGATGCCGGAGGCATCACCGCCATTTGCCGGTGGTTGAGCGTAGCGACACCACCGGTTGTCAGACCACAAAACAAGGCATCCCGGAGGGATGCAAGACTGCGCCAAGCGTAGGTTCTTCACCGGTATCACGCAGCTTCAGACAGCCC
>CANJPY010000051.1 GCA_947476255.1 Chthoniobacteraceae bacterium | reverse complement strand
GCCACACGGCGATACAAATGAAGCAAACCGGAGAACAGCCTCCGAGAGCCGGATGCGGGAAATCCGCCCGTCCGGTTCGATGAGGGGGAGAGGAGGACATGGAGTGGTTGTGGCCGCAAACCATCCTCGTCTCCCTACTCTATTAAAAGCACCTCAGCGCCTGGAGCGAGTTTGCCAAGCCATTTCCCGCCAAGCCAACGGCGCAACACATCGGTCAATAGCACGCCCCAGCGTTGTTCCCGAGTCCACTCCTCCGCAATGGCTTCAATCTGATGTAAAAACCGGCTGACCCACAGGATGCCTTCTTGTGGCGCAACAGACGAACTCATCGCGATTATCAAAGGCGCCAACTCCATCGAGCTCACCAAAGAAAATACGATCAATACAGCCCTCTTCGTGTCGCTGACCCAGCAAACTCCGCTTTCCGATCCTTCGTTTGCGCAGGGGGTTTTTCCGACCACACTCGGCGCTCGCCGCATTGTGGCAATGAGCGGACATGGCCCGAGTGCCCTCTCCTGAGCATATTTGAGAAGCGCGGGCAACCCTCACACCGCATCGAGGCCGCGGAGGGTTCCTTTGCCAGAGGAAAACTGTTCGGTTTCAATTCCCAGGCGTTGGAGTAGGGAGACGAAAAGTTTGCCGATGGGCTCGTTACGCTCAGTGTTAAAAGCGAGGTGCTGGCCGTGTTTGAAGCCTCCTCCGGCGAGAAGCATCGGCCAGTTTTGATTGCTGTGCCCGTTGGCGTTTCCCATACACGTGCCATAAAGCACAGCTGTGCGATCGAGAAGCGCGCTTCCGTGGTCCCTGGCGCTGCGAAGTCCCGCCAAAAAATCGTGGAAAGCCTTGAATTGCGCCTCCTCGATTTTCCGCAGCTCTTCGATCATTTCAGGGCGGTTGCCATGGTGTGTGAGAGAGTGAGTTTCGTGAGATACGCCGGTGATTTCGTTCAGCACGCCCAGCGGCTGGATGAAGAGACTCACGATGCGCGTGGAATCCGTTTCGAGCGCGAGCTTGATGAGATCGTACGTACTGCGCAGGCGCGTCATGAGCTGTGCCGAGTCCTTGTTCTCTTTCGGTTCGGTCATGGTAACCTTTGGCTTCTGCTTGTTCTCCCATGCCTCTGTTTGGATAAACTGCTGTTCGAGTTCGCGGATGGAGGTGAAAAACTGGTCGAGCCGGGTCCGGTCCATCGCGCTCACGGAATTCTCAAGCCGCTTCGCCCGTTCTTGCACCGTGTCGAGCAGACTGCGCCCCGAGCGGAGATCATTGATGCGCGCTGCGATTTCTTTTTCACTGCCTTGAACGAAGAGTGTGCGAAAGAGGCGAGCCGCGCTTGTTTCCGGGGGAATGAGAATACCCGAACGGTTAAAGGACATACTGCGCTCCCCCGCGTTGCTCGCGGCAAGAACCAGAGACTGAAAACGAGTGTCGTTGCCCATACGCTCCGCTGCAAATTGATCCACGGAAATCGAATTGCGGAACCCAGCGCCCGCGGGATGGGGGGCGCCGGTAAGGAAGCAGAGCTCATTAGCGTGGCCTCCATCTACCCCGGGATGTGAAAGCCCCGAGAAAACCGTGAAATTATCTCGCAGGGGTTCCAGCATCTTCAAATACGGCGACAGTTCGTATGCGCGGCCCTCGCCTGCAGGGAAAAACAGATGAGGCATGATGCCCTGGTTCGTCTGGACCGTCACCAGACGCCGTGGAGCCTCTGTGTTTGCACCGCGCACGAATGCGGGTCTCATGGCCTCAAGCATCGGAAGCGTGAGCGTGACACCCACGCCGCGAAGAAATGTCCGGCGTGAAAGAGCGGAAGGAGAGGGGACGAAGTGCATGGCTATTTTCGCTGGAAGAGTTGGTTCATCACGATTTCTCTGAGCATTGAGCGCAGGCCGTAGCCGCTCTCACGACTGCGCTCGAGGATAAGGTCGACGGAGGCGCGGTCCGCGTAACTCACAGGAGCGCCTGTGGCGTAGAGAATCAGACGCTGCACCAGACTGCGTGCCAGAGCCTCGTTATCGGCGAGCAGGATTTGTTTGAAATCGTGGATATCCTTGAAGGGACGGCCATCAGCCATTGCGCCACTGGAATCCACGGGCAGCCCAAGGCGCACATTATTGAGCACATGCTGCCACTGCTGCACTCCCACCCCCAAAAACTGCGCCTTCACCGGATCCCCTCCCTTGCGCTCCGAAGGATCCTCCACTTTTTCACCGACAAACCGATATTGGTCACGCCACGCCCCGATGACATCGAAGCTTTCGAGCGCGAATCCCGCCGGGTCCATCTTTTCATGGCAACTCGCGCAAACCGCGGTGTTTCTGTGACTATCAAGTTGCGCCCGGATGGTGGTGAGACCGCGGATATCGGGGTCTACCGCAGGAATGTCTGGCGGTGGCGGCGGCAGCGGTCGGCCGATGATCCTGTTCATCACCCACGCACCGCGCAGCACTGGCGAGGTGCTCGTGCCGTTTGCCGTGACTTTCAAGATCGCCGCCTGAGTAAGCAACCCTCCGCGAGGGCTGCCCTCCGGTTTTGGGATACGCCGGATCGCGCTGCCCTCCACGCCGGGGATTCCATAAAGTTCGGCGAGACGCTGGTTGATCATGAGAAAGTCCGAATCCACGAGATGGGAAACGCCGAGATCTTGCACGAGCATCTCGCGGAAAAAAGCACGCGTCTCCGCCACCATGGCGTCGCGCAGATCCGGCCGGAACTCTGGGTAGAGTTTTGCGTCGGGACTTGTGAACTCAATCTTGCGAAGCTCCACCCATTGGTTGAGGAAATCCTCGACGAAGCGATCTGATTTTGGATCGTCCAGCATCCGTTGAATTTGCTTCGCGAGAGTCCCTCCTCCTAGTTGGTTCTTTGCCGCGAGCGCCAGCAGTTCTTCGTCCGGCATCGAGTTCCAAAGGAAATACGAAAGGCGTGCCGCAACCGCATGAGAGTCAATGCGTGTTGCATCCTTCGGGTGCGCCTGCGGTTCCCGAAGATAGAGAAAGTCGGGCGAGCACAGTGCCGTACGATAGGCGCTGCGCATCGCCGTTTCAAAAAAATCACCGTGCGCGATCCGCTCGCGCGCTATTTTGACATAAACGTCGATCTCCTCCGGCGCGACAGGACGTCGGAAGGCGCGTGGCAGAAAATCGTTCAAAAGCCGCTCCGCATCCTCGTTCGGCCGAGGCGAAGCGGCGGTCCACACGCGTTGCCATTTTTGAAACTCCGGTCCATCCACGTGATGCGGTCTTGCGCCCGAACGCCTGACTGGCACAGGCGGTTGTCGAGGATAACTATCTGGAGGTGATGCATCTCGTTTCGCCGTGAGTTGGGCGATGGGAAGGTTGCCGAAAAGCCTCTGGTGGCTGGCAGGCGGCCAGGAATCATTGAGCGGGCCTTCAATGTCCACGAAGTCCACGGCGACGCCCGGGCCTACGTAATTGAAGGGAGTGTTAAAATTGCTCCAGAGATTTGCAGGGTTCAGTTGGAGTTCGTCAGAGGCATTCAGCCAGACCACCACCTCGTGCTCGTGAGGACTCAGCGATGGAGCATCCAGATGCGCAATGAGACGCCCGCTCGCGGTGAGAGCAAACGACTGCATCCGGGTCGCCGGAAGAATTGCGCCCTTGTTAAATTCGAAGCTCCAGAGGGACATGCGAAGCCGGTAAAAACCTGAGTGATAGGGCGAAAAAGTCTCAAAATCCGGAATGTATGACGGACGAGCGTGTGTGAGGATGCCGAGCGAGTCCATCTCCTGGGTAATCGCAATACGCTCGTTAAAATCCATTCCCTTGCCTCCTTCCGGCGGACGAATGCGGCCAATGAGTTCCATGTCCGCCTTCATCTTAAAGATCGGGAAGATCGCCTCGCCAAACTGGGAGAGGCCGCCGATGCGGCGGTTCCGTTGTTTCCACACGATCGGCTTGTCTTGATGCGCGATTGCAGCATCGAGTACATAGTCGGCCGCCTGGACGTATTTCCGCATTTGTACGGCCGACATGTCGAGGGCCATCGCGGCCTTGTCGAATCCGTCAAAAAGCCCGTCCTCGGGCAGCAGGTCTTTCACGAGGACTCCGGGCATCGAGAAGAGATCACGAATGGTATTCTCGTATTCCGAGCGGTTCATCCGGCGCAGGGGAACGCGGCCCTGTTCTCGCTGCCGTTTCCCATCTGCGCGCACAAGTGCCTCGTTCAGGCCTTTGAGCATTGCCTCGCGCTCCGCCTGCGTGGGTTGTTCCTTCTTCTTAGGCGGCATTTCACCCGCGCGCACCCGGTCGTGCACCTTCACCCAGCGCCCAAAATCTTCGGGATTCTCAAACTCGGGCGCGAGCGCCGTGATGTCAAACCCGCCCTTTTTGGTGTCTGCGTCGTGGCATGCGACGCAACGCTTTGCGATCACCTGCTTGACTGCGCCGGGCAGTTCCTCGGCGGCGTGCAACGGCGCCAGACCCCAGAGGACAAACACAAAGAGCAACCCGGCGCGCATGGGGGATGGGTGCTAAGCTCGGGAGAGTATTATTCGAACTTGAGTTCTGTCTTCGGCAGCAGGGCCTTAATTTTAGCCTGAATCTCGGCAGGGTAAGGCTTGGGACGACCGATAATCCGCAGTGTCTTGAGTTTTGAAAACGCCTTCAACTGCTCCACCCGTTCTTCGGTCATTTCGACTCCACTGAGTTCGAGGATTTCCAGTTTCGGCAGGCCTGCGATCTGTTTGAGGTCCGCATCGGAGAGAGCCTTTGCATTTGTGAAGGTGATCCGGGTCAGGGTTGGGATCACGCTGATGAGCGGAATGCACTCCGACGATTCAAACCCCTCGCCAAGCTGCAAATATTCCAACGGCAGTTTGGCAAGATGGAGCAGCGTTTTCGCTGTCGCTTTGTGCGTGCCAATCTCGAGGCCTTTGAGCTTCGTGAGTTTCTCGAAGTGAACCGCGCCCGCGTCTGTAAACTTGGCGTGCGCGAGGCTGATGCTTTCAATGTTCGGGAGGTGGTCGCACAATTCCTTCAGCCCGGCATCATCAATGGAACTCCCGCGGTGGCTGACCTTCACAAGCTTCGCAAAACCCTCGAATTTCTCGTACGCTTTTCCGGTGATTGCAGTCCCAACGAACGAGAACGTCTCCAGGTTTTTCAAGCCCGCAAGTTGCTCCATTCCAGCATCTGTGAGCTTGCCATTGTTGGTAAAGCGGAGTGCTTTCAAATTCGAAAGCTTGGCGAGATTCGGCATCCACTCATCATTGAATTTTGTGGAGATGATGTTGAGGGACTCCAGCGTCTTGAGGTGCCCAAGGTGCTCAAAAAATGCAGCATCATAGGGATCGGTTTCCCGTCTATCGTGCGGCCCCGTGTTGGGTACGGCGAGGTCCACGAGTTTGAGTCCCTGGCCGTCCTCCGTGCGCTCCACTTTGCCTTTCGCGCCTTCTACAATGCGGATGACCGCCTCGGCGTGGGGATCCAGGGCAAAAAGAGAGCTCGCAGCAAACTGCACCGCAAGAAGGGATAGAATCGTTTTTTTCATCGGGGTTTGTTTTGGTGAAAAGGGAGGGAACAGGAAGGCGTGAAACACACCCGGTTTGAGTTGAAGTCTGAGGTCTATCGAGCAGCGCAAGTGCCCCGCGCAGGAGGGAGGGTGAGGCGCATCATCCCCCAGAAGGGAAAATGATCTGCGCCGGTCACTTTTTTTCAACAGCCCAGATGTTGCGGAAGAACACGGGATTGCCGTGGTTTTGCAACTGGATGGGGCCGGGTTCAGGTCCTTCCTTTAAGCCGGCAGCGGTAGTGGCCTTCGGCACCTCCACATGGTCCTGCACCTGCACGCCGTTCAAGGACACTGTCATTACCGCATTCTTGAGCTTCTTTCCTTCGGCATCGTAGGTTGCGGCCTCAAAATCGATGTCATACGTCTGCCACGACAATGGGGGAAAACACATGTTTAAACGGGGTTTGGAGACCGTGTAAATTCCTCCGGTCTCGTTGTTTTCACCTTTGAGTCCGAAGGAATCCAGAATCTGACACTCGTATCGGTCCTGCAAGTAGACCCCGCTATTGCCCCGGCCTTGTCCACGAGCTGCGGGCACGAATGGAGTGCGAAACTCCATGTGCAGGTGCAGACTGCCAAACGTCTGCTTCGATTTTACGCCGCAGTAAAGCAGCTTCCTGTCGTCCATTCGACCTCCGTTCCAAGCATCGGCGTTGCTGCCATCAAATAGCACGATCGCACCCGCCGGCGGTTTTGCTCCCATGGTACGAGACTCCCGCACGATGCGCCTGAGTGTGTGCTGCTCCCCGCCGGCCCCAGTGACCGTCAACTCTCCGTTGGCGATAAATCCTTTCCATTCCTCAAATTGAAAAGTCACCTTGCCATTGTCCATCTGCGCATCAACTTCCCCTTTTTTCTCTGCGTTCTCCACTGCACCAGGCAGGCCATTCGCCCACCCTACAATGTGAAACTTGCCGTCTCCCAAGGCGATCACTTGGGCGCCTGCGTTCTCAGCGGTGTATTCGCCTTGGATTGCATAGTCTATCCCAGCTTCTGCAGGATCCAGATAAGCTTGGTTTGGCCCTGCCGCCGTTAGGGCTCCGGGAAAGCTAAAATTCAGAAGTATGGCGGCACAGGAGAGAAACAGGGGTGTCTTCATGGGGTGGAGAGTCCCAAAGCTTGCCTGCATTGGGGGTTTTGTTGCAAGGACGTACGATTGCGTGATGAAAATATTCAAGTTCTTCTTACCGCCCATTCAGGCATAAGGGCCACTGTTCTGCCCAGCGATTGAATCGCGGTATATAAACTTCCGCTTCGAGGTCAGCGTTCGCCAATCTTATGAGGTTGCCCGGAGCTTCCTCTTGATCAGCCGCGCCTCATCCCAAGGAACATTGCGGGGGTGGCGCGTGCACCGCTGAATCAGTGCGGCCACGGCTCCAGCAGCCTCGCCTATCGCGGGCGTTACCGGTGCGGCGCTCTTGTGAGACCTAAAACACCGCTGCTGCAACTCTCTACCAAGGGGTGAAGCGGAGTCCGAAGAGCGCCAGCAGGCTGCATAAAAGCACTCCAAGGGAAGGCCATAAAAACGGAGTATAGTGGTCGCTCAGGCGCGGTTTCTTTTCTAATACCACCACCTTTTTCATTTCGTCGATGCGGCTGAAAACCGCATGCAAGGCCTCCGGTGTTGCTGCATTAAATACAGCTCCTCCAGATTCCTGGGCGATGCGCACCAGGGCAGGTTCGATCTTTTCGTCGGTCAGCAATATCCCGAACACCGTGATGTTCTCAGCCCGTAGAGCCGAGATGATCTCCTGATCCCGCGGCGGCTTGATGTCATCGCTTTCTCCATCGGTGAGCAGGATGACCATGCGGTCGCCGGTGGGACGTTGTGCTAAAAGTTCGGTGGCGCCGAAGAGTGCTTTGCCGATGTATGTAATACCCCAAAGCTCGTCCGGCAGGCCATGGCGGCCCATCTGGGGGGGATCAATCCTGGGGTTGTTGGGAACAATGAAGGGGCGTGCCAAGGCAATAGACTGCGTGTCGAGAGTAAGTGGCAGCCAGTGGATGAAACTTCTGGAGAAGATCGTGAGGCCGAAGGCATCTCCGGCACGATAGTTGATAAACTTTAAAATCGCCTCCATTGCGGAATCAAACCGAGTGTGGCGTCCGTTGACCTGGGAACCGTGATTTTCCGCCATGCTGCCCGAGGTGTCTAAAAGGATCAGGGCGTTGGTTAGCTTGCGTTCGACCTCGGGCGGCTTGAACTTTACCGGATGGGCGGCAAGCAGCACGGCCAGGGCTAACAAACAAGACGGCAGTGTATTGGCGCACAGCACCAAAAATCTCAAAAGCCAACCGGATCTTGGTTTTGTTCCGTCCAACGGCAGGGCGAGGACATGCCCGCGCCGCACCCATTCCCAAAACGCCAGGGCGACGGGAAGGACCAAAAAAACAAGCCATTGTGGGTGGAGGAAAATCATGGGTGGGAGGCGACGGCTCGGGGGGGCGTTTCGTCACTGGCGTATGGCTTCAGAGCCGTGGCAACGGAAAGAGGGCTCGTTTTCGAACTGGGATTGTGTAACCAATCCTGCAATTGACGCAGCACGGGGCCGGCAGCGGGATCGCGATCGATCGCCCAAAGAAGACCGGTCATGGGTGCCCGGTCCAACGCGAGTTGGCCCCGCCAATGCTCTAAAAGTTGCATCTCCAGCTTGGCCATTCCTTCGGTGTCGAGGGTGCCTGCTTCGATTTCGAGCACACAGCCTTGGAGAAACTGTGTGAACGTTTCTTGTGGCAGCACCGCGACCTCGGGTGCCTGCTTCCGCGTGCGTCCGGCGAAAATCAGAGGCAGCAGACAGAGGATCCACGCCACGGCAAGGGCGGCGAGCGTCGCATGATAATGCACACCAACGTCGACGCTCATTTGCTCCGTCTCTTGAATCCGTGCTTCAAGTTGTTTGGAGAGTTTAGGGTCTCCTTGAAATTTAAAAGACGGCAACCCGGCCAGCGATGCTCCGTCTTCACCGGAAAGGTAGTCCTTCAAGTCAAACGTTCCAGCGCGGTTTACAATGTAACGCACGTCATAGATGGAAGCCTCTCCCGAGGGGGTCACCTTTGCAATGCGGACGCTCACCGCAACGCCCCACTTGTAGGCGGGAACTTTGATGGGAGAACCGCTGTAGGTCACGATGGCAGCCTGCTCCACACCCAACGGCACATTGAGCACCCGCGAAGCAGAAGGTCCCTGCAGCATCCACGCCGCCACCCACACAGCCGCAAGCATTCCGACCGCGACCACAACATGAACCCATCTGCGCTGGAGAAGACTGTTGAAATTCATCTTATCGGGCGGCGTTTCTTCCGGACCTGCGGTTCTTAAAAAACTGCTTGAGCGTGAGCAATATCGGCTCGTTTGTTGGCAGGTGCAAATAGTCGATTCGAAACCGGTTCAACTCCGCTTTCCAAGCTTCGGAGTCCACCCATCTCCGGCGGCCGTGTCCGACAAAAGAGGCTCCCGACTCCGCCTCCATGGCCCGGAAAATACCAGCGCCAGCGAGTCCAGATTCGGCCGGGTCCTGCAAATGGATCACGATACAGTCGTGTTTTTGGCCGAGAACACGCAGCGCCGAGAGGGCGCCCGCATCGTGCAAATCGCTAAGGACTACAATCATCGCTTGCTGCTTCAGCGTGGGTGCAAGTTCTCGCGCCCTGGCAGCGAGCGAGGTGGCTTCAAGAAAACCGTGCGAGCGCAACTCGCTCGTCCACGCGAAAACCCGATTCCGAGAGAGTGAAGGTTCTACGCGAAGGTCCCGCTGGCCGCAGCCAAGCAGTCCCACGGGTTTGCTGTCACCCTGTGCTGCCAGCGCAATGCCAGCCGCGATCCGGACCGCCCACGAGTATTTACTCAATGGCAGCGAGGTGAAACACATCGACGCGGAGGTGTCGACCAGGAGATAAACGGGGATCTGTCTGGACTCGTGAAATTCCTTCACGAACAGCTTGCCCGTGCGCGCAGATACCCGCCAGTCAATGGCCTTGATCGGGTCTCCGGGCGCGTACAGGCGCGACTGGACGTATTCTAGGCCGGCTCCATGAAAAATTGACTCCTCCTGTCCGAAATTCAGGCTGTCAGCGAGGCGCTTCGCATCGACCTCAAACTGCCGTGCATCCTGCGGATCATGGGGAATTGTGACCTGCCTTCGCATACGCCGGGTTCAAGCTAAGTTTGCGAGAATCGACTCCAACACTCCGGCTCCCGTGTGTCCCGCCGCAGAGGCCTCATAACTGACCCGGATACGATGAAGCACCACGTCCGCGGCGAGTGCAAACAGGTCCTCGGGAATGACAAAAGCTCGGCCATGAATCACCGCGCGTGCGCGTGCCGCGTTGATCAGCGCGAGACCTGCGCGTGGACTGCACCCAAAGTCGAGGAGCTTGTTCTCGCGTGTCGCGCGGACCAGCGCCACGCAGTGTTTCACAAACACCTCGCTCACATGAACCGCCTGAACCGCTTCCATTGCCGAGACGAGATCGCCGATGGGCGAACTTTCGCCTTCCTCAATAAGATCAAAGGCTGAGCGGGGGACGGCCCCGCCCTCTTCCCGGCGCAGCCCCATGCCGATCTGCCGCTGCAGGATGAGCTGTTCCTCCTCCCTCGCAGGGTACTCCAGCCGGTGTAAGAGCATAAAGCGGTCGAGTTGTGCCTCTGGTAATTCAAAGGTGCCCGATTGTTCCACGGGGTTCTGCGTTGCGATGACCAAAAAAGGGGTGGGCAGCTTTAGGCTCTGCCCTCCGATGGTCACCTTGCGCTCTTGCATCGCTTCGAGCATCGCTCCCTGTACCTTGGGAGCGGCACGGTTGATCTCATCGGCAAGCAGCAGGTTTGCAAAGACCGGTCCGCGATGTATTCGGAACTCCCCTGTTTTTGGGTCAATGATCTCGGAACCCACAATGTCCGAGGGCAGCATGTCGACGGTGAATTGCACCCGTTTAAAATCAAGGTTCACGGCCTTTGCAATCGTATTGACCAAAAGTGTTTTACCCAAGCCCGGCAACCCCTGAAGCAATAGGTGACCGCCCGTCAGGAGGGCAATCATGACGCGTTCAACCACGACATCTTGGCCCACGACAATCTTCGCTACGCGTTCGCGCACGGTGCTGACAAACTGATGCGCAGACTCGGCAGCCTGTCCGGGTGCGTGAGAAGGGGCCGGACTGTTTATTTTAGTGTTGGTTCGCATGGGAATAGAAAATGAAAAAGGAAAGGGGGGAAGGAGTCTGTAAACTCGCGGCTTTCAGGCACCCGCGGTGAGCCATTTTTGAACAATGCCACGGAGCTCAGCTTCTGGCATCCCGCCAGTCCCTGCACCAAAGCAGGCTTGCTGAATGCGGGTGAGGTCGTGCTGCAAGTCTTCCTGCTGTTTTTGCTCGAACTTGGCGGACGCATTGCGCCTGATCCGCTCTAGAAGCGAAACAGCGGCGAAGCCATCCAGGTCCGCTGGCATCTTGAACTCAGGGTGCAGGCCGGCATTGGGCGCAAGACCGGCCGTCTTCTTGCGCAGACCAAAGGTGAGCGCGCCAGCGGCTGCAAGCAAAATGCCGGCGAAGAGGAATTTGGGAAGAAGGCTCTCCGCTGGCTTCTGCTCGGCCGCATCGCCTGAAGGTGACCGCCCGATATTCAGCGATCCTTGAGGAAGTGTGATCAAATCAACATCGTTGTAAGACTGATATACGGGGGACGCCTCTTTGGCTTTGAGGGCTGGAAACTGAAAATCCCGCTGTTCCTTCGCCGCCCTGATGGGATTTCCATCAAGAAACACAGTCCACAGTCTTTCGGAACGCGCGGTGACATTGTCACCCCACGTATTGAGTTCCTTGATCTGAAGTCCTTCATGAGCGTTGATGGCTTTGACGTTTAGCGCACGCTTCAGTCCGTCGAGATCGACCAACTGTTCGAGCTCGGGGACCAGTCCCATGGCCGTGGCTTTTACCTCAAGAAGCAACGAGCCGTTGATGAGCAGTTGGCGGGTGTCCAGAGTCTGGGTAATCTCTAGTTTTGAAAGCGGCCTTGGCGGTGCGTTTTCCGCGGCCACCTTGATCAAAGTCTCGGCGGATTCCGCGGGAACGGTCACCGGTCCGCTCAGGTCCATGAATTTTAATTCCAGCGATACGGGCGGGACTTTGTCGACGCTGGAGTCCCTTGCCCGCACCAGAATATATGCGAGTACGGTTTCTTCCCAGCCAGCCTGCGCCGTGGCGCGAGCCTTGGCGTCCGGGGAGGAAAAGGTCATGGATTTGATTTCGAAAAAGGGAGAAAGCGCCTCGGTAAGGTTGAGTTCAAGCTCGTCGCGGGGCCCTTGGCCGTCGCGCATTTTACGCGCAAGTGTCGACTTCTTCTTGCTCCGGCCGGGCCCCGCATTCGGGTCATTGCTGAGATACTGGCCGAACTGCGCCACACGCCCCATGGCCTCGGTGTGCATCACGCTGACGATGATGCCAAACTCCTGGTCGCGGGGGACTGTATTCGCGCCGTCAATGCGGGTTTGGAGGCGGATTTCACTCAGGAGCTGGTCCAAATAGGCCACACGCTTTTCAGCTGCAAGCGTGAACGGATCATCCTTGGTGATCACCAGGGCGCTGGCCAGATAACGGTACTTGAGGTTTTCGTGCAGCGGCTCCTTTTCATCGAGCAGTCTCGTGTTGATCACCTTTGCAAACTGGTTGAGATGGGCAGTGGAGGCCTTCTCCGGAAGTGCGAGCATCTGCTCCCGGATCTTCGAGAGGCTTGTACGGTTGATTGCCTTGGAGAGGTTGAGTTGCCCTCCGGAGCCGATCCCTAGCAAACCGTGGAACCAGCCAAGGTAGGCGTCGACGGCGTAACTGGAGGGAGAAAGTTTTGCGACTTCCTTCGCGTACACTTCGGTGCCGCGGAGAAAGAAATCCTGTGCCTGAATGTTTTTCTCCTTATAAACAAGCATGCGCTTGCGCGGTTCCCCGCTGACCAGTTCCTGAAAATATTCGAAGTCACCCCAGTCGCATAAAAGTGTGCCGCCGAGGGTCAGTGCCCGCGCACCCGAGGGATGCGTACTCAGCCACTTCTCGATCATCTCCAGCGCACTCGCGTAGCCCTCGCGGACCATGTTGAGCGTCTGCGATTCATCGCGGCGGGTGACTCCCGCCTTTTGCACATCCATGCGTCGCCAACGCTCCCCAAGGTTTAGGTTCATCTTGTGGAGGATTAGAAAAAAAAGGGTTTCATCCATGTCTTCAAACCGCCCGAATACCTTTTCAATGTGGCTGCTGCGATAAGCTTCGGCGCTGCTGTAGGCAAGGTCGAATGCCGACACCAACTTGTCGTAATCTTTGGGAGTCATCCCCGATGCGCGGAATAAAGCCATCATGGCGGCAAGACTCTGGATGTTTTTTTCCATCATCATCGGCGTCACGGGGATCCGGCTGCCCTCGGGCAAATCGTATTTTTTGCGAAGCAATTCGGGAATCTGCGGGCTGTGGGCGGCGGCCCAGATGCCGATAAATTCCTCTGCAAGCGCAACACCCGCGCCCGGATTACGTTTGCCGATGGCGATGATTTTTTCAGCCGCCTGTTCAAAGTTCGACGTTCCCAAAATTGTCTTTGAGAGGCTGACATCAAGCCGGTCCCGCACGGCAACCGGCAGGGATTCCAACCATTTTCCCGAGGGGGCGGTAGGAAGCAGATCTTCAGGGGTCAGGTACTTAAACTTATCCTGAGCCGTGCCCGCCTTTTGAACGAAGGTGTTGTCGGCCTCCTGAATCCAGAAGTTCGCCATGAGTTGCGAGAGTTGGTTCCATGGCGCCGTTTGAAGATCAGCAGCCTCTGCAAGCAGGTTGGCTAGTGTGGCCTGGACTTTTAAATTCTCATTGCGGACGCTCACGTCTCCGCGCGCCTCGTTCTGAAACTTGCGTCCCAGATGGCTCAGGAGGCGTACTGCGCCGTCCGGCCTGGTTTTAATCATTTCATGGACGCCCGGGGCAAGGCTGCCGGGTGCAATTTGGCTGACCACGCGGGACAGTGCCTGCGCTGCCTTGGTTCTTTCCCAGTCATTGGTGCTCGCCAGCGTGATCGCGCGGACATTTTCATCCCACACCCGCTGCGCCTGCCCGCGCTGGGCGGCTTCGCTTTCCTGCTGGGCTCCTCGGAATTGTTTGAGCTCGTTGCGCAAACCCTCATCCTCGATCCGTTCAATTTCTGGATCCGTCGGAAGGTAGACGCGGGCGAGGTCTTTGAAATTTCCCGCCAAAAGAACGCGTGCCGCCGCGAGACGCCGCGCGGGGTCCGAACCCCCAAGCGTCCCCGTCCCTTTTTGCAAACTCGCAGCCAGCCAGTAGCTCTCGTTTGAAGGCACCACGATGGCGAGCAACTGCCCGAGTTTGCGCAGTTCCTCTCCGTTAAACTTTGCGGGGGCGGCATCAGCCAGCCCGAGGACATCCTCGAGCCGCACGTTGGGTTTTTGCTTTTCGGTGAGGTCGCTGAGCACCTTCGCGTAAATTTTGCGGGAGAGCTCTATGGGCATTGCTCCCAGCTCAGCGCCCAGTTTGGTCCATTCCCCCAAACGGAAAAAACTCATGAAACGATCCACCGGACTGAGCGTGGCGGGATCAGCCACGCCGTTGCGTTCAAGGCCGTAAAAGATGTCATTCGCATCCCGCACGAATTTTTGGGTGGAAAGCGTCTCCCACTGCTTGAGCAGTTTCGGATCCGGTGGCACAACCGCTGCGGTCGGAGGCGGCGCAGTTGTCGCTGCTGTTCCTGCCGGTGTTTGGGCACCTGCTGTAATAGTCAGGCCGAAGGAGCAGGCGAGGAGCGCCAGTTTCCGGAGGTTGGGAAAGGTTTGATCGGGTGGATTCATGGGCGCGGAGAAGCGGGAGGGGAGAACAAGAGGGGTGCGTTTGTGGCGGGGACTCGACTTAGGAGCCGTTGTTTTGGAGCTTTTCAAACTCCTGGAAACCGCCGCGCCCGTCGGTTTTTGCGGCGGGCGGCGGGTCGGTTTTGCCGGCCGGCGAGGAAAGGAGAGCCGCGGCCGCGGCCTTGCCTTTGCCGGCATTCGCCGCACCTGCGGGTGCCGGCGGACTGTCGCTTTGTTTCATCAGCAATGCCGCCTCAAGGTTGCGAATCTTGGGCGGTGTGATTCCAGTCACGCCGCGGACTGCGCGAATGCTGTCACCCGACCCGATCGTAGCGCCACCAGCCTCCACGGCGAGCCCACCGGTCGGCCGCACTTCGCTTTTGGGCGGCGGGGGTTGGACCGGAGTGCTGGCACTGATTCCGTTGGCGTTTTTGATTCCGGTGGCATTTTGGATCCCGTTTGCGTTCTCAATCCCATTTGATTTGTAAACGCCCGTCGCGTTTGGCGGCGGCGGCGCTGTCACGCCTCCCGCAGTCGCACTGGTTTGGGGGACGGCCTTTTTTTCACCGGCACCCGTTTTGACGCCTTGGACTGTTGTGAGATCCGCCACCGGAGCCTTCTCCCAGGTCGGAGTCTGGGCGCATAATACGCTTCCGAAAAGAGCCCACCCTCCGCAAATTCTGTGCAGTTGTTTCAGGTTCATTTGCTCCTCCCTGTCATGGTTTTTTCGAATTCAAGCTCCACCCTCCGCTCGTACTGCGCGAGCGCTTCTTCTTCTTGGTGTTCCGCTAAAAAGCGGAAAATCTGCCGGGTTCGCTCGGCATACGGCCGCCATTCGGGCTCGGCGGCCCCCGTGGTTTTCAAAAGGTAGGTGGCGTAGTAGTTCGCCTTGCCCAGCAGTTCGCGGATGGCCCGCGTGACTTTGGCATTGTCGCCGTGGGTGCTCGCGCTTTCTTGCAAAAGCACGTTCAAGTCGTCGATCGCACCCGCGACGTCGAGTAGTTGCAGGCGTGCCTTTGCCTTTGCGAGGCGGATTTGATGGTGCACCAGAGGACGTTCTTTAACAGGCAGTTCCTTCGTCAGTTTTTCATACTCCTCGATGATGCCCTCCCAGTCAGGTTCCGCCGCCTGCTCCATGGCACGAATCTGTTCCATGTGCAGGCCAGCCTTCTCCCGAACAATCTGCGTCTGTCCTGCGTTGAAGTGATAATAAACCACTCCCACTGGAAACAGCAGCCACAAGAGAGTCAAAAAACGTCTCATGACTTCAGGCCGGCACCGTTTCTCGCCTCGGCTTTTGAAAAATTGTCTCGTGAAATCCAATCCGTTCCAAGGTACTGCAAAGCCACCGGTAGCAAGGCATACACTCCCGCGCCCAACACCACGGCGAGCACCGCGAGTGCAGAGGCACTCAACGCTCCGTCGGGTAGCGGAGCTGTGACGACAAGGTCGCCCAAAGCGGTCGTTGGCACATGCTTGTCATTCACATCCGCGTACGTCCCGGAAAGTGCAGCGGCCACCGCCTGCAGTGTATCGCCCTCCTGGCGGGATTGATGACCGTCAATATAAGTGCCCTTGTGCGGGTTGCCGATCCCGAGAAGCAGGACCTCCTTCACGGACTGCGGCCGCGCGGAAATGGGCACCAAGTTTACGGAATCCCCATCGGTGAGCACAATCAACCGGGTGCTGCCCTCCGGATAGCCCGCGACCAACTTCACTGCCGCGTTGAGGGCCTGCCCAAGGTCGGTCTGCCCCAGCGGCATTGCGTAGGTGAGGGGCAGCCCGTTGAGCACGTTGCGCACGAGCTCGGGATCCCTAGCCTCCATCACCACCGGCAGGGACTCCGTATAAAAACCAATCACTCCGAAGCGCAAATTCCCGCTCACGCGCGCCAGAATCGAATCCACGACGTCGCGCATTCTGTCGCGGCGGGTCTGACTGCCCTCCGGCCCTGCATCCTGAAGGTACATGCTTGGAGAAAGATCGACGACAAACACCAGACGGGTTGGTTCGCCGCGGCCGGTGGTTGCTCCGGAGTCCGCAGGTGCGTCCACAAGGCGCAGCAGGGTGAGCACGCCCCAGGTGCACAGGGCAAGGCAAGCCGGGCGTATCAGTGGGAGCGTGCGTGTCCAGGGCCGAGGCAGCGCGCCGGGACCGAAGGCAAGCCGGCCCGCCACCCGCAACCGCCGTACGTGGAGGTACTCGGCCAACACGGCGAGTGAGAAAACGGCAACCGCTGAGGAATAAGCAAGCATTCCGAGGGGAGAGTGGTTGGTAAATCGGCGCAGACTGCTGCGGCGCATTCGAGTCCGTTACATTGCGAGGAACGAGCGGAAGTGCGCCTGAGCGGCATGCCTCGGGAGTTACCCGAGTGAAGAAAATCTGCCGGAGGGGGTGTGTGGGGAGTTCATGAGGGGGGACGCTAAGGCAAGGAGTTTGAGCGAGGCAAGAGACATTAGCTTCTATTGCGAAACTCCGCCTGACACGTGGGGCGAAGGATTTATAGCTGCGATGCCATAAGCCCAAAGTGAATATCCTCGTGGAGGGTGTCTTTGCGGCTGCACGCTGCGTTTGCCTCGGACGATTTGCTCGGTTCATAAACCGCGGTGAACAACCCGATGCACAGCGGTCCCATTTTTTCATGCTCCGGTGCCCGGCGACCGGCTGCGAATAAGGTGCAAACGATCTGTGCTCCATTTTACTCGGCGCGCCGCGATGGAAAAGGAACGCCTGGCTCGAGTTAATAGTTGAATCCGAGCGTGATAGAAACGCAGGAGTGCCGCGCCTCGTATGGCTCTGCCATTTTGAGGGATTTGGCCGCTGCTTCTGCGCGGCATGTTCCGGGAAAAATGATTCAGGCAGTCTGTCGCCGCTTGAGTCTCGAAAGGTGCGTGCGCCGTGCGCCGGAATGCTAGTGCTTTTCCTTCCCCGCATGGATGTGTGATACTCTTATACACCTCATCGTAATTATGCGTATTTTCCACACGGCGGACTGGCACTTAGGGCAGACATTCCACAACTACGACCGAGACTATGAACACGGCTGTTTTCTAGACTGGCTGCTCAAGCAGATTACATCACGCAAGCCTGAGTTACTGCTTATCTCGGGTGATGTGTTTGACTCGGTCAATCCTCCTGCAACAGCACACAAAATGTATTTCGATTTTCTGGGGCGGACGGCCGAGGCGCATCCCGGCCTTCAGATCGTGGTGACCGCTGGAAACCATGACGCCGCGGCAAGGCTCGAAGCGCCGGCCCGGCTTCTGAATCGTGTGAATGTGTACGTGTGTGGAACGGTGGAGACAAACGCGGAGGGGGAAATTGATTACTCAAAGTTTCTTGTGCCGATCAAAGATGCGTCAGGAAACGTGGGTGCGGTTGTTCTCGCAGTTCCGTTTTTGCGTCCCTCAGATGTTCCTCAGGTTCGGGACACTGCCGACTCGTATACTGCGGGTATCGCTGCTTTTTACAAGCATCTCACAGAGCTGGCTGTCAGGCGCAGAGACGCGGAGTATCCGGGTGCGGTTCTCATCGGCATGGGACATTGCCATCTCGTGAACGGAGCTGAATCACAAGATTCCGAACGGCGATTGATTGTTGGCGGGTTAGAGGCGCTGAGCGCGGCGGCATTTCCGAGGGAGCTTTGTTATGTGGCACTCGGACATCTGCACAAACCCCAGGTTTTCGAGGAGGGTAGAGTTGCGTACAGTGGAAGTGCGATTCCGCTATCGTTTACCGAGCGCGAGTACCGCCACCGCGTGTGGGAGCTGGAATGTGGTCGGGCAGGGCTTCTTGAAAGGCGGTCCTTGGAGATTCCCCGCGCTGTGCCCTTGCTGAGTGTCCCCGAGAAAGACGCTGTTTCAATGGACGAGTTGGAGGCTCTCTTAAAAAACGCAGATCACGGGTCTGCGCAAAATTTGGAGCAATATCCATTTCTGGAAGTGCGTTGTCTCGATGACGGACCGGACCCGTCGCGGCGGCATCGCATTGAGGAAGCGCTTGCTACAAAGCGGGTGCGCCTGGCCAGCATCAAATTTGAAACCAAGGTGAAAACGGATCTCGTAAGTGACAGCGCTGCACCGGACGGGTTGGGGGATTTACGCACGATTAATCCGGTGGAGATTCTGCGGGCGGCATACCGTGAAGGGTACGGGCAAGGCGAACCGGACGCCGCCGTACTAACGGCTTTCCAGGAAATTATAACGGAGGTCAGTCTATGAAAATTCTCAGAATATCACTCCGCAATATCGCGTCCCTCGCGGGAGACCACACTGTAGATTTCACGAAGTCCCCGCTGGTAAATGCCGGGCTGTTCTCGATCAGCGGTCCGACGGGTTCTGGAAAGAGTTCGCTCCTCGATGCGTTGTGTCTTGCGCTTTACGATGCAACACCGCGTTTGGAGGTGGTTCAGGGCACCGAAGCGGTGGAGGACATGGGCAGGTCGGTCCAGCTGAAAGACGTTCGTAATCTTCTGCGGCGTGGCTGTGCGGAGGGGTATGCGGAGGCTGCTTTTGTGGGGCTTGACGGACTGGCTTATACCGCGCGCTGGGTTGTCCGGCGAGCACGGAATCGAGGCGACGGATCGCTCCAAAAATCCGAGCACATTTTGTTCAAGGGAAACATTGAACCGGGCACCACGGGAGAGATGGCTGCGGCGGGTACGGCTACCGAGGTCCGGAAGATTATCGTTGGGAAAGTTGGACTCACTTTCGACCAGTTCCGGCGTGCAGTTTTGTTAGCCCAGGGGGATTTCGCCACATTCTTGAAGTCGAAAGATACGGAGAGGGCGGAGATCTTGCAGGCGCTGACAGGAACCGAGCGGTTTGAACAAATCTCGAAGGCCGTTTTTCAAAGGAACAAGATTGAGGAGGCGAAGGTGGAAGATTTGAAGCACAAATTGGGCGCTGCAATGCCTCTTTCGGACGAGGAGAGGGCAGCGGCTGAGGAGGAGCTTCGCAGGACGGTTGCGGTGAAGGAGGACCTTCAACAACAGCTCGAGGAGCGCAAGAGGCAGGGGGAGTGGTTTCAGATCGAAGCCAGTCGGAAAAAAGAGTGGGAAGAGGCGCTTTCGAAAGTCCGCGCGGGGCTGGAGCAGGTGGAATCAGACAAGCCTAGAGCGAAGGAATTGCAGTGGATTGTGAATGCCTCCATCGAAGCCCGTCCCAAGCGGTCGGCGGAACAGGGGGCGAAGTCGGCGCTGGCGCTTGCTACTGCACGACTGGTGGAGTTAAAGGAAGAGGAAGGCGTCTCTTTGGGGAAGTTGAACGATACAAGGAAGCTCTTCGCAGCGTCTTCGAGCGCGTTGGAGCAGGTCGTGAAGCGGCAGCAGAATGCCGCCGAAGACGTGGTGAACGCACGCCTTCTGGATGGAGAGGTGATTCCGCTGGAGGCTGCGGCCGCACTTGCAGACAAGGAGCATGCCAGTGCCCTTGGCGTCTTTTCAAAGGCGGAGCGTGAACTCTCCTTACTCCACGTCGATTTGGAAAAATTAAAGGAGACCAGGCAAGCTTTGCAGGAACGACTCTCAAAGGTCAGCCGCTTTGAGGTTTTCGCTCCGGACGTTGATGTTTGGCTGGAACGGTTTAAGACCGAAGCAAAAAGCCGCGCCAAGAAGACCGAGTTGCGGGTTCAACTGGGAAAGGCATCCAAGGAGGCGACGGAGACGGCTCGGCAGCTTCAGGAAAAATCAACCACCTTGCCTGGGGTGCGCTCCGCGGCAAAAGCCTCGGAAACAGCACTGCAGGAGGCCCGTGGAACGGTCGAATCTTTTCCCGTGGAAAACATCATGTCGGCGCGCAGAAACGCCATCGCTTCTCAAGTCGCCCTGCAGGAGTTGAAAACAAATTTGGACACACAAATGCATCTTCGCGAGGAGCGTGAAAAGTGCGAACTTTCCCTCACAAATCTGGAGATTGAAATTGTGGCGGAGGTTCGCAGAAAAGCGGATTTGTGTGATCACCAGATACCAGAGGCGCGGCACGCCCTCGAGCGCGCGCAGGAGAGCCTGCAACTGGCAGAGGCGGCAGTTTCTGAACATGCGTTGCGGCTTCGAGCGGCGTTGGTTTCTGGAGGGGAGTGTCCGGTTTGTGGTTCTCGAGAGCATCCAAACGCGGATGGTGAGCATTCGCCCGAGAAAGCAGTTCTTGCGGCATTGAAAGCCGACGCGCTTTCCAAAGATGCGATTTTACGAAAAAGGCAGGCGGAACTTTCAGGTGTGGATGTTCTTTTACGAGAGTACAAAAGGCAGGAAGAAGAAATACGAAAGGGCTTGAAAAGCTTGGAAGAGCAGGTGAAGACCTTGGATGGATACAAACCCGAGGAGGCGCAGGCATTGGAGGTTTGGAGCAAGCGAGGAGAGCAGCAGAGGCTGGATTTGGCGCGCCGGCAGGCTGAAATTTCAGAGGGATTGAAGGCCCTTGATAGAAATGATCAGGAACGGCTGGTTGCTGAGAAAACGCTGAAGGCCGCGCAGGCCGATTTTGAGAAAAAGAGGAATGGACTTCTCCAGGCAGAAATGGCCGAGAGGGACGCCCGGAATTTAAGCGAAAACGCCGGATCAAACTGCGAAAGGATCCGGAAAGAAATGACTGAATTGGATGGGGAGCACGCCGTTGCATTAGGGGTGATTTCGCCTGTCTTGATCGCGCTCAAAAGGGAGGCGGGTACTCGCTTGAAAGGAGCTGTCGCATTGGAAGAATACGACTACGAGAACGAGACTGAAGACTACGTTGCTTGGTATGAAGCGCAGTCCCGCGAATGGAACACCGCGAAGAGCCTTTTGGACGGGGAGGGCCGGAGGGAGGCTGCAAAAATAGAACAACGCGAACCGTTGGACCATGCGAGAAGCGAAGCCTATAAAGCGCTCTTGGCAAGGGCAGAGGAGCAGAAAAAAGCGCGCGGCTATTTTAGTGAAAAGAAGGCTGCGCGTGCAGCACTTTTGGGCGGGTGCTCCGTGAGGGAATTTGAGAAGACGATGGCTGGGGAATTGGAAGAAGCTTCAAAAGCTGCAGAAGATGCAGGCAAGAAACAGGCGGAGGTGGAGAAAGGTCTCGGCACGGTGCGGGGACTTTTGGAAGACCAGCAAAAACAGTTTGAGGCTCTGGAGGAAAAACTGCGCGGAGCAACTGCTGAGATGGACGAGTGGTTACAAAAATTTCATGGGCGCGAGGGACGTGAAACGAACCGGACAGAGGTCGACATCTGGCTGAACCGTGGGGCGCAGTGGATGGAACAGGAGCAGCGAAAACTGGACGATACGGCGGCGAAACTGGCCAGTGCACGCGGGCAGGAGGAAACCACGCGTAAACAATACGATGAGCACCTCAAAACGAAAGCCACTCTGGATGACCATGAGGCAGTCAGGGCAGAGGTTCTTCGATTGATTGAGGAAACCAAGGCTGCGGGTGCGGTGGCGGATGCGAAGCGGGCGGTCGTTGTGAATGACGAGGAGCGCAACCGGCAGGCGGGTGAATGGAGGCAAAGGTTGGAGAAGCAGGAGGCGCTATGGTCACCGTGGCAGAAACTTAACGCTCTGATTGGTTCTGCGGATGGCACAAAGTTCAGGAATATTGCCCAACAGTGGACGCTAGAGATTTTGCTCAAGCATGCCAATGTGCAGCTCAAGATGCTTTCTGGCCGTTACCGCCTGGAACGTCTGCGGGAGTCACTTAACTTGATGGTGGAGGACCTTGCCATGGACGGGCAGCAGCGTTCAGTGCACTCGCTTTCGGGCGGTGAGTCTTTTCTGGTGTCGCTCGGGCTTGCCCTTGGGCTTGCTTCACTGACGTCGAGCCGTCTGCGAATCGAGTCTTTGTTCATTGATGAAGGCTTTGGAAGCCTCGATGCGGAGACGCTTCGTGTGGCCTTGAACGCGCTCAGTCACTTGGAATCGCAGGGACGAAAGGTGGGCGTGATTTCGCATGTGAGCGAGATGGTTGACGCCATTCCTGTTCAAGTTCGTGTGGTGCGCTGTACGGGAGGCGCGTCGAAAATCGTAGTGTGATGGCTCGGAGTAGTGCTTGGCAAGTTGGGTGAGCGACGCGACTCGAGCCCGTGCGCTAGCGTCCGCAGCTTTTTTGAACACTGGATGTCTTCGGGCATCCCGCGATCCGGAATGGAGCGTGCGTGGCTGCTTAAATTATTAACGGAGAAGTGTCGGCATTAGGTGGTCAAGAGTGAATGCAACGGTTTTCAGGAAAAACATTGTCCACACTTTGGGCGCCGACACTCACCCATTCATAACAAGACCCGCCCGAGTTTCTCAGCCGCACCGCTGGGTTTTACCCGCCACTATTTATCGGAGTTCCAACAAAAATATTTTCAGGCACAGTGACAACATCGAAAAGAAACCTTGCAGCTCACGCCCACAGCCCATTGCACCATCGATGGATTTCTCTCAAGCGTTATCTCCTCGCGGGCATGGCCGGCGTCGCGTTAATGAGCATGGGAACGGCTTTAACGTTGAACTATCCCTATGCACCCTATAACGAGGGCAAACTGGATCCCCAGCTCACGGGCTGGCCTCTGACAACGGAGGAACTCAATTTCATCGCCAAAGCCTCCCACACTCGCAGACCCGGAAGCGAAAGCGGCTTGCAAAAGATATCCTTCCTTCCATACACCCCGAGCGCCGAAGGATCCGGCAATCCCAACTGGTATGTCGGAGTGCAGGAGAAGTTCGTCAAGGTTGTGGACCAGTACAAGCGCGACAACGGGAACAACGTCGACATCCTCCTGGTGGGCGACAGCATCACCTGGCAATGGATAGATATCAGCGCGCCCTATTCGCAGTATCCGCAAAAGTTCAACGCCGCGTGGACCAGTGTTTTCGGGCAGTGTAAGGCGCTTAACGTGGGTGTGGCCGGAGACAAGACCGGCGGCTGGATCACGGTGCAGCCCAGGGCTCGTCAGGCCCCGAGATCAAGCCACGCTTGGTGATCCTGGCGATAGGGCACAACAACATGTTCTTCTCACGGGAGACTGGGATCCAAAGTGCAGCACTCGGGGTTGTCTGGTGCGTGAAGAATCTGCGCGCAAGGCCGGAATTACAGGCCGTGCAGGGGTTGAAAAAATGGGGTGACCGACGGGACTCGAACCCGCAACAGCCAGAATCACAATCTGGAGCTCTACCATTGAGCTACGGCCACCATTTTGGGGGCGGTACTCTAGCATGATGAATTGAGTTGCCAACCCAATTTACGTCCGAGTGTCAGGTGTGAGTGCGATTGGGTTGAAAAAAATAAACGGGCTTTCAAAAGCAAAGCGTTATCGCGCTTTAATTTATACAGCTCCTTGGGAGCGGGTTTGCGGCCTGGCTGCAGCGCTCGTTTGGAGGCCGATTTTTATAAAAACCTGTTTATGACTTCGAAAACCACCCCTGCGGGTTTGGCTCACTTGGCTGTCTCGGGCGGGTATAGAGCACGCGCGTTAAGAAGAGACCCTCTGCCGGGGCGCAGTAAGAGGTGCGGCGGAGTTCGGGTTTTTCCAAAAAGGAGCCGAACCATTTCAGAGATTCTTTTCCCTGAGCCAAACGGACCATGGTGCCGGTGAGGAGGCGGACCATTCGGTAGAGAAAGCCATCACCCTCGAAGCTCAGGGTGATTATTCCTTTGGTTTGTTTAATGCCGATGCGATGGATGGTTCGGACGGTATTTTCGTTAGGTTTGCCCCGGTTGGCGGCGAACGCTGCGAAATCATGGCAGCCCGTTAAGAGGTCAGCCGCGGTGCGTAAAAGGGGAAGATCTATGGGCGAGGGGACATGCCAGGTTCGGCCGATTTCGAGGGGGTGGAGACTTCGTGTATTGGAGATGCGGTAGTCGTAAATTTTCCCCGTGGCGTCAAATCTGGCGTGGAAGCCAGGGGCGGCTTTTGAGGCGCGCAACACGCGGACGGACTTTGGGAGGTGTCCATTAAGGGCTCCCTCCCAGGCAGAAAGAGGGAGTCTTTGGGCGGGGACATCGACATGAGCGACTTGGCCGAGTGCGTGCACTCCGGAGTCCGTGCGACCGGAGCCATGAACGCAACAATGTTGGCCTGTGAGACCAGCGACCGCTTTTTCGAGGGCGTCTTGAACGGTGTTTCTGGACGGCTGACTTTGCCAGCCTTGAAAGGCGCCCCCATCGTAGGCCACAAGGAGGCGCAAGCGGACACGGTCTGTTTGGGGAGTGGGCATCCTGCAGGTTCGAGGGAGAGCTGGGTTGTTTTCTAGGATGCCAGAAAGCTCTGGGCATCGAGCCAGCCTTGGAGGATGAGTTGTGCGGCGACTTGATCAATCACGGCGCGGCTTTGTTTCGCGTTGCGTCCTGCGTCGTGAAGTGCGCGTTGTGCGGCGACGGTGGTCATGCGTTCGTCCCAAAGGACGACCTTGATTTTCGGGACGCGTTTACGCAGGTCCTCGGCGAAGGCTTCGGCCTTGAGGGCGGCGGGGCCTTTGGTGCCGTTCATGTTTTTAGGCAACCCGACGATGACGGTGTCGACGGACTTGGCGTTGATGATCTCAACAATTTGAGCGAGAGCGGCTTTTCCTGCGGTGACGTTTTGCAGCGGGTGGGCGAGCATGCGGAGTTCGTCGGAGAGGGCTAGCCCGATGCGGGCGTCACCGGGGTCAATGCCTAGGGCGCGGTTCATAGATGAGAAGGAAGAGGGGCGGGAGGTATGTGAGAACGAGGCTGTTGGAGGTGCCTCCATAGTGAGGGGGAACTGGCGGAATTGCCTGCTAATTTCGAAGGTAGAGGAATGGCTTTTGTCAGTGTTTAGTACGGGAGCGGGTTGCAGGAGAGGGGGGAATCCCCTTCCGTGCGTGTTTTAGAAGCGCCTCGCAGGCGCTGAAGCGAGCGATTTGCAAGGCTCTGTGGTCGGTTAAATCTTGCGTGGATTTGCGTTGCTTTAAGGAGAAGTGACTCCTCCTTTGGAAACAACGCGCAAGCCGGAGGCCGTTGAGGTCACCAGCCCCAAGCCTCTGGCAGTCGCAGTCGAACGGCCTTCTATTTGGCGGGAGTGGGCCCTTTAGAATTTGGAATGAAACACGCAAGCAGCGTTGGTCCAACTCCAATAGATCTTATGGGTATTCCTCTCGGCCGCAGCGCGGGTCGGCTAGCGAGTGAGCAGCCAGTCGACAGAGGCATTGGCTGGCGCGCCCTCTGAGAAGCGAACCGCAAAGCCCTTGGAAGTGCGCTCCACGATCTGGTGCATGCTCATCCAGTTGCCCTCCACAAAGACGGCGTATTTGTCGTCGGCCTCTTCTGCGGCGAAAGTGATGCGAACCTCTTTGGCTCCCGATGGCACGGGGACGCCCATGCCTCGGAGGTTGCGCGCTTTTGTTTCGGAGCCGGAAAGGCCGCTCAATTTGGAAAGTCCGCCGGGAATCTCCGCTCCGCCGCCCTCAAGCTTGAAAGTGCCATCGGTTGGAGAGACGGAAAGGGTGGCGCGTTTGCGAGAGCCCTCCACTCCATAAGCCCATTGGATGGGTTGGGCGCGTTCGTTGGGTTGCTGGAAGAGGAGCGCGGCACCTTCCACATCGGCGCCGAAGACAATGCCATTGCGCGCAGTGGCTTTGATGTCGATCCAACGGTCAAACACGGGGGCATGGCTCCAGCGTTTTGCTTTGTCGTCGGCAAGAATGCCGGACCCGCCGCCTATGGCGAGTACGGAGTGGCGCTGGATCTGGCCCAGATTGCGCACGTCAAAGAAGGAAGCAGGGAAGGTGCCGGGCACTTCATCCCAAGTCCAACTGCGGAAGGGTTGGGGGTGAAAGGGGTCCGGTCCAATGGCTTGTTCGATGGGGTCGGACGGGGCGAAGTCGACCTCGGTGCCGGCAAACGGGGCGGGCGCAAGCATCAGAATGGGCTTCGAGCCCGGCCCGGGCAGCGCCTTGGCGACTTCGTATGCGTTGACCCCTGGGACGACCGCGTAGCGCAGCGGGCGCAAGTGGCCGTCGTACGAATAGTTGTCTGGATTGTAAAGGGTGGGGGAAGAGGCCGGTTTGGCTCCCCACCAGTGCCGGACAATTTCGATATCCTTGGTTCCGTCAGGGTTGGTTTTGACGTCGTGAATCAGGTACCAGCGGCGGGCATGAGTGCCTTTGGGAGATTCATCATCCTGATCGATGGCGAAGTAGCGGCCAATGCAGTCGGTGGTGACGGGAGCTTCCTTGGAAAGGCGGATAAGGCCGCCGACGTGGAGTCCTTTGATCCCAAGTTTATTGGGCTCAACACTGGAGGGGCGTACCGTGCCTTCGAACACCGAAGCTGCGGGATCATTGAGAGGGTCTTCCTCGGACTGGGCGGGACGGACAACGTAGGCGTGTCCGGCGGTGACCCACTTTTTGGGGTTCATGTTGAGGATGGGCCGGCCGGAACCCAGTGTGGGCACGTTGGAGCCCGCTTTAAAGACGAGTTCGCCGGTTTTGGGAGTCCACTTGTCTACCGTGCCCTTGAAGGCGTTGAGTTCGGCTTGGATAAAGGCCGCGTAGATGACGCCGTTTTCGTCACCAGCCGTGGAATGGACGTCGCCCATGTAGCGGAAGCGTGCGTCAAGGAGGTAGTTGTCGCCCTGGGAGTAGTTCTTTCGCAACAAATGGATGTCGAACGTCTGGTTCTCGTTGTGCGAGGACGTTTCCATCTTGAGGATGTTGGCGTGGTTTTTATTGGAGAGCAGGATGCCTTTTTTAAAGGGCTTGGTGGTGTCGGCGACGATGTACCAGGCGCGCTTGGCCGGATCGTAGCCGAGGTCCTTGACGTAGAGGCGCTCGACGGTGCTCCAGCCGTTGGCATTGATGAACATGCCTGGAAACAGACCGCGAATAGTGGCTACATAGAAGCGCGCGTTTTCGCCGGCCTCCACGTCCTCTTGCAGCCAGTCATGGTAACTGGTGGACCCCCGGGCGATGACGTTCTCGAGGTTAATCATCGGGTTGTAGTTCCAGTGCGGGAGGCTTTCCCCTTCGGGCAGGTCGAGGACGCGCCGGATGTTGAGGCCCGTGATCGGCGCGGGGTGCAGCGTGGGTTGTTTGCCGCGCGGGTCAAAAACCATCATCCCCGGCCCTTCCCTCCAAGCCTTCGCGGGAGCGGGCGCGGGGGGGATGCGGATTTCGTGCTGGGCTTGATTTTTTGGAATCCAGCCAGCGACGGTTTCCGTGGGAATGATTAGAAGTCCACCACCTGCGGCTTGGATTGCATCCGAAGCAGCTTCGAAGGCGGCTTGGGCGTTCTGGGGCGTGTTTACTTTTCCAAACTGACTGAGGTAGTACACGGCGCTTAGACCGGTGGTTTCGGCGCCTGTCACGGCGGGCGGGACACTCGGGGTTTGGGCAGGCTTGTTTTGGGCGGGTTTTGTCCCGGGGGCGGCTGGCGCTTCTGCCGCACCCGTCTGCGCGACGGGGGCGAGAGCCGCGACGGAAGCGGTGACTGCGATAGCGCAGCGCAAGAGGGGGGTGACTTTGGAGGGGCGTTTCATTTTTGATCCTATCAAGGGGTGCCGCTTGCGCTCTCAACGCGACAGGCGCTCAGAGCGCCCTGAGTGTTGGCGCTTTCCGTCATCGACTGGGTTCGCAGGGAGTGTGGACGCTATTCCATCAGCTTGGCCAGAGAGGGAGAGATGGCGTCCGCCCAAATCTGATAACCCTTGGCACTAAGGTGGAGAAAGTCAGGCATGATCTCTTTGCTCAGAGAGCCGTCTGCCTCGAGAAATTTGGCGCCGATATCCAGAAAATGCACATTTTTACCGTCATCAAGTTTGGCGATGCTTGCGTTGACGGCCGCGAGTTTTTCGCGGCCCGGATTCGGAGACGCCTTTTCGCCGCGAGGAAACACGGCGAGAAGCAACACCTTGGTGGAGGGAGACTTTTGCCGGAGGGTTTCCACAATTTTAGTCACGCCCGCAGCGATGCCTTCAGCAGAGTCTGAGCCGGAATTGTTGGTGCCGATCATGAGCACGACGGTTTTTGGCGTGAAGCCGTCAAACTCACCATTGGTGATGCGCCAGAGCACATGCTGGGTGCGGTCGCCACCAATGCCGAAATTTGCGGGGCTGTATTGGCCGAAAGCAGCGTCCCAGATGGCCTTTTGGCCGCCCCATCCGGCGGTGATGGAGTCGCCCAGAAAGAGCACCTTTGCGGTGTTTTGCTTGGCGATATCTACGAAACGGACGTGGGCCCCGATGAAACCAGCCTGCGGTTCGCCCGTTTTTTGGTCCATTTTGGGCGCGGCTTCATCAGGTTTCTGGGGGGGAAGGGGGGCGACCGGTGCGGTCGTCGCGGGTTGGGCCGGTTGGGCGTTTTGCGCTTGGAGGGAGGAAAGGCTGCAGAGCGCGGCCAGGGCGAGAAGGTGGGTGTGTCGTTTCATGGGGTGAAAGAGCTAGTGTTTAGGGGACGCACCTTCGCGAGGCAAGGGAATCTCTATTTTTGAAAAAGCGCCTAAAGCCTGAAGGGCGCGCCTCTCCCCGAAGAGACAGCCCGATCGTTGCATGCTTGGATGTCGCTTTTTTGGAAGGCGGCGCAGGAGTGGGCTCAGACGGGCCCTGGAAACTGCGGAGGGACGGACCGTCGCTAAGGCTTGGGGGCGGCAACGCGCAGGGCATTTTGTTGGATACGGAATTCAACGGGAGCATGGCCCCGCAATTCGCCATCGAGTTCGAGGCCTGCAGTACCCTCTGCGCCAGTGGCAAGTTCAACCCTGAGGGAGCGGGTCTGGAAGTAAGAGATTTCGTCTAACTTTGTGTGCCAGCCCAGAGGTAGAGCGAGCAGGCCGCTCAGCAGGCACTTTGGTTTCAGATCCCGCACCACCATGACGTTGAGAAGACCTTCGCCGTTTTTGGCGTTCGGAAACACGGGGAAAGGTCCTCCGTAATAACGTCCCGTTCCAACGACCACCCAAGCGCCTCTGAGCGTAACCCCAACTTCGGGAGTGATTTGGAGTTGTGGCATTGGCAGGAAGAGTTGTTGTAAACCCGCCCACAAATAGGCTGCGGGTCCGAGGCGGCGCTTTAACTTGGAATCCACGCGTGCGATGGCCGCGGCGTCAAAGCCGACGCCTGCGAGTTGGGCAATGGGCATATTGTTGGCCCAGCCGATATCAACGCGGCGCTCCTGGCCGCTGGCAATCATTTTCCATGCGGATTCCCAGTCCAGGGGCAGGCGTAATTCGCGGGCAAAAACATTCATGGTTCCCAAGGGAAGCACCCCCAAGCGCACGTTAGCTCCAGCAATGCCGCGAAGCACTTCATTCACTGTGCCGTCGCCGCCGCCCGCGACAATCGTTTGAAAGCCGAGTGCCGCGGCTTCGCGTGCAAGGATTTCAGCATGTCCGTGGCCTTCGGTGAGACGCACGAGGGCTTTGGGTGCGACTTTGGCGAGGAGAGCCGCTACCTTCAACTTTCTGGAGGTGCGCGCCTCTGGATTTAAAACAATGCAGCATTTGTCCATAGATTTTGGCTTCAGCCTTTTGCTTTTCGGGTGTTTTGCATTAGGATGGTAGCTGTGAAGTGGGGGGCTAAAACAAATCTTTGCGTTATTCTTGCGGTGGCTCTGCTTTTGGCAGTTCCGCTGGTGGGGGGGATTCTCTTGCGCACGGAGGCCGTGCAGCGGCGCATTCGGGAGGGGCTCTCCTTAGGGACTGGCATGCAGGTAAAATGCGAATCGTTCGAGCCTGGGTTTTGGAGTGCAACGCGGATGACGCGCCTCACTGCTTCGAATCAGGACGGTAGCTCTGTCTCTGCAAATGAAGCATACGTCAAACTTGACCTTCTCCCGCTGGTTGTGGGGCGGCTTGTTTTTCGCGAAATTCGTCTGGCGGGGGTGCGTCTGATTTGCATCGAACCGGGCAGGCCCCGCACGGAGGCTGGCGCGGGAACAGGCGCGGGAACAGGCGCGGGAACAGGCGCGGGAACAGGCGCGGGAACAGGCGCGTCCGGAGGCGCGTCCGGGGGAGCGTCCGGGGTTTCAACGAGTAAAACCTTCAAAGCAAAGCGGCTGGCGCTGCTCAAAGCCCTTCGTGTTTTGGATGTTTCAGAGGCGGCCGTAGACTGGCAACTCGCGGACGGACGTACAAAACTGCAGGTGGAGGGCGCGGATTTGAGACTGCGGTTGAATGAGAAAAACGAGGGGAGCGGCGAACTCACCGTGAACCGCTGCACATGGATGGATGTGATTGTGCTCAAGGCGGGACGTGCGGAAATGAAGCTTGCGGACGGCACCCTGCGCATGGAGACGATCAAGGCTGGGTGCGGCGAGGGCGTGGTCTCGGGCTCCGCAGAAGCCGCCCTGCTTTCTCCGCAAACTTTTGCTCTTCGCTTGAATGCGGACGACGTGGATTTGGAAAAAATGAGCGACGAACTGCCGAACTTGCTCCTATCTGGGAAGGCGCAGGGAGCGCTTCAAATAGAAGGTTCTTTGGTGGACGAGGCCTCGTGGAAGGGGGGGGCGAAGCTGGAAATAAGGGATGGAAAATTGAGGGGGGTCAACCTGTTGCAAATGCTAGGACAGATTTTTCAGATCCAGGAGATTTCTAATTTTCAAATCAAGCAGGGGGTTGCCAAGGTGCGTATTGCTGAGCGGAAAATGTGGCTGGATGAATTGAAGCTGGATGGGGGGGACCTTTCGTTGAGCGCACCCGGCACCTTGGATTTCGAAAGAAACCTGGCCTTGAACGCAAAGCTGAGCGTCCCCGAGCGCTTGCTGAATGGGCGCGTGGCGCAGCTTTTGAGCCGGGGTTTCAGTGCGCCGGATGGCGCGGGACTGCGGTCCATTGGCTTTCAGGTGTCCGGAACCCTTGACAAGCCCAGCACCAACCTCATGGATAAAGTGGTAGGGGAAGGTTTGGGGGGCGTTGTGAACCAGTTGCTCGGTGGTTTTTTGAAACCACGAAAGGTGGAAAAAACGGAACAAAAAGAGGCTTCGACGGAGGTTTCAAAATGAGGGTGCCGCAAACGCAGGGGAGGGGAGTTCCCTGGAAGGGGTGGCACGCGCTGGGGGAGTCGGAAAACGGTCCGTCAAACCGGTGTGAATCATGCGCGTGATTGCAGGAAGCGCTGGAGGCATACCTCTTAAGACGCCCAAAACAGATCTACGCCCCACCATGGATCTGGTGAGGGGCGCGATTTTCTCCAGTTTAGGAGAAAGTGTCGTCGGCGCTCACGTGCTTGATCTTTTCGCCGGCACGGGTTCCCTCGCGATAGAGGCGTTAAGCCGTGGAGCTCGCACTGCAACTCTGGTGGAGGTGGATCGAAAAGCCTGCGCAGTCATCGCAGACAACCTTTCACGGGCTCGGCTCCATGCCGGCGTGCTGTGTGTGGACGTGTTCCGGTTTTTGCAGAATCCACCAAGCTCGGAACCGGCAGATTTTATTTTTGCAGATCCTCCCTATTTGAAGCAACCCGGCGACCGAAATTTTGGAGCGGAGTTACTCGCTCACTCGCAGCTTCCCTCCTTTCTGGCGCCCGAGGGTTTGTTGATCCTCGAGGTTGCCCAACATTGGAAACTGCCGGAAACCCCTCTGTGGGAATGTTTCCGACGCAAACGGTACGGTTCAACAGAGAGTTTGTTTTTTCGTCGAAACGCAGTGGCGGTGGACTGCGAATAGCCCTGTCGGTGATTGAGCTCAACGAGGGATAAGGACAGCCTGCCCGCGTTGTCATTCATCCTTGGCTAGGGTGAGTCGGCGGGGTGGATGCCGATGAGGTCCATGAGGTCCATGAGGTCCATGAGGTCCATGAGGTCCATGAGGTCCATGAGGTCCATGAGGTCCATGAGGTGCGGTCCCGGCCCCTTCAATTTCAGTTTTCCCACTCAGGCTTGCCGAAGGACGGGTCGCTCGGTAAGAGTGAGGAAGAGCATCCTCACTTTTTTCACTTTATGAGCCACATTTACAACAACATCATTGAAACCGTGGGCCGCACACCCTTGGTTCGTCTCAATCGCGTCACCGCCGGTTTGCAGGCCACCGTGGCTCTGAAGTGCGAGTTTTTCAACCCTTTGGGCAGCGTCAAAGACCGCATTGGTGCCGCGATGATCCATGCGGCGGAGCTTGAGGGGAAAGTCCACAAGGACACCGTGATCGTGGAGCCCACGAGTGGCAACACGGGCATTGCGCTCGCTTTTGTATGTGCCGCCAAGGGTTATAAACTGATCCTGACGATGCCGGAAACAATGTCTCTGGAACGGCGTACCCTGCTGGCCATGCTTGGCGCTCAACTGGTGCTCACTCCGGGAGCTGAGGGAATGAAAGGTGCGATCGCGCGCGCAGAGGAGCTTGTGCGGACGACGCCGAATGCGTGGATGCCTCAGCAGTTCAACAATGCCGCCAACCCGGAAATTCATCGCCAAACAACTGCCGAGGAAATATGGGCGGATACCGACGGTGCCGTGGACATCTTGGTGGCGGCCGTAGGCACGGGGGGGAGCATCACCGGCTGCGCGGAAGTTCTTAAATCTCGCAAGGCCTCTCTGAAAGCCATTGCCGTAGAGCCGCTAGAGTCACCTGTGATTACGCAGACTATGCATGGCGAGCCCGTAAAGCCCGCCCCCCACAAAATTCAGGGTACTGGCGCTGGATTTGTGCCGAACAATCTGCACATTTCCGTGCTGGATGAGGTGATCACGGTTTCCAGCGACGATGCGCTTGCCATGGCGCGCCGCCTAGCCAAGGAAGAAGGCATTCTCGCTGGAATCTCCTCCGGAGCAAACGTGCATGCAGCCATCGAAGTGGCCAAGCGCCCGGAAAACAAGGGCAAGCTTATCGTAACCATTGCGTGTTCCACCGGCGAACGCTACCTCTCCACGGCTCTGGCTGCGGAAGCACGCGCCTCGGTGGGGGCGTAAGGACGGCATGTCTGCGCGAGAAGCTGTCCGTTGTCCTGCGCTTGTGGAAAAGAAGCTCTGGGTAAATGCCGGGGCCCTGTGACCCAATGTTATGAGCCCTCGCAACCGCTCCCAGCAACCTGGCATGGCAAGGTCGGTGCTTTGTATTCTCTTGCTGCTGCCTTTGTTTTTAGCGGCTTGTGCGAAGGACAGAATTCATGTTCTCAGGGTCAGCGTTCCCGAGCAACGGATGGCCCTTTATGCAAAGGGTGTGGAGATTCGACGGTACTCAATTTCCACCTCAAAATTCGGTCTGGGGAATGCGCCTGGGAGTAATCGTACGCCTCTGGGACAATTGGAGATTGCGGCAAAAATCGGCGCGGGGCAGCCCTCTGGTATGAAGTTTAAGAGCCGTGTGCCGACGGGAGAAATCGTTCCTGTGAACGCTCCGGGCCGGGATCCGATCGTGACGCGGATTCTATGGTTGCGAGGGCTGGAGGCGGGAAATGCGAACGCTTTCGAGCGGATGATTTATATCCACGGCACTCCTGAGGAGTCCCGGCTTGGAACGCCTGCAAGCTACGGGTGCGTGAGGATGCGATCAAAGGATATCATTGAAGTTTTTGATCGGGTTGGGACAGGAGCACGCGTCTGGATTGAGACGCGCCCTCTTCCGTCTGCAAGCGAAGTCCAGTGACCCGCTGGAGAAGGCCGAGCCGACTCTCGTTGCGGTTGGCTGGAAATGGAGGGGAGCAGGACTTGAGGCTTTTAGCGCTTTGGAGCGGTGTTGGCCGCATTTCTTAATTCCGAGAGATTTGACATAGAACCGTCAGCGAAAAGTACATTGGGTCCAGAGCCGTGAAGGGCGCTGCGCTCCACAAACCAAGGATGTTTTGGCCATTTTGTGGCGCTTTCCGGCGCGGGTTCAAAAATGGTGGGAATGTAATCGATTCGCTTCTTTTCCAGCGCTGCGGGTTGTCCGCGCTGTTTGATTCGTTGTTCCACAGAAGGACAGCGCCATGTTTTTTCTGCGATGCCATACTGGCCTAAAACTGCTATCCATTGTTCCGCCGATTGGTTTTGGCTTTCTGGTGCTGGAGGAGGGCCATCCGTGGAGGTGGTTGCATCGGAGGGGGGAGAGATCTGCGGCCAACGGCCTCCATGATCCGTCATGTAAGCCTGAGCGCCCAATCCAAGCCCCTTCATATTCGAGGCACATTGCAGGGCCTCAGCTCGTCCTCGAAAAGAAGTGTAGACTGGAAAAACAAGAGTTGCAAGAATCCCTATAATGACGACGGTTGTCGCTATCTCTAGAATCGTGAAGCCTGCTCTCCTGCGATGAGGCTCATTCAGAGACGCTCGCCTGTCGAACTGAAGGCGTGAGCGTTGTTCCTTGCAGCAACCATCTGTCAGGTGCACCAGCATATAAGGTTCACAATACACCTTCGAGGAAGATAAGGCCACGCGAGATACAGGTGTTTTTCCAGAGACCTGCCACACCTCACTAAAGAGAATATCCCTCAGTTAAAAAATATCTCAACCGACCGCCATCCAGAGACGGCGAAGCCATTAAATAGAGAAGCGTCAAATTCTTGCCGGTTATGCACCCGCACCCCCTCCGAGGGCGCCCCCTCCTCCAGCAGCACCTGCGGCGCCCCCTGCAGCTCCGTTCTGGTTTGCAGGCATGCCTACTTGCACGCCTCCCACTTGATAGTTGGTTCCCGCATTCGGGGCTATAAACGGAGTCAAAACAACGACCTCCACGCTCTCACGGATGCCATCCGCAGTCATTTCCAAGAAAATGATGCTGGAGGAATCGCAGGACAGTTTCGCATCAGATGCGGTTGCTGTCGCTGGCTTGGAAAGTTTAACCTTGTTTCCGCTCACCGAGGTAATCGTCGTTCCGTAGGGGATTCCAGGGCCTGAGACGGACATGCCGGGACGCAAATCCACAGGGGAAGAGGCAGACACCGTCATGGTATCGGACCCCTTCACGGTGGAACCTGACACAGGGGTCGTATGATGCATCTCATTCAGATTAGTGTAGAGAACTTGCCCATTTGAGGTGGCAGTTTGCGTCATATTTGTCGTCGAATTCTTAGAAGCGTTATCAAGTGATGACTTTATCTGAGTGTTCGAAAGGTCCGCTAATTTGACGCCTGTATTTGTCGACAGGGTATCGTCAGACTTCGTGGCAGCTTGTGAAGTGCCGCTTGTGCTCCCGTTGGATGCGTTCGCAGTTGTGGCGCCAGTGCTGGTATTGGTTGTGCCACCCGTGGTCTGCGCACTGTCGACCTTCCCATTCGTTCCAGTTTGCTGATTGGTCGAGGAAGCCGAGGTGTTTGTCGCCTGCGTTGTTCCAGAGGTGAGCGCAGTTCCTGCGACAGAACCCGTCCCAGTCACAGTGGATTTAACCCCGTCCACAATCTTTGAATCAAGATTCGTGACGTTCTTTGTATCAAGATTCCCCACGCTATTTGAAACAAGATCCGTTGTGTTCTTTGACGCAAGATTCTGTTTCGTAGACAGGGTATCCTCCCGAGCAATCGCATCCTGCGAAGAAGTGGCAGTTGTGACAGAGCTCGTTGTCGGGTCAATCGTTCCCGAGGTAGAAACCGAGGTTATTGTTGTTACAGATCCATCAGGTTGGGGAATGGTCGCCGTGTTCGTTATCGTCGTCGTCGTGCCGCCCGGAGCCGGTGCAAGGGCCGTCTCCCCTGTCGTACTCGATGTTGTGGTTTGTGAAGTCAAAGAATTTGAGGTAGTGGCGTTGTCACTAGCCGTAGCCGTCGCGTTTGTTGTTGTAGTCGTGGAAGTGTCGTTCTGCTTTGTGTCTGTGACGTTTTTATTAGTGGTTGCCGTTGCGTTTGTAGTTGTAGTCGCGGAATTGTCGTTCTGCTTTGTGGCTGTGGTCGTGTTATTAGCAGCCACCGTTGATGTAATTCCCTTCGCACTGTCGACAGAAGCCGTATTATTCTTGGTGTCCAGAACATTGCTCGTCACGGTCGACGAAGTATCCGTGGCTTTCGCGTCGGACTTGTTGGCTGTAGTCGCGGAAGTCGCCCCCTGTGTCGCATCGGTCGTCGCAGTGCTGCCGCTCAAGTTCGTTGTGCCCCTCGTAGCCTGATCTTGAACCGTGTTCGTGTTCTGGGATTTCGCATTTTCGATTCCGTTGGATGAAACGTTACTGGATGCGATGGTCCCTCCTCCCACCGTATTAACCGCGGCGAGCGTTGCCGTGCGGTAATTTATTTCCTCCGCCATCGGATCGTACCTCGCAAAGACGGCCTTGCCTTTCGCGCTGACCACTCCAGAGGAGTAGTCCACGTTGAGGTTCAGGTCTACCTCGCCAGAAAGAATGTAATCCACCACCGGAGCGAGGGTAGTGGTCATGTTACCGAGGATTGCGTAGTGCGACGCCTGAGTAATCAAATGGAGGTGCTTGCTGCGCGGGTCGAGCATTCCCTGACCAGACCCAAGATACATCAAACCTTTGTCGAAAATGAGGATGCGCGTCGTGCAAAGACCATACGGAGGAATGGAAATGGCCATAACTCCGGTCGTGCTGACTGATTCCAAACCAGCAGCTTCAGTGCCCTGAAGTGAAATGCCGTAAGTCCCACTCCATGCAGCGGTGGTCTTGCTGTAAGATTCTTCAAAAGGTCCCCCCAAACCCGCCAGAACTTGGACGGTGAGGAAAGGGATGAGGAGCAGTAGGGAGAGTACGCGCTTCATATCCCCCATATTCTCATCCTGCCCGATTACTGTCAATTCCCATTCGCACAAACGCATGGGACGCCCCAGGGCTCTTTTTTCTCGAGAGCTAAGAGGCTTGGAATAAACGACGGAAATTCCCGATAGACAAAAACGTCACTTTTTGCTGTGTTGGTTTGGGATGAAACCAATATCAGCCCCCTCTTTCGCAACAGATTCCCACGCGCGCAAACT
>CANJPY010000050.1 GCA_947476255.1 Chthoniobacteraceae bacterium | reverse complement strand
TCCCACCACACGCGCGCTCGCGGCCGTGAGCACGGGGGAGTCCGTTTTCCGCGAAGGCGCGCTCCCCGGAGCTGTTTTTACACGCGTCGCTGCAAGCCACATTCGGGTTGGGACTTGTGAGTACTTTGCGGCGCGAAACGACGACGCGTCCGTGGAGCAACTCGCCCGCTACGTCATGGAACGTCACTATCCCGAGTGCCTTCTGGCGGAGCGTCCGTTTCAAAGCCTGCTGGAGAAGATTGTGGAGCGGCAGGTGTCCCTCGTGGCACGCTGGATGCATGTCGGTTTCATTCATGGGGTCATGAATACGGACAATATGACCGTTTCTGGAGAGACGATCGACTATGGGCCGTGTGCCTTTATGGATGCCTACCATCCGCAAACGGTGTTCAGTGCCATCGACAGGGGCGGGCGCTACGCTTTTTCCAACCAGCCGCTGATTGCGCAGTGGAATTTGGCCCGTCTCGCCGAAACCTTGCTGCCCTTTTTGGATCCGGTGCCGGAGAAGGGGGTGGAATTTGCAAACGTCCTGGTTCAGAAGATTCCCGAGATGTGGCGGGAGCGTTGGCTGATGGGGATGCGTGCAAAGGTGGGCTTGAAAAAGGAGAGGCCTGAGGACGCGGCGCTGATCGAGCGGTTGCTTAGTTTGATGCAGGGTGGTGGGGCTGACTTTACGCTGACGTTCCGCCGGCTTAGTGCGGCGGCCAGGGATTCCGCGGGGGACGTTGAAGTGCGCGCTTTGTGCGGCGAGCCTGAAGGGTATGACGTTTGGGCCAAGGAGTGGAGGCAGCGGTTGAGCGTTGAGGAAGCATCGCCGGAGGAAAGGGCGGCCGGGATGCGCTCGGTAAATCCGGCAATCATTCCGCGCAATCATCGGGTGGCACAGGCGATTGAGGCGGCTGAACGGGGAGATTTCTCTGTGTTTGAGCGCTTGCGGAGGGTGCTGCGGCTTCCGTTTGAGGAGCCGGTGGGCTTTCGGGAAATGATGCTTGCACCGGAGCCGCAGGAGCGGGTGTTGCGGACGTTTTGCGGAACCTAGAGGGAAGGCATTCTGAAGGAGGCAGATGTTGTGGCGCTCCCAGGGCGGGGCCGACTAAGACCTTAGCATCTAAGGTTGATCGGCAAAAAAAGAAGCAGGGCCACAGGTTTCAGAAGCGGACTACTCAAACGCGAAGAAGAACCGTAAACCACTTCCCTGCAAACGCTTTTTTCCCAAAATTAAAATTTGCTTATGCCTTCAAATGTTCCTAAAAAGATTTATGGTACCCCCGTGTCTGACTAAGTCTGGTTCAGTCTCGAATCGCCTGACGAGACTCCTCACTCCGCTTATTTTGCTCGCATGCAGTCTTTTCTGCGTACGGGATGCATCGGCCCAAGCCCCAAGTTCGATCTCAGGACGCGCCATCGAGATGACCATCCGTTCAGGGGTGAGTCCATTCGCTAATAGCGGTGCGTCTCGTATTCTTACATCCGCCACGGACAATACTTACGGAAACATAGCCCTGACTGCATCCGTCAACAGTAGCACAGGCACCGTTAACAGTTATCAGAAGACGGGGCTCAAAACTGCGACTTTAAATTGTTACGACTCGGGCGTCGGACGCAGTTTAATTGGCAGCCTGACCTTTAGCACCGCGACCACCGGCACATTTAAATTCAGCCTCGACGGGGTCCCCAGCTGTTACCAAACGGGATCATTTCGAATTTACGCTGGAACTGCGCCTGACGATTTGAGGGGACGAACCTTTCGGATGTCCATTCAGGGCGGCATCTCCCCCTTTGCGAGCTCGGGAAATTCAGTTGTAAAGTTTTCCCCGACAGGAAGTACATACAAGATCTATGACGCCAAAGGCACACTGTCGAATGCTGGAGATTATGTCTACAAAGCGGCCCAGGGATCGCTTTCCTTGACCGATTCCCAATTGGGTTCCCTTTTCACTCAAACATTGAGCTGGGACACGGCCACGAAAGGCGCCTATGCCCTGCGAAACACCTCCGGCGCCTACCAGGGGGGCACCTTCGAGCAAACGGAGATTTTTCAGAATGTGAGAATCACAAAGCAACCGTCGGCGCTGCGCGTGGACCAGAATGCGTCCGCCACTTTCAGCGTGGAAGCCAACGGAACTGGCGTGCTGAGTTATCAGTGGCGCAAAGAGGGGGTGAATATTGCCGGGGCGACCGCTAAAACGCTCGTTCTGAACTCCGTCCAGGGTGTTGCCGCCGGTAATTACGACGTTGTGCTCAGTAATGAGGGCGGAAGCACGACCTCGACGGCGGCTATCCTTGAGGTCAACACTGCGCCCTCGCTCAAGGTCCAACCCGTGAGCGGGAGTGTGGGAATTGGGGCATCGACCACCTTCAAAGTTGAAACTGGAGGAACCGGGCCCTTGAAATACCAGTGGAGCAAAGATGGAACCAGCGTTCCTGGCGCCACGTCTGCGACCTACACCATCACCTCGGTGAAACAGTCCGACGCTGGGAGCTATACGGTGACTGTGACTAACGCTGTGGGAAAGATCACCAGCAATGCAGCCAGATTGAGTGTAGGCACCGCTCCCTCGATCACGGTGCAACCTGTGGGCGATAGTTTGCCCTTTGGATCATCGACCTCCCTCAGAGTTGTCGCCGCTGGAAGCGGACCTTTGACCTACCAGTGGAGTAAGGACGGACGGGATATTCCGGGCGCCAGCTCTGCTACACTTGTGATTCCGTCGACCCAAGCATCGAATGCTGGCAGCTACAAGGTGAAGGTTAGCAACAGTTTTGGCAGCGTGGACAGCAGCGCCGCCGCTTTGTGCACGTTCCGGGAAATTGCCACGATTGTCACCAGTGCGGGGACGATGGAGTTCGAGCTTTTTCAGGACGTCAGCCCCCGGACGGTTGCCAATTTTAAGTATCTCGCGGACACGCGGTTTTACGACGGAACGGCGTTTCACCGTTTGATTCCGGGGTTCATGATCCAAGGGGGGTGTCCAAACACGCGCAATGATACGACAAGCCGCAATATTTCGGTTTATGGTCAGGGCGGTCCGGAATATACGATTCCCGATGAACCGACGACGCGAACCGACAGGAGGCATGTGCGCGGACTGCTTTCCATGGCGAAAACGGGACAACCCAACTCGGGGGGGAGTCAGTTTTTCGTGATGTTTGGCGATGCGCCTTGGCTGGACAACGTACACTCGCCGATTGGTTTTTTAATCGATAGCGGTACGGGTGCAACCGCCAACAGTGGATCCCAAACGCTGACTGCCCTTGAGGCCAATCCTCGTGTCTCTGGTTCAGATACGCCGACGGCCCGTTTGGTGGTGAACTCCATCAGGATCCGCTCGGAAATTGTGAATGGGACTCCCAAGTATCAGGCGGGTACTGTGGGCGGCTTGCTGCGGCCAGTCGACCGCTCCCAGAATACCGGTAAATATTCGCTGACCCTGAATGCGAGCGGCAGTTTCACGGGGCGTTTTCAATACTGGGGCCGTACGGGCGCGTTCACAGGGAATCTTCCTCTGTTAACTGCCGCCGGAACGGAGAAAGAAGCCGTTGTTGTTGTGGACTCGCAATCTGTGGCTCCGCTGAACGTGCATGTGAGGGTTCGCCATTCTGCCAGCCTCAAGAACAGCGTTTCCATCGCTGTGTATGGCAGGGCGAAAAATGGCTCGGACATCGAGGACGTGACGCAAGTCGTCGCCACCTCGGAACTGGCTGCCCCCAGCGTCTTAAACGCGGCATTTGCCTCCCCGGCATCAACAACAGGAGGCTCCCTTCAGGCTTCAGCGCAAAACAGTCTCCTGTCGACGCGTTACAACATTGGCTTTTACCAGGCGATTTCATTCAATTCGTCGACCAATCGCTACGATCCCGCGCTTCCCGAGCTCAGGGGGAACGGGTTCCTCTCGCTCGGCATCAATTCAGGGACGGGAGGCTGCACCGGCATTGGAAAACTGGCCGACAACCGTGTGATTTCTTTCTCGGATCCCATTTCAAACGAGGGGGGGAGAATGTCGGTTTCCATGTGCTACCATGAAACCCCCTACGCGGCTTCTGCTTTTACGGCCGTGAGCCTCGGAAGTTTGGCTGGCGTTGCTTACAACTTCCGCTTGTCGGGTGTTTTGGAACTGCCGAAAAACAATTCAGTGGTGGAGGATGGTACAATGAAAACGCTCGTTTCGGGCGGAACGCTTGCGCCTTACACAAGCCTTTCGAGTTATCTCTTTTGGCAGCAAGGTCCACGCCCGACGGAAGTGATCAAGACACAAATTGATGGCGCTTACCTGCTACCCACGGTCACGGCTTGGAGGGCTCCGGCGGCGGGGACAATGCTGAATCCGTTTACGACTGGCAAGTCTGCTCAGTTTCTCGTGGATGCGGTGCCTGCGGGGACGTTTCAAGTTTCAAACACGAATGCGGTCACGTTCTCAAACTCCGCAGCGGGCACAACCCTAATTTTTGATGCTGCCACGGGGACATTCTCTGGAAAGTATAAAACAAAAGACTTTCAGGGCGTGATGCTCCAACCTGTGGGCCCTTTCAGCGGCAAGGGTGTGGGTTTTTCTCAGACGGATTCTGCCAGCGTCCCAGTTCTCATCACCCCGTAAACCGCTTTTATCCGGCGATTCTCGGCAGGGGCAGTGGCAGTGGCAGTGGCAGTGGCAGTGGCAGTGGCAGTGGCAGTGGCAGTGCAGATTTCATGCCTTTTCACGGGCATGAATCCGCCCGCTGCCAACCAACCGATGCATGGGTATGGGGGCGTGCAATCGGGGCGTGACATCCACTCTTTCAGGCGAGCTTGAACTTCAGGCACGCTGGTTTGCCGGCGAGTTCGGGCGTGAGTTTGAGGGCACAAACGGGGAAACGGTCAACATCGTTCAGTTTGGCATCTGGAATCGCGCCGCGGGACCTGATTTTGTGGAGGCGGCTGTGAGTATCAACGGGGCGGCGGCCAAACGGGGAGCCATCGAAATCGATCCAGACATCAGGGACTGGGAACGCCACGGCCATTCTCAGAACCCCGATTACGAGAACGTCGTCCTTCATGTGTTCCAGCACAACTGTGCGGGCCGGCTTTTCTCCCGCACGGCGTCCCATCGGCTGGTGGTGCAGGTGCAACTTCCCATGGGTGCGAACACTGGCATCGTGGGGGGGCCGCTGGCGAGGGCAGGACGGTGCGCTCCGGTGTTGGCTGCAAGATCGGTGTCGGAAATTCGAGCGACCCTTCTGGACGCGGCGTTGCTGCGCTTTCGGCGAAAAGCCGCAGCGCTCCGGCGGACGGGGGAGGTGCACGGTGAAAACGAGGCGCTCTACCAAGCGCTGGCCATGGGAATGGGGTATCCCAACAACACGCTCCCCTTCCGGTTGCTTGCGCAGAGGCTTCCCTTGCACAGGCTCAGCCAGGACCCAGAGGAGGCTGAAGCGCTCCTTTTTGGAGTTTCCGGATTTTTGCCGACCCCCAATCTCGCGGCGTTATCACCGGAAACGCGTGTGCATGCGCGCAAACTTTGGCAACACTGGTGGCCGCACCGGGACGCCTATCAGGCTTTGCAAATTCCGGCCGCGCTGTGGCGCCTTCATGGCCAGCGTCCGGCCAACCATCCTGCGCGACGCATTGGCGCGCTCTCCGCGCTCGTTCGGCACTGGAGAGCGTTGCGACGTTTGGTGGCGATGAACGATTGGAAGCGTTGCACCACCTTCCTGTGCGGACTCGCGCATCCGTTTTGGACCAACCACTACACGTTCCACTCCCAAGCCGCGGCGCGGCCACTGGCGCTTATCGGAGAGGAGCGCATCGAGGAACTATTGGTGAACAGTCTGCTGCCTTTCAATGGTGACTGGGACAAACTCGTCTCCATGCGCGCACGCGGGCGCAACAGGCGCAGTAAAACCGCCGCCGCCCGCCTGCTCGCCACTCGACCCGACACCAAAAAACTGCTGGCAGAAGCGGCCTGCCAGCAGGGCTTGCTCCAGCTCTACGAGGATTTTTGCCGGTGCGACTCCAGCGATTGCGCCGGGTGTCCTTTTCCCGAACAGGCTCTCAGCACAGTCACGGGCCTCAGCGGTTGCTGATGCCCAGAGCGGTTGCTGATGCCCAAAAGCGCAGAAAACTGGAGCTTTTCCTCTGGGACCGCGGAGCCCCAGCTCCGCTTCGACGTTTCAAAGACTCAGAGAGTCTTTATGGAGCTCATGTTGCGGCCAAAAGCGGCCAAAAGCGGCCAAAAGTAGGCCTGCCCTTGCCGTCATCGCTCTCCTCGGCCTGACGCGGAAAACACAGTGTCAGGGAGCGTTTTTTTTGCATCCGATGAAAAAGGGCTTCCTTTCCTAGGCCCCGCGTCTCTTTTCTAGGGGGATGAGCGCTGAACGCCACCCGACTCTTTGCCAGGTTGTCCACGAAGTGGTTGAAAACACCCCCGTGTTTGACATCCACACGCACCTTTTTGACCCCGCCTTTGGGTCACTGGTGTCCTGGGGAATTGACGATCTCCTGACCTATCATTACCTGATCGCCGAAGCCTTCCGCTGTTCGAGCGAACCGACGGATGCTTTCTGGGGCAGGGACAAAACCCAGCAGGCCGACTGGATCTGGAACCATCTGTTTATTGAACGTTCTCCGCTTTCAGAAGCCTGCAGGGGCGTACTCACCACGCTCCATCTTCTCGGCATTGATGCGCGCCAACGCGACCTTCCCAAATTGCGCAAACACTTCGCAAAATGGACGCCGGAGTCTTACACGGACCACATCCTCAAAATCTCAAAGGTTCGCAAGGTTTGCATGACGAACCTGCCCTTTGATGACCAGGAACGCCCCACCTGGGAGAAGGGTTTTACCCGGCATCCCGCCTTCGTGGCCGCCCTCCGCTTGGATCCACTTCTTCTGGAATGGGAAAAAACAGCCGCTCAATTATACGGTTGGGGCTACCAAGTGCAGACCGATCTTTCGGGACAAACACTGTCTGAAGTCCGTCGGTTTTTGGGCGATTGGGCGCTTAAAATGGATTCCCAGTACTGCATGGTTTCCCTGCCTCCCGAGTGGCGGTTTCCAGAAAACAGCGTGACCAACCGGCTGCTTCAAGAAGCCGTGCTGCCGTTCGGGCGCGACCATGGCCAGGCGTTTGCAATGATGATTGGCGTCCGGCGCGGCGTGAACCCTGACCTGCGCATGGCTGGCGACAGTCTCGCGCCCGCGGACGTGCCCTCGGTCGAGGCCCTGTGCGCCGCCTATCCCCAGAACAAGTTCATCTGCACCATGCTGGCGCGCGAAAACCAGCACGCTCTGTGTGTGGCGGCCCGGAAATTCAGGAACCTGCACGTCTTCGGTTGCTGGTGGTTTTTGAACAACCCTTCGCTCATCGAAGAGATTACGCGGATGCGTATCGAACTGCTCGGGCTCGGGGTGACGCCTCAACACAGCGATTGCCGGGTGATGGATCAACTTGCCTACAAGTGGAGCCATTCCCGCCCTATTCTTGCCGAGGTGCTGGCCGAAAAGTATTCCGACCTCTCCGATACAGGCTGGCATGTGTCGCGGGCCGAAATTGAGCGCGATGTGCGGCAGTTGCTCGGGGGCGGCTTTGAAGCCTTCATCGGGCGCTAGGGGCATAGAACTGCGCCGTCATGTTTCCCGCCCTGCTGACTACTTTTCTCTTTTCGTTTTCGGTCCTGTTTGCCTCCAGATCCTCAAAGGTCGTGGGCTCCATGCAGGCCAATGTGTCGCGCCTGATTCTCGCCATGATCCTGCTGGGAATCTGGGCCCATGGATGGGGAGGTGGCCTGAGTGGAGCCGGTTTGCCCTGGTTTTTATTGAGCGGTGTGATCGGCTTTGGCTTGGGGGATATTGCGCTGTTTTGCGCGCTCCCCCGGATCGGCCCGCGCCTGGCCATTTTGCTGACTCAATGTCTGGCCGCGCCCATCGCGGGCGTCAGTGAATACCTGCTTCTGGGCACCCAGCCCACCCTCACCGAGGTGACCTTCTGTGCGATCATTCTCGCGGGGGTTGCGCTCGCGCTCGCTCCCGATACGCATTGGGAGGGGGACGCCAAAGCTTTCAAAATGGGGGTTCTTTTTGGGATCGGCTCCGCCACGGGTCAGGCGTTGGGGGCGGTGTTTTCGCGCCGGGGCAATGCGGCGGCCGCGCTCGCCGACTCCATCGTGGATGGTGGTACTGCAGCCTATCAGCGCATTATCGCCGGAGTATTGACGACCCTCGTCTTCTGGGCCGTGCTCACTCTGCTGGGCAAGTCCAAGGAACCACGACATCCTGCGAGCATCTGGAAAAAAGCCACCCCTCTGGTGATTGGCAACGCTTTGTCGGGCCCCACCTTTGGCGTCGCCTGTTTCCAATGGGCGCTGTTGACGACCCCGAGTGTCAAAGTGCTGCCCATTGTCGCTACTTCGCCGCTCGTCACGATGGGCTTGGCCTGGATGATGGAAGGCACAAAGCCAAGCCGTCGGGCGATCTTGGGGGGCTTGCTGGCGGTCTCAGGTGCGGCTGGACTGGCGTGGATTCAGGCCCATGGCCGTTAGAGCGAGTGCTGCAGACATGAAAAACCCCTGAGGACTGCGCCCCAGGGGTGTTCAAAACCAGAAAATCGACTGTCTGCCCGTCCGCATTCAGCGCAGGACAAGGGGGGATACTCCCTTACAGGACCTAGGAGACTGGGGCTTTCGCCGCTTCTTTGGCCGCGAGAATACGGTCGTTTTTCTTGCGCCGTACAGCGCGCTTCTTGACGTTATCTTTGCCTTTGTTGTGTCCCATAAAGTATTCACTCAACACGCAGTTGGCGTCGATGCCAAGCCCATTCGCTGGCACGCCGCCGCCTTAGACACCCCAGCGCTTCCTGTTGAATGAAACGTTGCGCTGGAGAGCGGGGCTTTCCGGCCTGTTTAAACCCTACTTGCCGTGGCTTTTGGCGTAATGTTCCTTCAGGAGGTCGACGCCGAAATCACGTTCGCGGTCGCGCCACACGGAGTGCGGATGGTTTGCGCCATTTTGCGTGTTGTCGTACTCCATGACGAAGGTTTTTCCCTGCACTCGGTAATAATGGCCTTCGCCGGGTTCCACGCCTCCGGCCCATGCGAAACGCACGGCATTCCAGTCCGCATTTTTGATGCGTTCAAATTCACTCGCCTCAACTTCAGGACGGTGTGTGCCGAGATATTCCCTCACGATTTGCTCTACGAGACCCTGCTGTTTGGGTTTGAGCGCTGAAACGGGAATACCTTCGGGCTCCGTCAAGATTTCACGCTTCGGATCGTTGAGAATGTCTTTCGGCGCTTCCGCTGCAATCAAAGCTTGTTTGCGCTGCGCCTCGTCAAGGGAGCGCACGAGTTCGCGCCCGAGATCCTCTTCCTTGCCCAGCAAGCGGATACCAGCCCTCGGCCCCTGGCGGACCTCGCCGGGATTGGTCCCGAAGAACGAGGGTGTGGAGGCCGTGCCGTGTCCGGAGCACGTGAAGTTGAGGGCCAAATGGTGGCCTTCCAAGCGCCAGGCCCATGGTTTGAGTTTCTCGGGCGTGCCAAAGATCGAGAAGAAGTACATCTCAGGATCACGGACCGGTTTGCCTGCCTGACCTTTTTCAAGTTCGGCGAGAATCGCTTCGAGACTCATCACACTCACCGCTTTGGCGTACCCCTGAGAGCTGAGGCCCGTGGCGAGCAGGGCCTGCGCGACGAGGCGTTGCTCGGGAGTCATTTCCTTGAGAGTGAGGCCCAGGCGTGTGCGGGGAATGAAGTGCCAGTTTTTGCGTTCGGCATCTTCAAGTTTGAAGCAGGCTTTGGCGGTTTGTTCGGGGCCGAGCGTGGCGAGAAAACGTTGCGCAGCAATGGTCATGTCCGCCTCGACGTCGTGGGCGCAAACCTTGGGGGCGGCGCTGGTGAAAAGAGCGATGGTTGTGGCGGCGGGTAAAATCCAGCGGGGGGTGTTCATAAAATGGAATCTTTAATCAAAGTTCGACCCGCAGCGACACCGAAACTTGGGAGACTTTTTGTTGCGGGGGGTGATTGTGCCCGTTCTTACGCGTGCTGGGGGGCGCGCACCGTGGCGTCTTCGAGTTCCCGGGCGCGGTTTTCAACGATGCGGTTGCCGATTTCATTCACCATCTGTTCCAAAAGAAGGCGCAGGTGGCTACCCGAGCGGAAATCTGCAGGAGCGATGTGCCGGACTCGGTCGGCGTGCGTAGAGAGTTGGTAACATTTTCTGAAGGAGGACCGGCTCGCGTCCTCCGGATTGTACACGGCGATCGCGTGGCCCCCGTTCTGGCGCACAACCGTAAAGCAGGGGACGTCCGTGGGGCCGTCTCCGACATAGATCATGTTTTGAAAAGGAATGGGCCGCAGGTCCGCAGGCATGTGGTCGTTCACGTCCTGAGACATGGAAAGGAGTCCTTTGTTGATGCGGAACAAGTACTGCGTTTTTTGGGTGTGCGAGATGACACGTTTGGGGAAGGTGATGCAGCCGCTGGCATCTTCGGCATACTCACAGCCAAAAATCCCCTGCACGTAGGGCGCAAGGCGGCTGCCCTCGATGAGGATTTTGAGGCCGCTGGAAATAATGTAGTGCTGGACTTTGATGCCGTGCGCCTCGTGGACGTTGGAGAGGAGGCCCTTGGCAAACTCCTCAAACATTTGGGGCAGCCCGGGATAAAAGCGGAGGCTGCCTCCCAGTTCTTTGAGGCGGGCATTGGTGGGGCGGTCCATGCCGAGGCAGTCCAGAAGCACCTTCATGTAGGCGAGCTCATTGTCGTAGCCTTGTTCTCGCACGAGTTCCTGCGCTTTTTTCCAGAAAGCGCGCGAATCAATTCCAAAGGCTGGAAAGAGCACTTCCTCCTGCATGTAGTTCGGGCTGAGTGTCTGGTCGTAATCGTAGACAATCGCGATGACGTTTTGAGGAGCGGACATAAAAGGTGGGGTGGTGCGGAGGGGCGCGTGGAACAATCTGTTATAATAGATTGCTCAAGGCTAGAGGAAGTTCGGGAAAGCGAAAGGGAAAGCCCTGTGCTGAGGCGACGCCTGGAAGGACCCTTTTGCTGTCCAATAGTTCGTGGGAAAACTCGCCCAACCAGCGCAGGGCAAAGGCGGGGACGCTCAAAAAGGCGGGGCGACGCAATTTGGAGGCGAGTGTTTTGGTGAAATCCGTGTTCCTCACCGGCCACGGCGCCGTGCCGTTCACCGGCCCCGAAAGGGACTGGTTTTCAGCGCAGAACAAAAAAAGACGGCAGAGATCATCCAGATGAATCCATGCCATCCATTGCTGGCCTGAGCCCAGCTTGCCTCCGAGCCCCAGACGGAAAATACGCGTCAAAAGCGGCAGAGCGCCGCCCTCGCGCGCGAGCACGAGCCCCGTTCTGAGCAGAACGATCCTCGGGGCCGCTGCCTTGAGCGCTTCTGCTTCCCAGAGGCGGCTGGTTTGCGCCAGAAAACCCGCGCCGCAGGGGGCGGATTCGAGGACTTCCGTGTCGCCGCTGTCGGGGTAGAAGCCGATGGCGGAGCCGCTGATAAAAACCTCGGGAGGGTTTTGCATGGAAGCGATGGCTTCCGCCACGCGGCGGGTACCAAGGATACGGCTCTGGGCGATGCGTTGTTTTTTGGCGGCGGTCCAGAGGCCGAGGACGCTTTCACCGGCGAGATGCACGATGGCCTCGCAGGATTCAAAATCGGGGGGAGCGTCCGTGGAGAACAGACGCATGGTGCACCCTAGAATGCGGCGCGCGGGCGTGCGCGAGAAGGCGAAGACTTCGTGGCCGCGCTGAAGGGCGAGGTCTGTGAGCCTCCGTCCGATGAGACCGCTGGCTCCGGTGATGCCGATATTCATGAAGAAAGGCTAGGGGAGAACACTCAGGGCGACTGCTCTAAAAAGAGCGCGATGCTTCTTTTAGGCAAATTCCCACTCCCGATTTCAGCAATGCTCAGCTATTGGGGGGGCGTGGTGCGGCTTGGTTGGAGGGTTGCACGCTGTTGTTGATTTGCACTTCCCCCCCTGGGCGCAGTTTAAACACCCCTGAAGTGACCACTTCGTCGCCTGCCTTCAGGCCGCTTAAAATGCGGATCTGGTCTCCGCGATTCTGGCCCAGTTTCACGAACTGCTGGGAAACGGTTTTGGTGGCCTTGCCCTCTGCCGAAGTGCCCTCCTTCACCACATAAACCGAGTCGCCATACGGGGCATAACTGATGGCCGACGCCGGCACTACAATTGCGCCTTCCTCCTTGGGCAAGGGGATTTCGACGTTTACGAACATGCCGGGGCGCAGGATTTTGTCTGCGTTCGGAAGGGTGCCTTCCACGGTGATGGCGCGGGAGGTTTCGTTCACCTGCGAATCCAGTGCGGTGACGGTTCCGGCTCTGGCGATTTCGGGACGGTCTTCGCTGAGAATGCGCAGGTCCTTGCCGGGAGTCGCAGCGGCGAGCTGTTGTTGGGGCAGGCTGAATTGAACCTGAATGGGGTCGAGGGAATGCATCGTGGCGATCGCCGCCCCCGGGTTTAAAAATTGTCCGAGACTCACTAAACGGATTCCCAACACTCCGTCGAAAGGAGCGGTAATGCGCTTGCGGGCAAGCAGCGCGCCTACTTCCGCGCAGGCGGCCTCGGCACGGCGAAGTTCGGCCTCGGCGGCGTCGCGCTCAGAAACTGGGGCGGCATTTTGGGATTGGAGTTCTCGTTTTCTTTTCGCGTCCAGTTTGGCCAGATCGCGTCTCGCCTCGGCGGCGGCCAATTGCGCCTTTTCTTGCTCCGCGTTTAACTGGACGAGCAACTCTCCTGCGCGGACTGTTTTGCCGGATTCAAACGCAATTTCAGAAACAATCCCGGCCAAATCCGTACTGACGTTCACACCTTGAACCGCTTTGAGCGTACCGATGACTTTGATGGAGGGTTCCCAATTTTGAGACTGGAGGACATGCGTGGTCACGGCTGCCGGCGGGGGAGCGAAAGATTTGCCCATCGCGATGGCCGCCTGAATCTGTTTGAACTTGGCGTAGCCGATTCCTGCGACGGCAAGAGCCACGCAGAACAGCATGAGGAGCATTCGTTTCCACATAAGGAACAGGTCAAAAGATAGGGTTTGTTTTCGAAACGGGCCTTGTCGGAACGGACCAGACTCGCGGGTACGGAGGAGGATACAAAGGCCGCGGGAGCTTTCCAGCCAGTGTTTTCAGCTGAATTCGCCTTCACAAAGTTTGACCCGCTCCTTCAAGCTGGCCGGGTTGTTTGGAATTCCATTTTCCATGCCAGAGCTGCTTGAAAGCGCGGGTGCCTTGGTAATGCCCACGCTTTGCGGGGCTTGAATAATAGGTATGGGTTGTCTATCCCTGATTTCTGCTTGCATTCATTGATGAAGTGCTGTCAATGTTGTCATAATTTCATGTATGGCAAAAAAGACGGAGTTTCTCCGCACGGCACTTAGGCTAGGTTTCGTCTTTGTGAATTTAGTGGCAAGTTTAGTGGCAAGTTTAGTGGCAAGTCAGCCCTCCCGCGCTGCCGAGGCATTGGACGAGTTGCGAATCCGCGAGGTTGTGAATTCTGTCGTGATCCGAGATTCCAATGGCGCAAAGAGCCATGCCGCGAGGGTGAACGAGGTTTTGGACCGGAACCGAGTGCTCATCACCGGGGTCCGCTCGCGGGCTGAATTGCAGGCGAGTGATGGCACCGTGACTCGGGTGGGTGCCAATTCGGTGTTCTCGCTTGGGGAGGGGAAGAGGCAGCTTTATCTTGAGAAAGGAACGTTGTTATTTCACTCGCCCGCAGGAAAAGGGGGGGGAGTCATTCGCTCCTCGGGTGCCATGGCCTCGGTGCTCGGAACCTCCATTGTGGTTTCCGCCACTCAAGACGGGGGCTTCAAACTTTTGGTATTGGAGGGAAATGCAAAGGCAACGCTTCCCAAAGGTGAGTCCATCTCCCTTGGGGCGGGCCAGTTGACCTTTATTATGCCGGGCAATCGGGGGAACGGAGGATTTGGGCCGCTCGTGAACTTCCGGTTGCAGGAGCAAGTTGCCGGAGCGAAGTTAGTGAATGCTTTTAAAGCGCCCCTCGCGTCGCTTTCAAAGATCAAGTCGGCGGTAGAGGCACAGGAAAAGAAAATTGCGGAAGGGAAGATGGAAGTGACTCCCATGAGGGTCTTGGGGACTGCGGGTTTTGATCCTTCCGCGCTCCAAATGATCCGCATTGAAAACAAGGATCCCAAACCATTCAGCAAAGCCCGCCCAGAATCAGATCCGATCCGAGATAGGCCGGTCGAGCCAGTTTACAAAAAGTGGAGTGGAGAATTTTTGCCAAGATGAATCCCCTTAAAGTTTTAACGCAGTTCACGAAGAAAGAACTGAGCGCCTTGGTCGCAGGGTTACTGTTGGCGGCGTTTTCCGGCATTTCTCTTGCACAAGTTCAAATTGAGTCTGCCAACCAACAGGTTCAGCGGGCGAAGATGAATGCCAAGCTCAACAACCCGACAACGGAGTCCGTGGCGCCGCTCTCGGAAGCGGAAACTGACGACATTGGGCCGCAGTTTATCGTCAGGCAGAAGCCGGGGCGGGCCCTGTTTGAAGTGACGTTCGAAACCCAGTTTTCGCAGTCTTCCAACATATACCTTACCGAAAATGACAAGGTGCGGGGGCCTGTCATGGTCTCGGCCTTGCAACTGGCAATTGCCCCGACTCCGATCGAGTTTGGAAATGGCCTGCTTGGCTGGAAAGGGGGGTACCGACACCAGAAGTTTAATTATGGAAAGTTCTCGAGAAAGGAAAAATCTCTCAACGATTTGGATTTCGACGTCAGTTCTCTATTCCTTCAAGGCTATTACTTCAGCAAAAAGAACTGGCTGCTTTCTGCTGGCATTGAGCACAATCGCCTGTTGAATGCGGCCACTGGAAAATACGATGAATTTTATTCAGAGTGGGCCCCAACTTTGAACTTCGAGAAGCAGTTTAAACTCGGGGAGAAATCCATGCTTGGAATTTCCGGCGCCGTGGCCTGGCACAGGACTCAGGTGGATCCGCCTGACTCTGGCCGGAATGACCGGCTTGATGAGGCTGTGATGCTGGCCCTTTCCCATGAATTGGCGCCAAACTTGTCCGTCCAGCCCTATTACAGGGTCCAGTTTGCCCAGTATCTGCCCCACAACTCCAGACAAGATCTGACCCACTCCGTGGGCGTGGCTCTGGGCTATGTGGTGAACAAATGGGCGGCAATTCGCTTCTCGGCGGGGTTTGAGGGCAGGGATTCCAGTGCCGTGGCCGTGAATGACTATCGAAAAGTGGACACCGGTCTGGGGCTTTCTCTGCAGGCTAAGTTTTAGTTTCTTCGGCGAGGGGGAGGAGGAGGGCGGAGGCGCATTGGAGCGATTCCGGCTCCCCCCGGTTACTTGACGCCAGATTCAAGCTTCAGAACCTCGTGCGTCTTCGCCACAATCGCGTCCGAGATCATCTTGTACGCAGGGCTGGACCAGTGGTATTCGTCGCCGGCGGCGAGCTCCAATTTGGCGGCGAAGGGAGTATACATGTCGAGGATCCCGACACCCTCCTCCTTCATGACTTGCTCGGCGATCCGGTTGATGCGCAGCACCACCGCATTTTTCTCTCCCAGAGCGTCGACCGGCTTGTCCGGGGCACTCCGCCGCGCGGTGTGCGGAGTCGTCGCTATCCAGAACAGTTTCGCCTGGGGCGCCCCGGTTTTGAATCCCCGCACGATCGCGCGCGTGGTGTCCGCGATCTGCTCGTCGGTGGCTTTTTCGGGGGTCCACGACAGGGAATGCAACCCGTTGTTGAAAAAGACCAGCTTGAAGTCGGCCACGGCCGCCCCCTGGTGAATGACGGCATCCACCTTCGGGTCGATGCCGCCGACAAAATGACTCCAGTGGTAGGCGTAGACCTTGCCCTCCAGCGCCGGAAGCAGGTGCTGGCGGTATCCCCCCGAAATCGAGTCGCCGTAAAAAAGCAGCTTGGGGCGGTTGGAATCAACGATGGTCGGGGCGTCGATCATCCAGTTTTTGCCGGCAACGGCTCCCCTCGGTTCAGCGCTTAACTTTTCCTTGGGCGAGGTGTAGGCGAAGTCGGCGCCGTAGACCTTCAAGGCCCTGATTTCCGCGCTGGCGAAGGGCTTTTCACGGGGCAGGAGCTTTTTGCCCACCCACATGGGTTCGTCGTTGGGAAGCAGCAGGGTGAAATGTTTGCTGCCCGGGACATCGTCCAGATAATACGCGGCGCTGCCGTTGCGGACGGAAACGGTGAAGGTATAGGGGGTGTTGGGCTGGAACTTCATGCGGATGCCGCCGATGTGCATGCCGTTAATGATCGGACGGTAAACCCTCCAGGAGTCGGGCTTGCCGTAGATGCACGTCAGTCCGAGGCCGGTGTCTTCGCCGTCCTTGCTCTGCTTGAGAAGGATGTTCAGGCTCGTGTCCTCCGCGGTTTCCGGAAACGAAACGGTGACTTGCACTGCAAAGGTTTTCTGGTCGGGGAAAGCAGCCGCCGGCACGCCGAAGTACCTTTCGCCTCCCACGGTCACGGTGCCGCCTTCGGCGCGCGTCGCCCCGTGGTTGAGTTCGACTGGGATTTTATCCTTGGCCAGATCCCAGAGCGGCACCTGTGCCTGGAGTGTAAGTGCGATTCCGAGCACGAATAAACTGGAGAAGGCCTGTTTCATGGAGCGCAGACTTAAGGGCAGAGGGCATACGGCTGTCCACAAGCGTTTCACCGGCAGTGTAATCGGAGTGTACATTGCGAGCGGCGCCTTCAAAGAAAATACAGGGGTAAAATCTCTTTTTTCAACGGATGCAAAAAGCATTTTTTGTTTTAAGAAGGTTCATTAATATTAATAAAAATTATCTATTTTATCAAAGGGAGGGCAGTATCTCAATCGCTCCAACACCAGTCGGCTCTGCTTCGGAATTGGCTTTTGTGGGCCGTTAAAACGGGTTCGTATCCCGGGCTCGACATAGCTTTTTTCAGGTCAATCTGCATTGGGGCGATTTATCCATGAGAGGGGATGTTTGGCATAATACCTGCTAAGACTGTGTTGTTGCCAAGTCCGAAAACCGCGGAATTCGTTCCGCTGCCTCGTTGAAAATATGATCACAATCAAATCTCAAGTCCAGCGCATCGTCTTCTCCGCCCTCGCGTTGCTGCTTTTCGGGGACCGAGGAAACGCACAGACATCCTTCCGGTCCGGTCCTCAGGACGTCTGGAATTACACGGGCACCTACGCCGCTCTGCCTGATCCTTCGGGGGAGCGTCGCTGCGTTGTTGCCACCGTCGACGGGGTTTACGTCGGCGCTTATAACTCTTCAGGCAACAATTGGTACATCGAGAAATACGACAATTCCGGGGCCTTTGTGATGAGGTTTCCGAAGGCTTTCACGCGGATCACCGGCCTCGCGGCGAGTGTCTCGGGGGACACGATCTACGGCTTTGATGGAGCGCTCGGGAAAGGGTACGCTTTCAGTTCCACCGGTGAGCAGAGGCTGCAATTTGGCAGTGGGTATAACAGCAGTGCCAACGGGTGGTTTAATGGCACGTATAACGACTTTTACCATTCCGTCGCTGTCAATTCGAAGGGGCTGATCTATGTGGCCGATTATTCCAACTATCGAGTGCAGGTTTTTAATGCCGATGGCTCTTTCAAGGCAACAATAGGAGCCTACGGAAGTCTCCCGGGCCAGTTCGCGAGCGGGGTCCGCCATGTGGCTGTCAGTCCTCTCGACGAGGTGCTTGTGTTGGACGACAATGCAACCCTGCAGAAGTTTAGCGTGACCGGTGAATATGTCTCCAAGGCGGCGAGCACTTCCGTGGTCTCCGGGTGGAGCCAATGGTACACGACTCTCACGGTGTCTCGCGATGGAGTGCTGATGGTGGGCATGATGGATGGCCCTCCTCTGCGCGGGGTCATGTTCGACACCAGCACCATGGTTTCTGACCGGCAGTTTAATTATGACATTGGGGTCGATAATATCTACGCTGGGCATGTCAATTTCACCAACAGCGTCTCTGGGTATGGTGCCAATTATGTTCGCGGCGCTTCCTTCGATCCGGCGGGTAACGTGTGGATGATCCGCTACAGCACGGTGAATTCCGGCTCTTGGTCTCTGGAGCGCTTCGAGCGCAGGATGCGTTTTGACTCCCACAAGCCCACGAAGCCGATTCTCCAGCCGACGATCGTCAGTGCATTACAGCAACCGGGCAGTCAGACGGTGAACATCACCTATCAGGTCGACCTCCCCGTCATCTCTGGAGGGGCGCTCTCCGGCGGCTCCATGGTCTTGGCGGGTGGCTCCATTGTGAACGGGACCCTTGTCGGAGGCACGCTCTCCGGTGGGAATGTCTCTGCCGGTTCGCTGACAACAAGCGGTACCGTGACAACGGCTCTGATTGGGTGGCTCAACGGGGTCAAAAACTGGGCGCATCTTGTGATTCCGAGCGTTGGTGGCGGGACTCCAACAACTTCGGGTTCTTACTTTTGGTCGGATATGTACGACCCAAGCACCAGGATCGACAGTCGTATTCCTGTTCAAGACAACATCCGGTGTTCCACGGTGGACGGGGCCGGCAATGTTTATGTTGTCACTGACTATTGCGTTAGAAAAATCACCCCGTCCGGGAGCGTTTCCCTGCTCGCTGGGGGACCGGGAAGTTCCTCCTACCTGAATGACACTGGCGCGACCGCCAGATTTCAAAATCCTTACGGGATCTGTACAGACGGCAGCGGCAATGTTTACGTGACGGAGATGAGCGGGCATGTCATCCGGAAGATCACCCCCTCTGGAGTGGTTTCGACGCTGGCTGGCTCTTGGGGCGTTTATAATTCCACGGACGGCGTGGGTTCCAATGCCGCATTCAGGGGGCCGTTTGGTATCGCCGCCGATGCGAATGGCAATCTTTATGTCAGCGAATGGGATTCGGGTTATGTCCGCAAAGTGACATCCAGCGGTTCTGTCACAACGGTGGCGCAGACTGGCAGGAATTTGCTGGGGATCGCGGTGGATGCCCAGGGCGTGATTTACGTTGCCGATCATTACGCGCACAAGATATTGAAATTGGTGGTACCGAACGGATCTGCGACGGCGACGGTGACTCCTTTTGCAGGAAGCGGCACCTATTCCCACCTTGATGGGACGGGGACTGCCGCAACGTTTTATTATCCGCGCGGTCTTTCGATAGATGCGGGCGGCAATCTGTATGTGTCGGAGGACGATGGCAATTTCGTCAGGAAGATCACTTCGGAAGGGGTTGTGACCACGATCGGAAAGACGGTTGGTCTGGTTTACAATGTGAGCGTGGATGGAGCGGGTAACCTGTACGCGGCGGAATCTTACGGACAGCTTGGAATTGGACGCATGGTCCGCAAGGGGGCACCTTACACCGCCTCGTCGACTGGAATCCTCTCAAGCACGGGGGTACTGGGGGCGGGGGTTCAAACAGGCACGCAGAACTCCGTCAGTTGGGATGTGTCCAAAGACCTTCCCGGACTGAGTTTCGCCAGCTTGTCTTTTGAGGTGCTCGCCAAGGATGACCGGCCTGAAATCGGGGTTCATTTTGTCACCATTCCCGGAGACTTCAGCACCACGACCACCGGCAATACGACGACGACCACCGGCAGTGACCTCAAGATTAGTAATCGTCCCATCGACGAGGCGGAACTGAGCGACCTCTGGGTGTGGCTGCTGGCCAATCGGGACCCGCGTATCGCCATTTCCGGCAACTCGATCGTCTTTACGCAGGCCGGCTTGGATTACATCGCGAATGCGCCGGCAATCTATGACGCTTCAACTCCGGATACCACGACGACTGTCGCCACTGGAGGCTCCGGAGGTGCCGATGGTGGGTGGACGTGGAACTATTGGGGAGCCACGACCAATCGCGGGCGCGCCTTTGCGTACAAGCTCATGAATTACCGTCCGGTGACCGCCGCGGAAGTCACGCGTGCCAGTGCCGGACGCTTCAATCTGACCTCAGTAGACCATTATTCCGCAGTAAACTTGGCTCCTTAAACTCGGTTGGCGGCTCTGCATTTTAGAATGCCCCCCAGTTTATAAAACGCCGTGGCAAAACTCGTTCCACTAGCCTCAGTCCTGCACAGAATCCGCAATCAAGTGCCTCAAGCACTTGCTGGAGTCCTCGCGCTTTTGGCGCTCTTCTGCCTGCCTGTCGGGCAGGCGGAGGCCGCCAGTCCGGGGCCTTTCACGATTACTCTGGTGGCGAGTCCGGATGCCAGCGCGCCTTACGCGGTGGATCTGAATACCAAGCTTCCCTCGGGATATACGGCTCTCTCGAGTTGGGCAATCACCGGAAGCGCCGGGCCCGTTTCGATCACCCCGGCAGGGGTTCTCACCGTGCCCAGAGGGTACGGTTGGTTGACACAGAATGTCTCCGTGGCGGCCACAACCACGGACGCCGCTAAAACACGTCTGAGTGGAACGGTTTCCGTCAATCTGGTCGTCTCGAGTTTTGCCTCCACCTTCAACGCGCTTTTGAGCCAGGACTCTGGGGCTGCCAATTCCTCGCTGGACCTTAATGGTGTACAAGGCTCCCTTCCTGGTTCGGCGGGGACGCGTGTGTGGGCGTTTACCGCGGGGCAGGATAATCCGAGTTGGCTCACCCTCGGCCAGACTGGGATCATTGCGACGGTCTCGCCGCCCAGCAACGCCACAGTGATGAAAGACTACGTTGTGGAGGTGTATGACACCGCGCAAGGGTCGTCGGCCAAAGCTTACGGGAAAGTCACTGTCAACCTGTTGGCCTTCAACACTTCGCTTTTTGGAGATGCCGGCCACTCGGACGGCTCACAGTTGGATCTGCTGACGTTCGCGCGTGATACCGCCAGACTCAATGTCAACTCGGGTTGGACATGGTCGTTCGCCAACCCTGTCGGGACTCCACTCCCTGGTTACATGAACCTCTCTCCAGCGGGGATTCTGCAGGTGCCGCAGTACTCGCAGGTGCGCGGGGAGGTGCTTGTGAAGGCTGTTTCAGGGACGAATACCGTCTTGGGGAAAGTCATGGTGAATGCCCTCTGGCTGGGACCTGGAGCAACGCTCGCCGCTCCCGTGGGTACCTCTGGTGGGACGTCCGTGAATGCGAAGGCGCTGCCAAATATGGCTTTGAATGGAACGGATGCCACGCGGTCTTGGGCTTGGACGAGTGGGCAGCAGATTCCGTCTTGGGTCGCCCTAGACTCAACTTCCGGCCAGTTGGTGCTCACGCCCGATACTAGCGCGGAGGTCACGACGCTTTATCTGGATCAGAAAGTCACGGACAACGGCACAACCAGCCTAACCACCTCCCAAGTGACTGTCGGCCCGAGCTCCTTCGGAGGCTCGTTTTTCGCGGACGGTTTGCTCATGGGTGGGGATGAGACGGCGCTTTCCTTCGACGTGGCGACTTTCCTCACAAGTCAACTCCCCCAGTTTGCAACTTTCGACAGTCTTTCTCTTGTCTCTGGGCAGCAGGACTGGGTGACTCAGGGAGTGACGCTGCAGGACGACGGCACTTTGGAGGTCGGGCCCGAGGCGATCAATCAGATGGAGGGCAAAAATATTTTCGTGCGTGCGACCCAGGGGACTGGATCCGTGATTGGCAGCTTTAAACTAAGGGCGGCGTATCCCACGCTGGTGCCATTTTATACGGTTCTCGGAAGCGGTACTTCTAAAACATTGGACCTCAATGCGCTTTCGTACATGCAGTACCCGGGGTGGACCCGTTCCTGGGCCCTGAGCTCAGGTTTCGTGGAGCCGTCCGTCGGTGTTTCCTTTTTCCAAGCCGGTTCGCTTGTTTTTTCGGCTTCCGCCGCAGGCGCACAATCCGGAGTGGTTCCGATTTATGTCGACTTTACGGGTGTCGCTCCCGGGAGTGGAGCGCCTTACGTCCAGACCCTGAAAGTGCTTTGGGACAAGGTGCACGTTGCTTCTCCGGTGGTTTGGGACGCCAATGAAAAGGTTCCCCTCAACCTGAATACGCTTCTTCCCTCGGGATCCAGCGGTTCGGGCGCCCTGGTCTGGAGCTTTTTGGACGGCCAAAATCCAGACACGTTGAGCGGATGGACCCTCACTCCTGAGGGGATTTTGACTCACGAGGCAGGCGTTTCAGAGGGGATTCTTTTGGTGCAGGCGACCAATGACACTCAGCAGTTGAATGTCGGGGTGTCCTTTTCCGTCGTCTATACGCAGTTCTCGAGGTCCGTGGAAGTCGTTGCAGGTCAATCTGAGGCGACGCGTCTTTCTCTGGGGTCGGTTGTGCCCCAAGCTGGCGGCCCGAACTCCCTGTGGAAGTTCACTGCGAACCAGGCTTTGGCGAAGCCTTGGGCCACCTCGAATCTGAGCGATGGGTATTTTTCGGGCGTCTACAACCCATGGATGCAACTCTCGACGTCGGGTTCCCTCAGCCTTTGGCCGACTTCCAGCGTGGCGTCGGGAACTTACCGCGTGTATGTCGAAGCCAGCGAGGGAGGCACCACAAAGACTGGGACGGTCTTGGTTGACGTCCTCGCTTTCCACACCACGTTTTTCGGCGATACAGCGATGACTGCGGATCCAGCGCTGGACCTGAACCGCTTGTTGGCCAGTACTGCCGGGATCGGACAGAACCCGACGTGGAGTCGGCTTTCGGCATCAGGGACAGTGACCTCCACGGGAACGCTTACATTTTCCAAGGAATCAACGCAGCAGGCACAACCAGTGTATGTGCTCGCGGAAGGCGCCGTTCAGGGAACTGCGGCCTCCGCCAAAGGCAGGGTGGACGTTTCCATCGTCAACATTGATCTCGCAGCCCGGGCGACGGCCCTCGTTGGGTCGGGTGTTACAACCGGTATAATCCTCTCTCAGCTTCCTGAATATCAGGCTCTCGGCATCAATGCAGACGTCCAGTGGTCTCTTGTGCCCGGGCAGACACTCCCGTCGTGGCTGACTTTGAATCAGAGTGGAACTCTGATTGCGGCACCCACGACGCCGGCCAGCAGTTTCAACGTTTATTTGTACGCGCTCGAGAACAAAGCGGCGAAACCCAGCATCACAAAGATGCGCCTCACGGTGTCGCCCGTTTCGTTCGGTGCCACCTTTACAACGGATCAAGCACGCCGCGGCGGGGGAATGCTGGATCTCAATTCTTTCCTTGCTGATTCAAACACACTGACCGGTAATGTGACTTGGTCCAAGCGCGCCACACGCACCAACGCGTCCCAGCCGTTGACAGCCACGCTTTCAGCTCTGGGAACCCTTTCTCTGGAAGGGGCTGCACTTGGTGAAGATGTGATGGAGGTCGTTGCCACCGATGAATTTGGTAATCAGATGGTAGGTGCGGTGACCGCGCGTTCTGTCACCTCTTCTTTCACAGGAATGTTAAGCGTGAATCCCGGAGAGGCCGCCGCTGGTACTCTGGATCTTAAGAGCCTGCGCCCGGGAGCCGCTAATGCAGAGAAAGGACTCTGGACGTTCGCGCCCGGGCATGAAATCCCGAGTTGGATCATGCTGAGTGAATCCGGCACGCTTACGGCGCAACCACCCGCGAATGAGCCGTCCTCTTCGCAGGTATTTGTGGTCCAAGTCTCGGGCGAAACCGCCGGAGTGACGTCCTATGGACTGGTGACCGTCAACACGCTCGCTTTCACCGCAACCCTGTTTGCGGATGTGGCCTTGTCCGAGGGCATGGCCATTGATTTGAATACGTACCCGGGAATCCCGCTTCTCGGCGAGACTGCCGACCGTCGTTGGACATTACTTCAGGATGTGGCAAAACCCGACTGGATTACTGTTACTGAAGCCGGGCAGTTCCTCTTGAAGCCGACTTCCGTGGACGAGCGGATCACCCTTGTCTTTCAGCAGACATCGACGGCAACCGCAGGCAACCCAGGGCAGACCGGCAACCCAGGGCAGACGGGAAACGTGGCCCCGGGCACATCTGTAGGTGCGACATTAAAAATCATCAGAGTGGTCTGCGAACCCGTCAAGTTCATGAATACCATTCTCGCGGATCTTTCGCTCCTGTCTGAGACCCATTCTTTTGCCATCGATTTGAGCCAGTCGCTCGCCGATTTCGCCGCGACCCAGATTTGGTCGCCTGCGACTGGGCAGTTAGCGACCGCGCTGGACGGCTTGACGCTCTCCTCGTCGGGAACACTGTCCATTACCTCAACGGCCACAGCCGCCATGGGTCGGATGGTGTATCTTGAGGTGAATAGTGGCTCGGGAACACGCAGGGTGGGGGGACTTCGGCTGGATCTTGTTTCCCCGGCGTTTTCGGGCGGACCTTTCGTAGCAGCCGCGGGGCAGTCCAATCCGACCTACAACTTGGCGACTCTTCTCTCCCAAGGTTCCTCTCAGAGTCAGGCTTGGTCCTTTTTACCGGGGCAGATTGTCCCCACCTGGCTCTCGCTCTCGTCTGCCGGTATCCTCACCGCGGCTCCGCCACTAGGCACGTCCGCCAGTACCGATCGCTATCTCACTCAGACGGTCTCGGGCGGGAGTGTGAATTATGGAGCGTTTTCGCTCAATACGGTGGTGGTGTCCGGAACCCTTGAGGTGTCTGTGGTGAAGGGGTTGGCCGTCCCATTGTCTGTGCAATTAGATACGCAGTCTGGGATCTCTCAGACGCCCTTCGCTCTGGGGCGTGAATGGAGTCCGGTGAGCGGGCAGGCATTACCGTCCTGGGTCACTCTCACACAGGCTGGAACGCTCAGCCTGAAGCCTACATACACGGATTCACCGGAGGCGTTTTATCTGCAGGAAGCCGGGTTAAACGCCCAGAACCAAGTCCAATTACGGATCCTCAAGGTGGTTGCCACTCCGCGTTTACTGGCCATCAACAGTGCATCCACAGCGAGCGCTCAAGTAGGGCAGCCCTTCCGCTACCAGATGACGACGGATGGTCTCCCTGACTCTTATGGCGCCCTGAATTTACCCTCAGGCTTGGCTGTGAGTACGAGCAGCGGTTCGCTCACAGGCTCTCCTTTGGTTTCCGGGACTTTCACGGTCACTCTTCGCGCCAGCGTCACGGGAGCTGCGGTTGATGCTCCCTTGGTCATGGATATTTTGCCGGCGGCTCCCGTGATCACCAGTGGAACCCAGGCGACGGCCCAGGCCGGGGTCAATTTTAGCTACCAGATCGCCGGCTCAAGTTCGCCAACTTCGTTCTCCGCAGCGGGGCTTCCCCAGGGCCTCACTTACAGCCCAACCACTGGTGTCATCTCTGGCGCGCCAGCCCAAGAAGGGTATGCCCTCTTAGTCGTCTCGGCGACAAACCGCGGGGGATCCGGAAGCGCCGCCGTCACGCTCACGATCCTTCCGCCGACCCCGGTGATCACAAGTACGCTTTCTACCGCGGCGGCTGCGAGACGGTCATTCAGTTACCAAATCACGGGGTCCTCAAACCCGACTTCCTTCTCTGCGGTGAATCTCCCTCAGGGACTTTCTGTCAACACCTCCACCGGTGTCGTGAGCGGAAGTTTTGCCACAGAGGGAACTAAAACGTTTACGGTCCAGGCCACCAACTCCGGGGGCACAGGGAGCGCCCAGGTTTCGGTGAGCCTAGGCTCGCCGCCTCCGGTCATTAGCAGCGGCACGCAAGCGTCCGGCCAAGTGGGAGCGGCTTTTTCCTACCAGATTGTGGCCGACGAAAGTCCCTCGTCTTATAGCGCCACAGGGTTACCAGCGGGCCTCGGTCTTTTCTCGGCCACTGGGCTGATCTCAGGCTTCCCCAAAACCGCCGGAGTCTATCCCGTCACCCTCAGGGCCAAGAACGCGGCAGGCACTGGCACGGCCAACCTTGTGATTACAGTCGCCGTTTCCTCGGCTTCCGCAGGACTCTCCGCGACGGTCACGGAAACTTCAACCCCCAGTGGCATTTTAAGCAAGACTGCGGGCACCACCGTGGGGAGTGTTTACACCTCGAGTACCGCTTCCACGACCTCTGGCAACTATTCTTTCACCGGCTGGAAACTGAACGGAACGCGCCTCGTCGACGTGGCCGGTCGCGCGCAAAACCCTGCGACATTGACAGTCACGGGAAATGCCTCCCTCACCGCAGAGTATGTCCTCACTACCGCCGACACGGACGGGGATGGCTTGCGCGACGCTTTTGAAACAGAGTTTTTCGGCAACCTCGCGCAGGGAGCACTCACAGACTCGGATGGAGACTCTTTTTCAAACCAACTGGAGTTTCTCCTTGGCTACGATCCCGGCCTCTTCGACACCGTCATCGAAGGCGGGATCGCCAGACGTACCACTCCCGTGACGGCATTGGTTTTTGATCCCACGTATTTTAATGTCACGGTCAACAGTTCCCCAGCAGGTTTGGTCACACCCACCGCCGTCTCTGTGGCTCCAAATGTCATTTTCACGCTGCCTGTTGTTTCCGAAACCATTGGTTCCTATCGCTTCACAGGCTGGTATGTGGGAGGGGTTCGCCAGGATTCCGCCTTGGCCAAGCAACCCGCCTCGATAGCCCTCCCCAGCGCCTCCACGGTCACCGCAATCTACACCCTGCAAACTCTGGACTCTGACGCAGACACCCTCGCCGACTGGTATGAACTCTTTAACTTTTCTGATCTGTCCAAAACTGCGCAATCCGACCCGGATGCGGATGGGCTGGGGGTTGCGACGGAGGCTTTGTTTGGTTTTAGTCCCTCGCTTTTCGATAATGTCGTTGAGGGAGGGGTGGCTCGTCGTGTTTCCAAAGTCGTGAGCATGAGTCTCGCTGGTTATCCGTCCCTGACCATTCAGAGTTCACCGCGGGGCTTGATCGAAGACTCCGTCAAATGGGCTGCGCCCGGATCGGTTGTCACGACGCAGGATCTTTGGAACAACACCTCGAGTGGGTATACTTTTGTGGGCTGGTGGGTGGACGGGAAGCGTGTTGTGGATTCCACGGGCGCGTCTGCTGGGAAGGCGAACATCGAGCTCGCAAATCTGGATCGTGTCGCGATTGCAAAGTATCTCTCCTCCACCGCAGATGTGGACTTGGACAGGTTGGTCGACGTTTACGAATACATTTATACGGGTGATTTGAGTTTCAATGGGAGCTCAGACTTGGATTCGGATGGGGTTACAATGGCGGTAGAAAACCTTCTGGGATATAGCCCCGTCGTCTATGACGTCGTCGTTGAAGGCGGCGTCAGTCGTCGCATCTCGTCCGCAGTCTCACTGGTGACCCAATGGGCGCCCAGATTGGTGCAGAGTCCGGCAAGCTCCTCCGCGGGTCTTGGAGACACCTTTTCCTTCAGTGCTTCCAGCGTAGGAGCGGGAACCGTGTCCTACCAGTGGTACAAGGATGGAGTTGCAGTTTCTGGGGGAACCAGTGCAGCCCTCACTTTGTCTCCCGTGAGATTGTTGGATGCAGGTTCGTTTACTGTCGTGGCGTCGAATGTCTATGGTTCCGTCACCTCTGCCCCTGCGGTTCTGGCCGTGACCTTTCCCACGCAGGCGTTTTCAGGCAGTTTGTGGAACATCCTCGGAGCCAGTGCGACGCAGGACCTCAATCTGCTTCTTCCCTCCACGAATTCCTTGAGTGGAACAAAAACGTGGAGTCTGCTCGCCGGGCAGTCGTTGCCCTCGTGGATAACCGTGAGCTCCGCCGGAGTGTTGAGCGCAGCGGCGCCTGCCACCGAGACTGCGGGCACTAAAGACGTGTGGGTGGTGGTGACAGACGCGACGGGGCAGAGGCTTGCCGCCAAAATTGCGGTGGAGGTGCTTGCGTTCGGAACTTCGCTTGTGGCTGACACGGGTATTCTTGGGGGCGGATCCATCATTCTCCCAAACTTGGTTTCGCCGAGCGCGTTCGCGCCGACCCAATCCGGGGGCGTCGCTGCAGTGACTTATATCTCTACGGACTTTTCTGCACCGCCGGCGAATGCGACGCTTTACGGCAGCGCCAGTGTGGCCAACGGGCAATGCATTCTCACTCCGGCAGCAAGTAATCAAACCGGCTATCTGATCTTCAACCGGCTCGCGGCCAACCCCACGGTTTTTTCGGCGCAGTTTGATTATCGCGTCGCAGATGGTGATGGCGCCGATGGCACCAGCTTTAATTATGGGATGATCAATTCACCCGATGGGAATGAAAACGGGATGACCCAGAATGGGTTGGTGGTCTCCCTCATCGAATATGACATACAAAGAGTGGAGGTCAGATGGAACGGCACGCTTGTCAAAACCTCCCAAGTCACGCTGGTAGGTGATGCTTACAAGCGTGTTCTCATCAAGGTCGACTCCGCCAACAAACTTTCCATTTCCGTGGGCGGCACCAGTGTGGTGGACAGCTTTGATTTGGGAAGCCAGTACGGGAGCGCAAATAAATCGGATTGGAAATTTGCATTTGCGGCCCGCTGCGGTGGGAGCAACAACAAACACAGCATTGATAATTTGTTCGTCTCCAATGTGACCCTGCCTTCCGGCACCGGCACTGGGATTACATGGAGTCTGGCCTCCGGCACTTCGGCAGGTTCAGACGTGACTCTTTCGGATCAGGGCGTCCTGTCCGTCGCACAAGGGAAAGCGCTGCAGCAACGGGTTGTGGTCAGTGCAACGGACGTTTTGGGGAACACGCTGCAGGGGGGGGTGACAATCAATGTTGTCAGTCTCACAGGCTCGGGAGAGGCACATCCCGTGACAGGCCTTCCCGCGCCCACCGTCGTCAACCTAGGGCAGTTGTCGGGTTTGCCGGTCATGAACGGCCAGTTCAATTGGTCCACGTTCGCAGGAACCTATCCTTATTCAGGGGGCACGAATGGCACTGGCTCGGCGGCGCGGTTTAATTCCCCGGCAGGGCTCGCCGTTGACGCTGCCGGCAATCTCTATGTCACGGACCGTAGTAACAATGCCATTCGGAAAATCACCTCTGGAGGCTCGGTCACGACCATTGCCGGGGTCGTGGGTTCACCAGGATACGCGGATGGTTCTCTAGGGAACTCGCGCGTGGGCAGTCCCGAAGGCATTACGGTGGATAGTTCCGGGAATGTCTTTTTTGTGGATTCCGTGATGATCCGGAAGGTCACCCCCAACAACGTTGTGTCCACCTTTGCGGGCGCCTACGGAGCCAGCGGTTATAGCGATGGCACGGGTGCGGCTGCGCGCTTCAGCACGATCTACGGCTTAACCAGCGATGCCGCTGATAATATTTACGTGGTCGATGCTGGAAATTATGTGATCCGTAAAATCACCCCGGCGGGCGTCGTTTCCACAGTCGCGGGCGTCCCGGGATCCTCTGGCACCAATGATGGAGCCTCTGCTTCCGCTCGGTTTAGGACTCCTGTGTTCATCGCTGCGGACGCCACTGGGAACCTGTTCGTCTCGGATTATTCGGCGAACACCATCCGTAAAATTTCCACGCAAGGTGTCGTGTCAACCATTGCGGGTGTCGCAGACCAGTCGGGCTCTTCCGATGGAAATGTGGGCACGTCGAAGTTCCTGCACCCTCGAGGTCTGGCCGTTGATCCCTCGGGGAACGTTTACGTGGCGGACGGCGACAATCATACGATCCGCAAAATATCGACTGCCGGTGTGGTGAGTACGATCGGGGGCAGCGCTGGTAATCCCGGAGGTGTAGAGGGGGTGGGAGTCAGTGCACGTTTCTCCCTGACTATGGGAATCGCCCTCGACTCTTCTGGAAATCTCTTCGTCGCAAACTATTCCGGCAATACCATCGCCAAAGGGATTCCCTCGACGTGGTCCCTGGTGAATCCGCAGATTCTCCCGCTCCACTCTTCCTTGAATGGTGGCACTGTAGACCTCACCACATCTTGGGTGTCGCTCTCCAGTGATGGCAAACTTTCAATGAGCCCTGCACGTTACGACAGCGCTGCTTCTGTCTATGTACAGCGCACCGGATCCGATGCGAGTGGCAACGCCCTCCTCCAGTATCACAAAATCGTGGTCACGCCCCAGCCGCTGCAGATTATAAGCCCGCTTTCCGCTTCAGTGGTGGTTGGAACGGCTTTCTCCTACCAGCTCCAGACAGACGGAAGCCCTGTTTCCTTGTCTGCCTCCAATTTGCCCGCTGGCTTGTCCTTCTCAGCCGCGACCGGAACGATTTCGGGTATCCCCACTTCCATCGGTGTCTCCAACATTTTGTTAACCGCCACGGATGCCGAGGGAGCTGTGGCTGCGGGGAATCTGGATCTGGCTGTTTTGATTCCGGTTCCGGTCATCAACTCTTCAGCGGCCTCTGCGGGTTATTTGGGAATCAACTACGCCTACCAAGTTTCAGCAACCAACAGTCCCTCACAGTTCAGCGCCTCTGGATTACCTTCCGGATTGAGCATTCACGCAACAACAGGGGTGATCTCGGGAGTCCCGCTCGCTGCTGGTGATTCCGTCGCCGTTATTTCCGTGGGAAATACCACCGGTTCGGTGTCTGGAACGCTCTCTTTCTCCATTTCTAATTTGGGCGGCAGTGTGGCTCTGGGAACGCAGTCTGCCAATACGGTGGAAGAGATGACATCGTCTTTGCGATTGACCTCTGCGACGACCTTCACGCTGGCTAGCCCCGTCATTCTCAGCGGCTCTATTTCTGGAAATTACGCCCTCACGAAAAGCGGTGTTGGAGCTCTGACTTTATCCGGCATAAACACGTTCTCGGGACCGGTCACTGTCTCTGGCGGTTCGCTCACCCTTGCAGGGGGACGGGCCGTTTCCAGCACAATGCCTCTCACTTTGAATAGTGGTGGCACGCTCAACATCTCCGGCGTTCAAAGTGTCGCTTCCGTCAACGGAGCAGGAGACGTGAACCTTCTCAGCGGTGGTTCCCTGGTGATCAGTGGTTCCTCAGCATCCTCTCTCTCCGGGGCACTCAGCGGCGCTGGATCGCTTGTGCAGAGTGGTTCTTCCACGCTGACGCTGTCGGGCTTGAATAGCTACTCAGGGACCACGACAATTGCCGGCGGTACCTTGGTGCTCACGGGTTCAATTCTCGCTTCTCCCGTGACCCTGTCGGGCGTGAACACCTTGCTCAGAGGCAACGGTGCCATTTTCGGAACAGCTTCACTTTCCAATGGAGCGGCCGTGGCTCCGGGAACAACGGCTCAATTGGGAACGCTCAGTATCGGCAGCTTGCGTCTCACGGGTGGAGCGAGCCTCAACTATCGCATAGGCAGTTCAATGAACAGCGACTTCCTGCGTGTCACAAACTCCAACGGGCTGTTTGCCTCGGGAACGAATACCATTTCCTTGGAACTCATCACCGGAGTGACCAGACCCTCGATCGGAGTCTATCCTCTCTTGAGCTTCTCTGGCTCCGCATCCGTGGATGCATCGGCCCTGACGCTTTCAAGTTCCAGCTTTGGAAACTGGGATTCAAGGCTCCAATGGGACGCCGAGTCTCTCTCCTTGGTGCTCGCGCCGTTTGTGCAGCGCTCTCCGAACCAAAACGTGTTTCTGTCGGGAGGATCCGTTTCGCTCGCGCTCACTGAAGTCCCTTCGGGAGCCTCGGTGCGGTGGTATCAGAATGGACTGCCCATTCTTTCGGGAGGCTCGTCCTCGAGTTATGTCATCCCGTCTTTGAGTGCGGCGCACGAAGGAAACTATGAAGCGTGGGTGACAGCGGGGGAGCAATTGGTCAAAGTGCCTGCGGGGCAGTTGAGTGTGGTCAGCATACTCTCACAACCCGTTTCTATGGCTGTTTTGCCGGGAGGCAGCTTCAGCTTCTCGGTGGAAACACAAAGCTCCACGCCTTTGTCTTATCAATGGTATCAGGGGCAAACCGCCATCGAGGGCGCTACGAGTTCCATCCTGTCCGTGGGTTCTTCCTCGCTTGTGACTTTGGGCACTTATTCAGTGCGCGTCAGCGCGGGAACCCTCAGCGCTGTGAGTGCGCCCGCAACGTTGGTGTATTTGCCAGAAGTGAGCAGCACGTTGACTGCGGCAGCCATCGCAGGACAATCCTTCTCCTACACAATCACTGGCATTCGTACTCCCTCGCGTTACTTCGCGAGTGCCCTGCCAGAAGGCTTGCGCGTTGATACATCCTCGGGTGTCATTAGCGGCACAGCGCAGGCGCTGGGTGTTTATCCGGTCACCATCGGGGTCGGAAACTCGGATGGTGAAAGTTCCAAACTCCTGCAACTTTCTGTTTTGGTGCCGCCTCCGGCGATTACGAGTGCGGGGACTGCCACCGCGATTCAAGGGTCCACGTTTACGTACCAGATCACCGGAACCAATGCGCCCTCCAGCTTTGGGCTTTCGCCTGTCCCCAATGGGTTGACCTTTGACACGACCGCCGGAAAATTGACCGGTATCCCCACAACCGTGGGCCAAAGCACCCTTGCGCTGCGGGCCAACAACAGCACTGGTCCTGGCACCGGAACGTTATATCTCACGGTCCTTCCCTCAGTGCCTGTGATTGACGCGCCTCTGGCCCTCACCGGTTTAATGGGACGCTCTTTCAATTATCAAATCCTGGCCTCGAGCAGTCCGACCTCCTATGCCGCGAGCGGCCTGCCGGAAGGGCTTTCACTCAATGTCTTAACGGGATCCATTTCTGGCTCTCCTCAGGGCACCGGCGCAAGTTCAGTGACTGTCAGTGCCACAAACATCACAGGTACTGGAACAGCGACCATTCCCATCACCGTAGGAACGCCCGTTCCTCTCATTACCAGCACGCTGAGCGTCTCGGGCAGAGTCGGTGACCCCTTCTCCTACCAGATTATCGGAGACACGTCGCCCAGTTCTTTCACCGCCGCGGGACTGCCTCTCGGACTGAGCGTTTCAATCGCGTCGGGTTCCATTTACGGCATTCCAATGACTGCCGGGACGTACTCCGTAAAAGTGGGGGCAAGGAACGATGTGGGTGTGGGATCGGCACAGGTGCGCCTGACTATTCAACCCGGCAATTACGTGAACGGCAGCTCTGTCACGATCACTGAGACGTCTGAACCCTCTGGCTTGATTGCAAAAACCGCACTCGGATCCGCGGGCTCAACCTACACTTCCTCTCTCGCGGCCTGGAACTCAGGTTCCTACCGCTTTGCCTATTGGAGGCTCAACGGCGTGCGTCTGGCAGATGTTGCTGGGCGCTCTCTCAATCCCGCGACTTTTACGGCGACAGGAAACGCCACGCTTACTGCCGTCTATGTGGCTTCAAATCTCGATCTGGACAACGATAAGATTCTGGATTCCTTGGAACTCGACTTTTTCGGCGACCTCACCCAAAGCAATGGTTCTGATGTAGATCTAGATGGACTGAATGTTCTTGTGGAAAACATTCTGGGTTTCGACCCTGCTTTGTTTGATCAAGTCATTGAGGGCGGCATCGCACGTCGCACTAGCGGTGTGGTCGGCCTGAGTCTTTCGAGTGAGTTCTATCCGGTGGTCGTGACCAGCGATCCGGCGAATATAGTCACTCCGTTGACCCTGTTCACGTCGGGTGTTTCACAAATCCAACTGCCCGTCGTCACTGAATCCCTTTATGGATACAAATTCACGGGATGGTACAGGGACGGAGCCCGCTTGGATTCCAGTCTCAAAAACCAGCCCGCAACGGTAACGGTTTCCGCAGCCGCAACACTCGTCGCCAAATATGTCAGTTCCTCGGTAGATCTCGATTTGGATGGTCTCGTGGATTGGTACGAGTGGTTCAACTTTGGCACCTTGGCCTTCAATGCGACCTCCGACCCAGATTTGGACGGCCTCAATGTCGCCGCAGAACAGTTGCTCGGGTTCTCCAGTATGGCGTTTGACTCGGTCGTTGAGGGCGGGGTCGCTCGCCGTGTCACTGCGGTTCTTGATTTCAATCTCGCAGGGTTCCCGGCGCTCACGGTGAAAAGTAATCCTCGTGGTCTTATCAACGACAGCGTGAAATGGGCTGCAGTTGGGTCTACCATAACCACGCAAGACTTATACGGAGTTAATTTTAGTGGCTATCGGTTTGCAGGCTGGGAAGTCAACGGAGATCGGGCTTTGGACACGACTGGCGCTTCCGCAGGCGCCGCCACGATAGTTCTGCTGCGTGACACCACGGCTGTTGCGCGCTTCGTTTCGGATACCTTGGACGCGGACCTCGATGGAATTCTTGACTGGAAAGAAATCTTCTTCACCGGGGGACTCGCTGTAAACCTTCAAACGGATTCAGACGCCGATGGTCTCTCTTGGTTTGTGGAGTCTGTCCTAGGGTTTCATCCGAGCGTCTTTGACCGTGTCGTTGAGGGGGGCGTCAGTCGGCGAAATTCAGCGGTGGTTTCAACTAGACTTGATTGGCGCCCAGTGATCACAGAAGCCCCGCTTGGAGCGAATGTGCAGCTTGGAGATCCAGTTTCGTTCTCCGTTGGCGCCACTGGGAATGGGAATCTGACGTACGCTTGGAAAAAAGGCGGGGTGCTTATCGAAGGTGCCAACCAGTCCACCTACAGCATCGACTCGGCGTCCTTTGGAGACTCGGGGGTTTATCTGGCTGTCGTGACCGATAATTATGGCAGCAGAGACGCAGGTCCTGCGATTCTACAAGTCTCTGTCCCATCTACCTTGGCTCTCACCACAAGCGTGCCGGTTATCATTGGCTCAGTGTCTGATTTGAGCGTCGACCTGAATGGGTTGATATCTGGCGATACCCGTCTCGGGAGTCCTCTATGGTCGTTCCTTGGTGGGCAGAATGTACCCCAAGGCGTGGTGCTCAGTGCCGCGGGAACACTTGCCCTGAGCGCCCCCGCCTCCACCAATGGGGGGCCGCGCTCCCTCGGCCTCTACGTTCAAGCGCAGGTGGCAGGCACAAACCCAGTGTATGCCAAGGTACAGTTGGAGCTCTATGATTTTGAGACCCAACTGACGCTCAACACCGGCACCCTCGGGGTGGGGGGCCTGAATCTAAATCAGCAGTTGCCAGAAGGGCGTCCCGCCGCACAGTGGGCGCTGGAATCCAGTGATTTACAATTTGGCCCAGCTCTCCTTCACCGCTGGTCCTTCAATGAAAAAGGCGGCACCGTTTTGCGTGACTCTGTGGGCTCGGCTCATGGTGCGCTCGTAACGCCGTTTCTAAGCGCAGGCAGCCTTCAAAACGCGACGCTTGCCGCGGGCAGCGTTTCTCTCACTGGCGGTTCGTCCAGTGCTGCGACCTCGACCTATATCCAACTGCCCGCGGGCCTGCTCGGTGGTTTGAATAACATGACGCTGGAGGCTTGGGCCTCGCTGGACGACATCACCTCCGGTGCGGGTCTTTTTAGCTTTAGCAATGGAACTTCGCTCGCCAACATCCTTGCCGCCACGTTCACCAAGGGAACCGATGCGACTCGCCCAGTCTTGAGCACGGCCTTCGGCGGCGATGTCTTCTCTGCAACGGCCCTCGAGACGAACGTGGGACGTCTCTACCACTGGGCTTTGGTTTGGGACTCTGCCAACGCTCAATTACGCTGGTACCGCGACGGTGCGCTCCTCGCTTCCTCCTCGCTCGCAAACCACGCACTCTCAGAAATCTCAGACGGAGTGTTCTTGCTTGGACGCTCTTTGAGCACGCTGGATGCGACTGCCAAAGCGACGTTTGCGGAGGTCCGGTTGTGGAATCGCGCCTTAAACGCAACTGAAATTGCAGCGAATACTTCCGCGGGTCCAGATGCCGGTGGAGTGACACTGACGACCGAGGGACTGTTGTCCGTGCAGCCTTATTCCGCTGTTCATCAGGATGTTTCTGTGCTCACAGTGGATGGAGAACAGGCCCAGTTGCGGGGATATGTGCGCGTGGATGCCGGCATCGCCACTGCCTTGCCTGTGCTCGGAGGGACGCTTTCCGTCACCTCCCGTGCGCTCAGTCCCTTCTCGTATCAAATCACTGCAAGCGGAACTCCGACGCGTTTCACGGTTTCGGGCCTTCCCTTCGGGTTGGTTCTGGACGGCCTCTCCGGGGTGATTTCCGGAACTCCAACCGGCGTCAATAATTTGCAAGTGCTTGTGGGGGCAGAAAATGAAGGTGGTCTCGCCACAGGAACGCTCCAGTTAAGCATCGGCAAGGCTCTGCAAACCCTCACGATTGGGACACTCTCGGCAAAGAAATACCTCGATGCTCCGTTCACCGTGAGCGCCTCGGCGTCCTCCGGCCTAACGCCCGTTCTTTCCATCTCCAGTGGTCCGGCCACTATTTCCGAGGGAACCGTGACCCTCTTGGGCGCGGGCACCGTCACAGTTCTTGCGGAACAGTCCGGCTCTGCCCTTTATCTCCCAGCGGATCCTGTGGTGGGTAGCTTTATCGTCAATCCAGCGCCGCAGGTGATTAATTTCGGCACTTTGGCAGCTCAAACCTTTTTAAATGGACCGCTCTCCTTGAGCGCGTCTGCAACATCGGAATTGCCCGTTTCTTTCTCAATTCTGAGCGGCCCTGGGACTCTGAATGGCGGGACGCTGAGCATTTTGGGAGCCGGTACCATTACGATCCGCGCGACCCAATTCGGCAGCACGAATTACAGTGCTTCCACAGCTGTCGACCAAGTGCTCTTCGTCTCAAAAGCGGCGCAGACAATTACGGTGGGATCGATTGAAGCCAAAACGTTCCTTGTTGATGGGCCGTTTAATTTGTCCGCAGAAGCTTCCTCCTCCCTGCCGGTGAGTTTTAGCCTGCTCAGTGGCCCCGCGCTATTGGACGGAGGAACGGTGACTCTCACGGGTGCAGGCACGGTGGCGTTCCGTGTGTCTCAAGACGGGAACGACAATTACGCTGCGGCGGTTCCTGTGGATGGTACCGTGCTTGTCGGGAAGGCCTCTCAGACTTTGGCCTTTGAGGAATTACGCTCCCAGACCTACTTGGGTGAGCCTCTCAATCTGACCGCGGCCTCGAGCTCCAAGCTTCCTGTCACCTATTCTGTGGTTTCCGGACCGGCTTTGTTGAACGGGGCGACACTCACGTTGACAGGGGCGGGCACCGTGACGTTGAGAGCCACGCAATCCGGCAGCGTCAATTATTTGCCAACTGAAGCCGTAGAGCGGTCTTTTGTCGTTGCCAAGGCCGCTCAAACGCTCACCTTTGGCACCCTCTACACGAAGACATTTTCGTCGTCGCCCTTCAATGTCACGGCTGCAGCAAGCTCTGGGCTGCCTGTGAGCTTCTCCGTGGCAAGCGGCCCCGCGACGGTGGTTGGTGGTACGGTGACGCTTACGGGGGCCGGTAATGTGGTCTTGCGTGCAACGCAGACAGGAAATGGCGACTTTTTGCCGGCGGACTCTGTGGAGCGTTCCTTCGCGGTTAATATGGCGTCGCAGACCATCGTGTTCGGGACGCTGTCTTCAAAAACGTTCCCGGCATCGCCCTTCAGTGTCACTGCCGCAGCAAGCTCTGGGCTGCCTGTGAGCTTCTCCGTGGCAAGCGGCCCCGCGACGGTGGTTGGTGGTACGGTGACGCTTACGGGGGCCGGTAATGTGGTCTTGCG
>CANJPY010000049.1 GCA_947476255.1 Chthoniobacteraceae bacterium | reverse complement strand
CTACAGAAAGCACAAACCGCCTTACTGGAAAAATATTGGGAGGACGCGCGCAATGTTTATTCGTTGATTGGTGGCGGGTGGATCTTATCTCAAGCAAACGTTTTTTCCGGAACCGGTTTTGCAATTCTAACTAAATAAATGGTATAAGGGTTCGTTTAAACCGCAGAATCGCCATGTGCTCAGGGCGGGACGCTGCGCGCTGGACCGTCACACCCGGATCAGGATTCATTTGGAAACGGAATTCGGACTTTCTGAACCGTTGCGGACGTTGGACGCCGGTGCGAGCAGTGGCGAGTTCGTGTATTTAATGCAAAAACTGGGGCATAGTGCCCGTGGCATCGAGCCTCATGTGGGCTATGCGGCGCATGCCAATTCCACTCTGGGATTGAATGTCACAAATTGTACTTTTTCGGAACTTCCTCCGGTGGAGGAGCCGTTTGGTTTGATTACGCTTTTTCATGTCCTGGAACATCTTGAGTTTCCCGTGCAAGATCTCTTGAGACTTCGCTCCATGCTGGATGCCAGAGGCATATTCGTCATCGAGGTTCCCAATATTCTGTATCGAGGGATGAAGTTTTCTCACAAGTGGCACAAAGGACACCTTAACGGCTTTACCGTGGAATCCTTGAAAGCCACCGCTGCGATGGCGGGACTCCAAGCCGTGGAATGTGGGGAGATTGGAGATGGAGGTAATTTGTTTGGGGTGTTTCGGTCCGCACCGCCGATTTCAGCGGAGGAAGCCTGTGGTATGTTGAGGGGCCACGCTGATAAGGCTTGGGCTGCGATAAAGGCCAACACGAATGTGGACTATTTTCTTCGGGGGGATACTTGGTCAAAAATCCCCCGCAAGATGTTTTCCCAAGTTGAAGAGCGTCGACAGGCTCCGACCTACATGAGCGCAGCGGCTATTCTTGACGAGGTCTATCGTCGAATCAATCGATAGAGTCTCCGTTCAGGACCTGTTCCCGAAAGCGCTTGTTAAAAGGTTATCTGTAAGGGTTGCCTAGCTGAATCAGGTTTAGTCATCCGCGTTCTGTTGTTGCGTGAAGTCGTGATGCCGCCAACACTCGGGTGCTATGAGTTCTGTGACATCGATTGTGACGCATCCAGGGAGTTCCCATAAAGACGAGTTTCTCGCCTGCAGTGTGCTGCTCGCAGTTCATGCCGTGCCGATTTATCGCAGGGAACCGACTCAGGAGGATCTGCAGGACTCGAGATGCTGCGTTGTCGATGTTGGGCATCAACATGATTCCGCCCTCCGCAATTTCGATCACCACCAGTTCTCAAAAGACCATCCGCCCACGTGCGCGCTCTCGCTGGTGCTACAGTCTTTGGGACTTTATGAAGATGCGCTGCAATTTTGTGAGTGGTTGAAAACCGCTGAATGGTTTGACTGCAGGGGCCCCATGCACACGGGGCAGTGGTTGGGGGTTTCCGTTGGGGTTCTCTCCAAGTTGGTTTCCCCCATTGATCTCAGCCTGCTTAAGAGATTCTCCTGCGTATCCCGCCTTGATGCAGGAGATCCCCTCTGGGAAGTCATGCGGATGATCGGTGCCGACCTGCTCGATTATTTGAGGCACATGCGCACGCGCCTTGATTTTATCGCCAAGCATGCAGAGGTCTGGACGTTGGAAATTAAGGGCGAACCGGCGAAGATATTATTTCTTCCGAGGACGGAACAGCACTCGGAGGACTCGTCAATGGGGGTCGATCGATTCTTGGAAACACGCGGTTTATCGGATCAGGTTATCGGTATTGTGACGCCGGACAGGCGAGGCGTCGGGTATGGTCTGGCGCGTTATCGGGACAACGCACGTCTGGATTTCACGAGGATTGCCGAGCATCCTCAGGTTCATTTCGCGCATGCTCGAGGTTTTGTGGCGAAGACATCCTCCGCCGATGTTGAGGAACTCAAGGAGTTGGTCATTCTTGCCGGGACGCCGCAGTGAGGCTCGCTCGCGATCCGCTTAATGGGTGCGCGCTGACTTTAGATTTGCTGAATGCACCCAAAGACAGCGTTGGAGCCATGTACCCTTTCAGGTGAGGATATCCTTGAGCACCTTCCCTCCTTCGACTCCGGAGAGTTTTGCATCGAGGCCCTGGAATTTCACGGTGAAGGATTCGTGTTGTATTCCCAACTGGTGGAGCATAGTGGCATGTAAGTCGTGGACCGTCGCTACATTCTCCACGGCGGCATAACCCAGTTCATCCGTGGCGCCATAGACGAGCCCCCCACGAACGCCCCCGCCTGCAAGCCATACCGACATTGCTTTGTTGTGGTGGTCCCGGCCGCTGCCGCCTTGAGACATCGGAGTCCTGCCAAATTCACCCGCCCAAACAATGAGAGTGCTCTCGAGCATGCCTCGCTGTTTGAGGTCAGTAATCAGAGCCATGCAGGCGCGGTCAATTTCCTGCGCTTTGAGAGCCACGCCATCCTTGATGCCTCCATGGTGGTCCCAGTCTTTGTGGTAGAGTTGTATGAATCGAACGCCCCTTTCAGCAAGGCGTCGGGCAAGAAGGCAATTCGCCGCAAAAGAGCCGTCTCCTGGTGCGCATCCGTAAAGTTCCAGCGTGGAGGCTGATTCACCGGTCACATCCATGAGTTCTGGAACGCTCGCCTGCATCTGGAATGCCATTTCATACTGTGCGATGCGGGTGGCAATTTCGGGATCGTTGACCAAGTGCGAGTGCTGTTTGTTGAGCGCATTAATCGCGTCAATATCAGCCCCCTGCTGTTCGAGTTTCATTCCAGCAGGCGTTCCCAGATAGAGGACGGGATCCCCCTTGGATCTGAGCTGAACGCCCTGAAAACGGCTCGGCAAGAAACCGCTGCTCCATTGACGCGCTGCAATGGGTTGATTTTGACCGCCTTTTCCAAGCGAGGTCAGCACGACAAACCCCGGAAGGTTTGCCGCTTCACTTCCGAGTCCGTAGGTGACCCAGGCGCCCATGCTCGGGCGGCCTGCAATCTGCGAACCCGTATTCATAAACATATGCGCGGGATCATGATTGATTGCGTCCGTGGTCATTGAACGGACCAGGCAGATCTCATCGAGGACTGAGCCGATTTGGGGAAGGAGTCCGCAGATCTCAGTCTGGTTCTTACCAAACTTTTGGAACTCATGCTGTGGGGCGAAGCAATTGAGTTTCTGGCCTTGGAGCTGAGCCAACTGTTGTCCCTTGGTGAAACTCTCAGGCATCGCCTCTCCATGCATCTCAGCAAGCTTGGGCTTGGGGTCGAATGTCTCTAAATGCGAGGGGCCTCCCGCCATGGAAAGCCAGATGACGCGTTTCGCTTTCTGAGGAAGGGGAAGATTGCGAAGAACCCCCAGCGATGTTGCCCCCTGCAGGAGCGCCGGAGCGGCCAGGGATGCGAGAGCCACAGAGCCCAGTCCTTGAGCCGTTTTCCCCAGAAAAGCACGCCTGTTATAATCGGCAGATAGTGAGTGAGTCATAACAAGAATCAAGCGCGAGTGATGGTTTCGTGGAGATTTAAGAGAACCCGCGCCACATGGAACCATGCGGCCAGTTCTGATTTTTCGAGTCCTTCCGGAACAGGACTCAGACCGGTTTGCAGGAGAGCGTCCGCCGATTTTAGATCACCTTTGTAAGTCCAAAGGTGTTTTTCAAAAAGCGCTCGGATTGTTTTGAGTTCGTCTGCGCGCGGATCGCGTTGCAGTGCGCGTTGAAAGGCCCATTGGATACGCTTCGAGGCATCTCCGCGGCAGTCCTTGAGGATCGAAGCTGCAAACGCACGCGCTGACTCGACATAGGTTGGATCGTTTAAAAGCACCAGCGCTTGTTGAGGAATGTTTGAGCGGTTCCTCTCTGCGCAGCATTCTTCGCGACTGGGCGCATCAAAGGCGAGCATGGATGGGTGAAGAAAACTGCGTTGCCACCAAGTGTAGAGACCGCGGCGGTATTGATTTTCATCTTTGTCCGCAGCGTACTCGCGCACGGGGAAGTTCAGGTTCTCCCAGTAGCGTTCAGGTTGGTAGGGTTTTGAGCTGGGACCGCCAATTTTTGGCACTAGAAGACCGGCGATGCTTAGGGCGTTGTCGCGTACGAGTTCGGCCTCCATTCTGAATGCGCTCTGCCTGGCGAACTCGCGGTTATTGGGGTCCGCAGCGGTTAGTTGCAGTGGCGCGGTTGATGTCTGCTTGTACGTCTGGCTCGAAACAATGGTACGGACCATGTGTTTAATGTCCCATCCGCTGTCCATAAATTCACAAGCAAGCCAGTCCAACAAAGCGGCATTCGGTGGGGGTTCCCCCTGCGCCCCAAGGTCGTCGAGGACTTTGCTCAGGCCGGTGCCGAAGAACTGTTTCCACATGCGGTTCATGACTGTGCGCGCCGTAAGGGGATTCTCTCGCGACACTAGCCACTGGGCGAGGTCGAGACGGTTGGGTTCGCGACCTTCGATTTTTGGCTGCGGCAGATAATGGGGAAGCGCTGCCTTCACGACTTCACCGGTCTCGTCTAGGAAATTGCCACGAGGGAAGATTCGAACGGTACGCTTTGTTTCGGTGCTCACCGAGATCAGGCAGCGTGTGAGAGTTTTTTCAAATTCCGCCTTCTCCGCAACAATGTGACTCAGTGCGCTGCGATGTGAGGCGAATTCCGGTGACACGGCTCGAAAATGCTTAGCCAGAGCGTTTTTTTGTGCGGTAGAGCGTTTTTCTGAAGGGATCGCAACGGTCGCCAAAATGTCAGCCGGAAACTGGACGGCAGGTGCTCTGATGGGCGCCGGAACTGAAGTCGCGAGGAGCCGGAACCTACCAAGGGTTTGATGATCTCCAGCGATCTGCTTTAAAAGAATTGTGAGTGTACGCTCTCCTTCCACTGGTTTTTCGAGTTCCACGTACAAGCAAGAATCGCGGAGTTCATTGCCGAAAGCCGACCAACCCTTTTTGGGATCGGTTGCTGATTTCGGATCAATTGCGAGTTTTGCGGGAAATCCTTTTTGTTCAAAGGTTGCAGATGCCTCGGTAATTTTGAGCACCTTGTCACCGTCCTTGATCGAGAATTGATTGAGGATGAAGTTGCCATTCGGAGAGAGTCCCGGTCCTTTCTGCGGGAGAGATTCTGAAGATAACGCTTCAAGTTTGAACCCTGTGGTAAGGCCTGGGGGCGTTTTCAGTGTGATGAAATAAGTGTCGGCCGCGGCGCTGCCATCTGCCAAAACGGTTACAATTTCTTCTTCATTCTGGGAGAATTTCGAGCCGCGATCTCCGTGTAGTTTTAGAGGGTGGAGCGGAGTCCAAGGCACGTCTACCGGTCCGCTGGCGAGAGTCTCTTCCCAGTGTCCTTGGCTGGCGCGTCGCTCCTGCGTGTCTGCCTCCAAGGCTTCGCGTCGTTGTTTTTCTTTTGCGGCGAAGGCGGCGAGTTTTTCGGTTTCAACCGGAGATGGAAGCGGCATTCCTTCCTCCCGCTTGCCTATGATGGGTTCCTTGATGTCGGCAAAAAAGGCACCGAGGGAATAAAAGTCTTTTGTGGTGAACGGGTCGAATTTGTGATCATGACATTGTGCGCAACCGGTGGTTTGTCCCAGCCATGTCGCGCCAATGGCTCGTACACGGTCTGTGAGCATGCGCAGTTCATAGTCCTTTGCTTGCGCTCCGCCTTCTTCGGTAGACAGGATGAGTCGATTAAAGGCCGAGCCTACGCGCGTTTCATCGTTGGCATCGGGAAGGAGGTCGCCCGCGACTTGCTCCAATGTAAAGCGGTCGAAGCGTTTATTAGTGTTAAATGAGTTGATGACCCAGTCCCGATAGGGCCACACATTGCGGGGGGTATCGCTATGATAACCGATGGTGTCTGCAAAGCGAACGACGTCCAACCATCCCAGTGCCATGCGTTCCCCATAGTGGCGGCTTCCCAGAATGCGTTCCACCAAGCGTGCATAGGCATCTGGGGCGGTATCATTGACAAAGGCCAAAACCTCTTCAGATGTAGGGGGGAGACCGATGAGATCGGAGTAGAGGCGCCTGACAAGCGTCCGGCGGTCTGCTTCAACGGAGGGGCGGAGGTTTAGTGCGGCAAGGCGCTTCTGCACAAGCGTGTCAATGGGATGCAGATTTGGAGCTGTGGTTTCTTTTGTGGGAGCCACGTAGGACCAGTGTGCCTGATATTCACCGCCTTGTTGTATCCAGCGCTTGAGAGTCTCTTTTTGATCCGCCGTCAGTTTCTTGTTCGAATCTGGTGGAGGCATCACCTCGTCTGGATCTGTGGCGGCAAGGCGCTTGAGTAACTCGCTTGCCTGCGCATTTCCAGGGACAAACGCCTTTTTTTCGAGGGCGCCCTCGCGCACATCGAGGCGCAGTTTTGCCTTTCTGTGATTCTGGTCAGGGCCGTGGCAGTAGAAACAGTTGTCCGAGAGAATGGGACGAACATCTCGATTAAATTCCACTTTTCCTGCGGGTGGAACTGCAGCCAGTTGCCCTGCCGTGGTGAAGATTGCGGCAAGGACGATGCGAAAAAGAGGAAGGGAGTTCATGGGGACAACTTGAAAATGGAATTCAGAGCTCACTGCAATCAGACAACCCCGACACCCGGCTCTTCTTTTAAACTAATTCCGACGGGTTTTGCAATTCAGTCCATATTCACGACTGCCTTGATAACGCCCGTCTCGGGCATCAGCCAGCTTGGGAAAACCTCCGCGACATCATCAAAAGCAGCATGATGGGTGATCCATGGCGCGGTGTCGATTTTACCTTCCTCGATCAACCCGATAATCCGCGTAAAATCCTTGGAGTGTGCGTTTCTGCTCGCCAGCAGCGTAAGCTCCCGCCTGTGCATGAAAGGGGCGTGCGGAAATTCCAGATTCTGCTGAGTAATACCGACGAAAACGACGCGCCCCGCGAACGCACAGAATTCCATCCCTCGCACCATGGATTTGTGGCTGCCAGTGGCATCGATGACGACGTGCGCCATGCGTCCGCCTGTGATGTACGAGAGTGACTGCACGTCGGATTCATCGCCACGTACCAGAATGGTGTCCGGCACACCCATTGTATCGCGAACAAAGGCAAGCCGGCCTTCGCTAATATCCATCACAATGGGGCGGGCCCCCGAAAGTTTCGCGAACTCAAGCGCGGAAAGTCCTATCGGGCCGGCGCCAAGAATTAAAATATTCTCCCCAGATTTTGGATTTCCTCGGACGACCGCATGGCACCCGATCGCGAGCGTTTCAACAAGGGCACATTGGTCTGGGGTGAGGCTGTTTGCGACGTGAAGTTTCCGGGCGGGAAGAAGGATGCGTTCGGCGAGTCCTCCATCACACATTACGCCGAGGGTTTCATTGTGTTCACAACAGTTGGTGAAGCCTCTTTCGCAGGCGTGGCACTTTTGACAATTGAGATAGGGTTCAACCGAGCACCGGTCGCCTGGCTTCACGTTGGTCACGCCCGGGCCCGTGCTGAGGACTTCCACCCCGAGTTCGTGACCGGGGATGCGCGGGTACGAAAAGAAGGGCATTTTACCAAGGTATCCTCCCAGATCGGTGCCGCAAATTCCCACGCGTTCCACGCGTAAAAGTACTTCGTCTGGGCCGGGAGCGGGTGGCTCAGCGACGTCAATCCTTAGCCATGTCCGAGGTCTAGCGAGTTGTAGAGCTTTCATTTTTTGAGAACTAATTGTTTTCCGGTAATCCCTCGAGGTGGCCGATGTTTTTGACGGGTTTAAAAATATCGATCACCTCCGCCAATAATTCCTGATCGAGTGGCTCCTCGGCCCATTTTGCCCAGTTTCGTATATTGTTCGGATTCGCGCTGCCAGTGACGGTGGTTGTGATGGCTGGATTGGCGATGCTGAACTGCAGAGCCAGTTTCGCGAGGTCCACTCCTTTGTTTGCGCAGTGTGCTGCGGCTGTGCGCGCAGCCGCTTTGACCTCCTCAGGTTCTTTGAGCCAGGCCGGCAAGGTGGCGCTTGTCAGCAGCCTGGCACTGAACGGCCCTGCATTCATCACTCCGACGCCTCTGTCTTGGAGATAGGGCACGACCTCATCCGCAAAGCGCGTGTTTTGAAGGGTGTACTGGTTGTAGCTTAAAACGCAATCCACATGCGTTTGATCGAGGATGAACTTGAAGACCTTCATCGGGTAACCGGTGAACCCTATAAAACGCACCTTTCCGGAAGTCTGGATTTTTCGAAGTGCTGGGAGTGTTTCATCCACTATTTGCTGCATGGGCACAAATTCGATGTCGTGGCAGAGGATAATGTCGAGGTGGTCGCTGCCAAGCCTGTGGAGACTCACATCAACGCTTTCTGCAACGCGCTTTGCAGAAAAATCGAAGTGTTGCAAGTCATAGCGGCCCAGCTTGGAGCAGAGGGTGTATTGCTCTCGGGGCACTCCCTTGAGGGCGATTCCCAGCAGAACCTCGCTCATGCCTCTGCCATAAAACGGCGAGGTGTCGATAAAGTTCAGGCCGCAATCCAATGCCGCATGGACGCTTTCGAGGGCTTCTTCCAATCTCACATTGCGGAACTCTGCACCCAAAGAGGAAGCACCGAAGCTTAGGATAGGAAGTTTGAGTCCTGTTTTACCAAGGGGACGAGTCTTCATAGCTGGTTGAAGCGGTGGGGTGCGAATGCTGGTTAGGCGAGAAAAAGAGGGCGCATGTGCCGCTCGAAGATATTCTCTGTGACCTGCTTGGCGACGATTGCTTCGTTGCGTTTGAGCAATTCAAAGTAGCGAGCCCCCGCTTTTGCGGCGAGTTTGAATGAAACGTGCAATAGTTGCCGGATGTGTGCGTTAAATTCGGGGTGACTCGGAATGTGGCGTATTGCGTTGGCAAACTGCGCCCCACTCCATCCATTTACCGTCTCCGCACACGGAAGTTGAGTGCGGTCAATGTCGATCACACTGGCGTAGGGAGCGCAAAGTTCCCCCACATTTGCGAGAGCATACGCGTAGATTTCCTTGGTAAGACAGAGCCCGTCTCCACCGGACTCCGAAAGGCCTACAAGTTCCTCAAGCCAAGTGGTGCCAGCGGTTTTGAGATGAAGCCCTGCACCCGTTTTCATGAGGGCGCGGCGAATGATCGGGTAAAGAGAGAATTTGTCGCTGCCACTGTGCACGCTGAGCTTCAGGTTAGCGGGCAAGCCATAGAGCTCCACCGCATGAGCGATCACCGCCAGGTCGTCTTTAAATTCCCGTTCAAACTGAACGATGTTACCCACGTAATCGACGCCTTTATTGAAGCGGCCTGTGAACTTGGGTGCAATAGTCTGAACACAAACCTTTTCATCCGCCAGTGCTGCAAGAATTATAAGCAGTTCGGAAGGTGTTTGTGGCGCATCTGTTTCGTCCATCGAAACCTCGGCGATGAAGTTTGCCTCCCCTTTTTTCTCCGAGATATGCCTGTAGATTTTTCCCACTTCTTGGACCGCAAGGAGGTACTTTGAAACAACCCTTGCAACCTCCTCCTTGGTTGTTGTGAAGGGAGCTGTGACGCCTTTGATCTCAATGGCTCCTACAAGTTCGGGATGTCTTGCAACAAACCCCTCCACTTCCTCCCTCGAGGCTCTTTGACCAATGGCGTCTGCGACATCGAGAGTGAAAAAATCGGAGCATTCCAAAAAACGATCCACTGTTTCGAGCCGGATGTGATCAGCGTCGACATGCCATTTCTTGCTCCAGCCCAGCGTGTGAACCGCAGCCTTTGCCGCGTCATACACGCTTTGTGGCTCCGACCCCACAAACGTGTGCTCGCGGTGGGACTTGTTCCAAACAGGCGCAACATGGACGCCTGCCTCGGCAAGTCTTACAAAGGCCTGCAACTGTGCTTTTGCCTGGTGGGCGAAACGGTCGCCGACGCCAAAGGAGAATCTTTCAAGGGTAAGCATGTGCGGATGGGGGTAAAAGTTTTCTGAACCGCTACGCTACTCTGGGCGAGGCCGCTAAAGAATGGCTGGACTTAATAAAAGCATGGCTATTCTTAACCTGTTTATTAAATGCAGAATCAACGCTTCAAACCGTCGGACGAGCCCTCGTTCGTTTCTCAACAGGTGACGGATGCCCGCCGGTATTACCTAAACCTCAACCCAGGCTATGAAAAGAGTCTCGTGGTGGTATGTGGCGGCGTTGAAAGAATGCAGGCTGAATACGTTGTGCGGCGGACTGATTTTCCTTATTTTGTGATCGAACTGGTTGTCGATGGCGAAGGAACGCTGTTGCTGAACGGGCGTCGGTTCGTTCTTGAGCCCAGCGTAGTGTTTGCCTATGGCCCGGGCGTGGCTCATACGATCGAAACGCACCCAGAGAAGCGCATGCGCAAATACTACGTCGATCTTGCCGGTAGTGAGGCGCACTCACTTCTTGTCATGGCCGGCCTGTCAGACTGGAAAGCCTTTAAAGTAAACGATGTAAATGAGATAATTCCTGTTTTTGAGGCGCTGCGACGTGAGGCGGTGTACGACAGTCCATTGTCTGATGTCGTGTGCGAAACGCTCGCTCGTCTTCTGTTACTAAAGATTCAGCAGCAGGCTGGGCAATTTGGAAGGCGGTTTCCGCGTTCTTTTACAACATACGAGCGATTGCGAAAGCATATAGAAACCCATTACATCCGTTTGCGCACAGTGGAGGATATTGCGAGGGAATGTCATGTGACTACAGTTCATGTGGCGCGTCTGTTCGGTCGGTTTGGACGCACGGGAGCCTATGAGTTTCTGTTGCGATTGAAGATGAACTATGCCGCAGAACTGCTCGAGAACGGTTTTCTTGTAAAAGAGGTGGGCGAGAAACTCGAATTTGCGGATGCTTTTCAATTTTCACGGGCTTTCAAACGTATTCACGGTGTTCCTCCCGGCGCGTTCAAAGAGTCTCGTCTCGCTGAACGCGTGCGTTCCGCGGATTAGCTCGCCGGAGTCGCCGAGACTTGCGCAAGAATGCTCCCTTGGGCACTGGGCGAGGGCGGGCGGGGACTTCCCTACTCGAGAATGCCGCGGCGATGCGCCTCGGAAGTCGCTTCCGTTCGGTCACTCACCTGAAGCTTGTCCAAGATGGAGCGGAGGTGCGCCTTTGTCGTGCCAAGCGATATTTGCAGTGCCTCTGAAATCTCTGGGTTGGTCAGTCCCTTAACGACGAGTCGCAAGACTTCTATTTCACGAGGAGACAATTCTTTGCCTGATTCTCTGTCGGCGAGGGTCCGTGTCACCTCTTCTGGAAGCCAGCGCGCCCCCGCGTGAATGCTGCAGATGGCCTCGGTCAGACGTTCTGGATCCGTTGTTTTGAGCGCGTATCCGCTAGCTCCAGCACGCAGGGCCCGGTAGATATCTTCCTCCAGATCCGAGGTGGTTAGAATGAGGACGCGAGCGTCGGGAAAAGCGCCGAGAATACTTTTGAGTGCCTCGATTCCTCCTCCTGGCATGCGCAGGTCCAGAAGCGTGACGTCTGGTTTTAGAGCCGCATGGGCTGAGATCGTTTCTTGCGCAGTGGACGCTTCTCCCACAATTTGCAATTGAGTTTCCAGCTCAAAAAACGCCCTGAGGCCCATTCGCACAATGGTGTGGTCGTCAGCTATTAACAATCGAATCGGTGGCTTCATGAATGCAGCTTTGGAATTTGCGCCACGATGATTGTGCCGCCGGCTTCTGGCGTCTCGATGTGTAAGAGGCCGTCCAAGCGCTGGATGCGCTCCCGTATGCTGGAGAGCCCGAAGTGGCCAGCTTCGGGGCCGGGGATGGCAGACGCGTCAAATCCACACCCATCATCTGAGACGGTCAATCGAATGGCCGTTGGCGTTTCCTCCAGACACACCTGCACGCGGGAGGGTTGGGCGTGTTTTAGAGCGTTTGTAAGCGATTCCTGGACAATTCGTAGCACTTGTGAAGCGATTGGAGTTGGCGCCGAGGAAGGACCTGTCGGTCCATTATAGGAAACGCTGGCGATGTTTTGGGCGTTTGCGTCCTCGCACGCTTTCTTGAGCAGGAGGCCTAGAGGTTGAGCTTGGGTTTCACCAATATGCAGATCCCAGACGGCGTCGCGCACTTCTTTTCTTCCACGTGCAAGCAATTGATTGGCAAGAGTTAGTTTGGCTGCGGCTGTGTCGGGGGAGTGTTGGATGGAGCGAGTGGCGGCGGCAAGTTGCAGGCCCGTTGCCAGAAGCGTTTGTTCAAGCGTGTCGTGTAAATCGCCCGCCATTCGTTTTCGATCAGACCTGAGTTGCAGCTCCGCCAGTTCACGCCTTGCGATTTCCGCTTTCAGTCTCGCGTTTTTACGTCCTGCGAGGATGGCCCAACTTGCACACAGCACGGCAGCGGACAGCGCTGCACTGGCCGTAATGAACAGGCGTCGCTTATTCCACCAGGGCGCCTCCCTCAAGATTGTTAACTGGCTGGCGTTTTCGAGTTGAAGGCTAAATTGATCCGGTGGTTTGCCAAGACGCCGGCGCTCTTCACTCAGGCTCAGATTACAAATGCCTGAGACGCTCAGTTGCGCGCCCGGGCGCACCGCTTTGGGCAGGATCTCCTCGACGGGGAGCAACGCTGTGAAGGAAAGCTTTTCAGTGGTCAATTCAAGCCTGTTGAATCCATCTCGTTCGCGCAGGTCCGTGAGAGTGCCGCGAAGGCGCATCAACTGGGAGTCTCGGTCGACTAAGCCTTTCGGCATGAGAACCTCCGCTGCATTTGCATAATTTGTTGGCTCCGGTATTTTTGCTGAAGACAACGGTTTGAGCGTAGCGTCTTCCAATTCCACTGTGTACCCGCCCATGGCTGGGTATCCTGTAGCCTCGACGTGGTCTCCTTGTGCGAACGTTGTGAAACTTGGAGTTATGCCGAGCGCATCGGAATGGATTGGCCGAACCTTCAGAGCGTGGTTTCCCTCTTGAAGGACCACCAACTCACCGGGGCGCACATAAGTAACCGTGCCTGTTGTCGTGATTGGTGCTTCAGCGCGTGCCACTGCATTCCAAAGCAGAACCTCTTCCAGAGTTTGTTCCTGAGGCGTTGCAGGCACATGGATGCGTTCCACATCCAAGATGGAATTCACGATGAGACTGACACTTTGCATTTGGCCCCTGTCGTTCGTCCAGTGTATGGGGATACCCTTGAGCCTGAGTCGGCTCCCCGGGGGGTAAGACTCGGAGTGCGGTTCAAAGTGTAGAACCCAAGCTGTAATACGATCTTTGGCCGAACCAAAATCAAGCGCCAGTCTTCTGGGTTGAATGGAGGGCGACTCCATGCGTGCCGAGCGCAAAGTTGCCTCGATTTCGACAAAGCGGCCCTGGGAACCTTGCAAACGGAGAGATTCGAATGCAAGGGGTTCCGGAGCGGGTAGTGCTTCGATGTCTCCTGGTTCGACGCTGTCTGCCTGAATGCGGATTCCGTGTCCGGAAATGAGAGTCTTTCCTTTAACCTTCACCCTCTGTCCTGTTTGCAGCTGGACGTGTTGCTTGGGATAAATCATGACTCCCCCCGTGGACTCGTTGAGGTTGAAGTTGAATTCAGCATCCGAGGCGTAACGAAGATAGGTAATAACGCCATCCAGTTCGACGGCATTTCCCTTCACGGCCTCTTTAAAAGTAAGTGCACGAACCGCCTCCACGGTTAGTAGTGGGGCGGCGTTGGCGGCTGTCGCAAGCATGACTCCGGCTAGCGTAAAAAAAAGATGCTGAAGCAGGCGGGCTATCATCGAGATTCTTGAGTGTGCCAGAAATAGAGCAAAGTGCCACTATCCACACGGACGATTGCCTCGGTTCAGAAAGCGCGCATGATGTTTGTATGAATCTCCCCTGGTCCAGATTTCTATGGCTATTGGTAGGTGTCTTCGCTGTTTCGTTTGAGACAGTGGCGTCGCCCGTCATTCGCTGGGATTTTAATGCGGAAGAGACGACTCTACTCGAGGCACATGGGGGAGTGCATCGGGACGTGCCGGGGCCTCGGCCGCCTGAGTTCCCCGAGATGGAATCTACGAACACGGCGGTCCGGTTGGAGGGCGGTGGTGCTTATTTCTCTTTTCCAGATCCCGGCCCCAATAGTTTTCTGGATTTTACCAATGGAGACGCAATCACGTTGGAGGCTTGGGTGAACGTGTCGGTATTGAAAGAGGGCGACGTTGTGACTGTGGTTGGAAAGGGAAGGACAGGGGCGCCTCGGTTCGGAGCAGATAATCAAAACTGGGCGCTGCGATTGAGGGAGACTGGAGGCAGTGCGCATCTCAATTTTTTATTTGCGACCCAGCGGAAGCCTGAGCAGTCCGGAAAGGACGGCCACTGGCACCGGTGGACGACTGGTGCCGGTTTTCAGATTGGTTCAGGCTGGCATCATGTAGCTGTGGCGTACCAGTTTGGAAAACCTGATAGCGTACGTGGTTGGTTGGACGGACGGCCCCTTCCTGGCAAATGGGACATGGGGGGAGAAACGCTCGAAGCACCCATTGTGGACGATGACGCGGTTTGGATTGGATCGACCAGAGGCGGTGCTGGGGCCAGTAGTTTCCGCGGCATGCTTGATGCCGTGGCGATACATCGTGAGGCGTTGTCAGACGAGGTTGTCCGTCAGCGGTTCGGGCGAAGCGGGGAAGCGCCGGTGGTCAAAGCTGCGGAAGCGAAGATGCCCGAGTTAGGCCCGCTTCCCGAGGGCAAGGTTCTTGTCACAATTCACGAAGGCGCGCCCGCGCATACACGCTGGCTGAATGAAGGCGAGACGTGGCCGGAGCAAACCATGCAGTGGAATACCGATTATTTTTTGCTGCCTCGTCTTCCCTCGCGTTTTGATAGCTGGGGTATTCGGGAGGTGTGGAAGGGGCCTTTACTGGTGCGATTGGCGGCGGATGTTGTTTTGCCCGCAGGAGAGAAGCGGTTTGTGATGAGGACCCGCTCTTTGGGGCGTTTATGGGTCAATGGGGTGCAAGTGGCGATTACTGGTAAGCTGGCCAAGTCACCACCAGACGGAGAAGAGCCAGTGGAGCCTCTTCCTGATCCTCCTTTGTCTGGCGCTCGCATTCGTGGGTACGGCCAGATGGAGTCGTTTGGTGAGGCATTTGTACCAGAGAGTGGCAGGTGTCGGATTGTTTTGGAGACGTTGGTGGGTGGGCCGAAGTTGCGCGCCGAATTGGGCGAGCTTTGTCTGGCAGTACAAGCCGTGGATAACGCCTCATATCGGGTGGTCTCTGCTCAAGGCGCTGAGCATCATCTCGCACTTACGGATTCCGCAGTTGAGCCAGCGCTGCGTCGAATCTTAGCTGAGTTGGAAGCATTCGATACAGGCAACCGGCGGTCTGCGGCTGCCTCACAAAATGGGTTTTGGAAGTCGAGGCATGATACTGCAAAAAGTTGGGTGGCAGAAAATCCGCTTCCTCCGATACCGCTTGGAAATGCAAACCCAGTGGATTTTTACCTTTCGCAGAAAGTGGAACGCGCGTTGGAGGCAAGTTCGAAAACCTCATTGGAAGACGCGCGCCGTTTTCAAACTCAAGTTTTTGGGCTCTTGAGGGACGAATGTTTCCGCTGTCATGGTGATAAGGAAAAGGGGGGATTGCGTCTTAACACGCGCGAGAATGCGCTGCGCTGTGGCGAATCTGGAAAAGCGGCGGTTGTGCCGGGGAATATTGCTGCAAGCGAGCTTCTGAGCCGGATTCGGAGCATTGACGATGACGAGCGAATGCCGCCCAAGGGGCAGGGGCTTAAAAAGGAGCAGATCGCTGTTCTTGAAGGGTGGATACAATCCGGCGCGGCTTGGCCGGCGCCGCCTGTCACATCGGATGAAGTGGCGCCGTCGCCTGTACTTGGGGACGCGGCGTTTCTACGGCGGGTGTTTCTGGATCTCACCGGGACCTCCCCCAGCGAGGTGGAAGTGCGAGATTTTCTGGCCGACACTCGGGCTGACAAAAGAGTGCGGCAAATGGACCTCCTTTTGGCCGATAAACGGTGGGCTGATTCTTGGATGCCCTATTGGATGGACGTGCTCGCCGAGAATCCGACACTCATCAATCCGAGTCTCAATACTACGGGGCCATTTCGCTGGTTCCTTTTGGATGCGCTTCAGGATAATAAGCCGATGGATCGATTCGTGAGCGAATTGCTTTTGCTTCGCGGGAGTCCTCACACGGGGGGAAGTGCCGGCTTTGGTGTGGCGGGAGAGAACGATTCACCGTTTGCGACAAAGGGACAGATCGTGGCGTCCGCCTTTCTTGGAATCGAGTTACAATGTGCGCGCTGTCACGATTCTCCCTACCACAGTACCAAGCAGTCTGACTTGTACGCGCTGGCTGCGATGTTTGAGAAGAAGCCGGTCAAGGTGCCCATGAAGAGCAGAGTGCCTGCGGCATTTTTTGAAAAGAAAGCCAGGGAATCATTGATCAAGGTAACCCTCGCCCCCGACGAGGCTGTTGCTCCGGTTTGGCCTTTTGCTGGGACGACGGGCTGCCGTGACGATTCCTCGCTGGACCGGTTGATGAAAGTTCCTGCCGACACGCGGGAGCGCTTTGCCGCCTTGGTGACGGCGCCTCAAAACTCTCGGTTCGCGCAGGTTCTCGTAAACCGTGTTTGGCGGCGTTTCATGGGGGCCGGTTTCGTGGAACCACCGCACGACTGGGAGGGGCACGCCCCCTCTCATCCAGAGTTGTTGGATTGGTTGGCTAAGGACTTTGTGGCTCACGGCTACGATCTGAAGCATCTGACGCGGCGGATTCTGACCTCGCAGCTTTACCAGCGTGAGGCGACGGGTGCGAATCTTGCGGCGTCATCCGAACTGCGTTTCTTTAACGCTCCAGAGCGGCGGCGCCTCACCGCAGAACAGGTTGTAGATTCGCTGCATACCGCTGCCGGTCGAAAGATTGACGCCGAGGAAATCACGTTTGATCCCACGGGGCGCAGGGCGGAGGGAGCCCGTATCAACCTGGGCAAACCAACCCGTGCGTGGATGTTTGCAAATCTGACGAACGAGCGTGACCGTCCCAGCTTGAGCCTTCCCTATGCGCAATGCGTTGTGGATGTCTTGGAGGCCTTTGGGTGGAGTGGCGCGCGTCAGACAGCGAGGACGGACCGGGAGGTGGCTCCGAATGTTTTGCAGCCAGGGGTCCTGGCCAATGGCGCTCTTTCCCTGTCGCTCATCAGGGCTGCCGACGGGAGTGCGTTGGCAGAGTTGGCGATTGCAGCACCTTCGCCAGAGGCGCTTGTGCAGTCACTGTTTGCGCGCTTCCTGAGCAGGATGCCAATTTCTGAGGAGGTGAGAAAATTTTCTGAGGCGCTTCGAGAGGGGTTTGACTCGAGGGTTCTTGGCAACACGGATGTGGTTGCGCCGGTATATCCTGCGCCACTTCCGCGCGTCACCTGGTTTAATCATTTAAACCCGGAGGCCAACAGGATTGCGCTCGAAAATGATAAACGGGCTCGCCGCGGACCGCCAGCGGACCCTCGGTTGCGTTCGAATTGGCGTGAACGCTATGAGGATATTGTGTGGAGTCTGATAAACAGTCGCGAGTTTGTTTGGATGCCGTAAAGACACCTCCCAATTTAATTTTTATGAATCGTCGTCAATTTATCGCCAGCGCGGGTGCCTTGATAAGTTCCCGCATTCTGCCAGTTTCTGGTGCTTCGAGGAGTTCCGTGATCGCAGGGAAAGCGGATCATGTGATTTCGATTTGGCTGGGTGGAGGCATGTCCCAGATTGACACGTTTGATCCAAAACGACCGGGGGATCCGAGCAAGAAGCAGGCGGGATCCTATTATGAGAGCATACCAACAGCCGTCGAAGGTGTACGTGTATGTGAACACCTTTCAAAGTTGGCGCCGCTGATGGACCGAGTGACTGTGTTGCGCACTGTGCATCACGATGTCATTGACGAACACGCGGCTGCGACGAATCGGATGCACACGGGGCGCTCGATTAGCGGCACGGTGACGTACCCGTCACTGGGGTCTGTCATCGCGCATGAGCGCGGGTCTGCGCACGAGGGGGCGCCGCCTTATGTTGTCATTGGGTATCCCAACAGCACCCGCGGCCCCGGGTTTCTTGGAGCAAAGTCCGGGTATCTGTACCTCACGGAAACTGGGCGTGGCCCTGCGGGTCTTTCGCATCCCGAGGGGCTTACACTCGAACGCCAGTCTCGAAGGGAAGGTTTTCTTTCGACCCTTCAAGAAAGTCAGGCTTCCGTTAAAGATGCTCGAGTCGCAGATTATGACGCGGCTATAACGCAGAGTCTGCGTCTGAGCGGGCCTGAATTTAATCGGGTGTTTCGTCTGGATGAGGAGAAACAAGATTTGCGCCTTAAATACGGCGGTGAGTTTGGACAGCGTTGCCTGCTCGCGCGCCGCTTAGTGGAGAAGGGAGTCCGATTTGTGGAGGTCTCGCACAATCTCAATTTTCTGAATGGAGCGGGCTGGGATGTCCACAACGCCGGAATCTTAAAACAGCACGAACTCATTCAGGAACTCGATACCGCGATGGCGGCCTTGATTGAGGATTTGGAAACACGCCAACTTCTGGAGAAGACATTAATTGTCGTGTCTTCCGAATTTGGGCGACCGCCGGAGTTTGACAGCGGTGGAGGCCGCGGCCACCAGGGTAAAACGTTCAGTTGTGTGCTTGCGGGCGGTGGGTTACGGCATTGCGGTGCGCATGGACAGAGCGATGAGCTGGGCAAAGCAATTGTCGCCGATGCCGTCTCCGTACCTGATCTGTTTGCGACGATTCATGCGGCAATGGGGATTGACTACACGAAGAATCTCTATGACGGAGACAGGCCCGTGCCCATCACCGACGGCGGTGTTCCTGTCCCTCGGTTGTTTTCCTGAGATGGTTTGTGGCGGACGAAGCGGCGCCTTAACCATTGTAAATCAAGGATTGGGTTGGCCGTAATTTTTGGACAGGTAATCAACCAGAGTCTCGATTTGTTCCGCCGGAATTTGGGCGCCGAACTTGCCTTTCATTTTATCTACGGATGCTTTCCATGCGGCGCGTGAGAGCGGCGGTTGGGTTGTCATGTATTCCGCGGAGTGACAAGTCAGGCAGTTCTGCATTGCGATTTCAACGCCTGCGGCCGCTTTGAGTGTTGGAGCTTCAGCGGGCAGTTCAATTTTGAGGGGGGCCGAGAATGCCCCTGTGGAGAGGAGCGCAGTAAGAAGGAGGCTTGTAGTTTTCATACGATGGGTCAGGCAATAACTTCGATCTTCACGGCTTCAACGACGTTTCTCATATATCCCGCAGGGTTCCAAAGCGCATCCATGGGTTGGGATTCGCCGAGGCGGTTGGTCGCCTTTACTCTGATTTCCAATGGCCCCTTGACCTGTGGGGTGACTGGCAATGTCCATTCCCTGAACGAGTAGTTGCCAAGGTCTTCACCCAAGACCGCTTTCCGCCATACATTGCCACCATCCATGGATACGACGACTTCGTTGATGCCCGCGCCACCATCAAATGCGATGCCACGCAGTACCGTCTCACGGTGGATTTGGATGCTTCCTCCCTCGAGATGGCTGGTGAGAAAGGAGCGAACGTTGAGACGACCGATGGGCAAAGTTGATTTCGCGGCCGTTCCTGAAGGAATACAAGCTCCCGGGGTGTTTGGGATGCGGTAGGCCGTCGACATCCAAAAGCCTTCAAACACGGAGTCTAGGACAGTGATTTCGTGAACATGCTTCACCCAGTAGGTGCCATAGTAGCCGGGGACGACCAGCCGGAGGGGATACCCGTTTAGAAGCGGGAGGTCTTCACCGTTCATGCTGTAGGCGAGGAGGACGTCTGCGCTCATCGCATGGTCTATCTCCAGCGCTTTAATGAAATCAGGCACCTGCGGCCCCGGAGGGGTGTCCATTCCATTAAACGACACCTGCTTGGCATTGGCAGAGACCCCTGCCTTTTCTAAAACATCCTTCAATCGGACTCCACGCCAGCGGGCATTGCCCATGGCACCATTTCCAAGTTGCCCGCCGCTAACGCGCGGATTGGAAAACCCACGGCTGTTTCCTGAGCATTGGTTCACGGCGACAATTTCGGCCGGCGAAAAATTATCCTTGAGGTCCTTGATGGAGAGTTTCAAAGCGTTTTGCACGCTACCTTTAATTTCCAAACGGAAACTCTCGGAGTCGATTTCCATAGGGATGTTCGGAAGGTGATAGCGAACAAAGAAAGCATCATTCGGGGTGAGCACACTCTCGTTGAAGACGCTGAAAGGTGTTTCAAGCTGAGGGGGACGGGATGTGAGTCTGATGAGCGGTCTTTTTTGTGGATAGCGCACGAGGGGCCGCTGTCCGTTTGCAAAGGGGAGCGTGATTGATTCTTCAGCGCGCAGATGCGAAATGACGCCGGACAAGCTCAACAGGGAGGCATTACGAAAGAGATCACGACGCCGGATCGCAGCACCGCGAGATTGAAGAAAAGCATGCATGGATTCATTAAACATAAGGGAGTGAGCTTGAAAAATGGAAACTTCAGGGAAACTGGCGGAACTGCCGAGCAGGAATGCAGTGGATTGCACCGGGGTCCTCTGGTTGTGTTACTAACCTCCGGCCAGATGTTTGAGTGCCTCCCTAATAGCAGGAATCAAGGGAGGAAGGCATTCGCCGATGGCTTTTGGGTTACCAGGCAAGTTCACAATCAGGGTTTGGCCGCGGACGCCTGCTGTTGCTCGTGATAAGATTGCGGTGGGAACTTTTGGGAAAGAGATCATGCGCATCGCCTCCCCGAAGCCGGGAAGTTCTTTTTGAAGAACATCGAGTGTAGCCTCTGGCGTTACATCGCGGGCCGAGGGGCCAGTTCCCCCGGTGGTGATAATGAGGGGGCATTCTCCTTTCTCACAGACGGCAATCATTGTGGCTGCAATAGTGTGGCGGTCATCTGGCAACAGATGAGCCTCGAATTCGAGAGGACTGCCCCACGCTTCGCTGAAGACGCGTTCAATTTCAGGGCCGCTTAAATCTGCATAGATGCCCGTGCTGGCGCGATCGCTGAGGGTGATTCTGGAAACCTTCATCAGTTGATTTTCTCCTTTTTTGTGACTCTTAAATCATTCACTCGCATGGTTTTATCTGCAGATTTCATCATGTCGTAAAGTGTGAGGGCTGCGATGCTCGCACCCGTGAGCGCTTCCATTTCAACTCCTGTTTTAGCTCCGGTTTTGACAGTGCATTTTACGACGATGGAGGACTCGGTCAGTGTAAAGTCAACGCAGACCTGATCCAACGGCAAGGGATGGCAAAGCGGAATGAGCGCAGCAGTGGACTTGGCGGCCTGAATGCCAGCCACGCGCGCCACCGCCAGCACATCTCCCTTGGGAAGGGCGTGCTCTCTGAGTGCATTCAGAGTTTGGGGCTCGCACTTCAACTCGCACATTGCTTCGGCGACTCGTTCCTGCACGGGTTTATGGTTCACAGAAACCATGCGAGCTTCACCGGCTTGGAGATGAGAAAATGGAGAGGACATCAGAAGGAAGAGTTAGGGAAGACCGCAGGGAACATAGGCTACGGTTTTGCCATTGGCGGGTTTTTGATTTGGTGCAATACGCAGGAGCGCGTTGACCCCCAAAAGCGCGCTGAGATGGCCCGAGTCCAACCAAGGCATGGGTTGGATGCTGTCGTTTGTGGTACGCGCAGGCCAAAATGTTTCGCGTGGATCTGAGGCGAGAATTGGCGCTCCAGAGAGAATGGCGTGGCGCCAACTCGGAGCTGGAGCGCCTGCAAGCAGGGCAAGAATTTGTCTCACGAAGATATGAAAGGTGACAAAGTGAGACAGTGGATTACCCGGCAACCCCACCGCCACCCTGTCCTCCTTAATGCCTATGAGGAGGGGTTTTCCGGGGCGGCAGTTGACCTTGCTGCAGACCAACTCGAAGCCAAGGGCCTTGATCACATTCGCCGTATGATCGTGAGCGCCGCCGCTTGCTCCCCCAGAGATGAGCAGTAAATCGGTGCCTGACATGGCTGGTTCCTTGCATTGTTCGAGGGATTCGTGGGGATCTTCACCGGAATGTTTTTGAGCAAGCAATGGGGCCCCGTATTCTGCAAGAAGTGCTCTGAGCAGCGGGGCATTTGTATTCCGAATTTGGCCTGCCTCAGGTGTTTGGGATGGGGAAATAATTTCGCTCCCAGTCGTCAGGTGTCCCACGGTTGGTCGCGGATAGATCAGAGGTGTGACGATCCCTGCTGACGCCAGAATGGCGATGGCTGCAGGGGTAAGAGGTGTTTCTTTTGGAAGCAGTTGTTCTCCCGCGCGCTTGGCACTCCCTCGCAAACGGACATGAGTGGCCTCGCTCATGGAGTGAATGTCTACGACGCCCGCGTTTGAGGTGGTGTTTTCCTGCATGACGACGCGGACATGAGGCGGAAGCGCCGAACCAGTGAAGACGCGAAGTGCTTGATCCCTTCCCAAGCGCGAAGGTATTGGGTTGCCGGGAAGGCTTTGCCCGATGATGGTAAATTTTCCGCAGGTCGCATCGAATGAGACCGCAAACCCGTCCATCGCCGAGCGATCAAACGCGGGTTCGTCAGATTCGCAAAACACGTCTTCTGCGAGGCGTTGTCCAAGAGCACCCTCGAGGGGCATGCGGCGGGGGGACAGGGGGGTGATCCGCGAGTCCAGGAGAGCTTGCAATGCATCGACGGTGATCATTTTAACACCTCAGCCTTCCAGATAGGGACATCCTGTTTCAAGCGATCCATAAATGCGGACAACATTTCGAACGCCTCCTTGCGGTGGGCAGCGGTGATTCCCACATAGATCGCATTTTCTCCGACCAATACGTCGCCATGCCTATGGACAACCGAGATGGCCCCGCAAGGGTGGTGGACGATGAGTTCTTCAATAATGCGCCTGATCTGGAGCTCTGCCATGGAATGGTAAATCTCATAGCGCAGGCCTCGAATTGTTTCACCCAATTCTGAACCTCGAACGGTTCCGTAGAATTCGACCCTTGCTCCATATTCCTCTTTTTGTGGTGGATAAGGTTGCAGCCGGCTGATGGGTTCCGTGCAAAACTGGATGTGAATGTCCATGCGTTTTATCCTCCTGAAACCGGGGGGATGACCGCGATTTCATCACCAGGATGAATTTTTTCGCCCTCGCGCAGGTATTCTCCGTTGCGTGCAAGCCTACAAGCTGAGTGGATGTGCGCGAGGGCAGGATATTTCTTGAGGAGCGACTCCCAAAAGGCGCAGGCATCGCAAGGAGAAACCAGAGGCCATTGCGCTGCGGAGGTGCCCGCCAACTGGGCAGTTTGAGAGAAAAAAAGAACCTTCACCATGTGCTCAGAATCAGCCGCCGATAGCAGTCATCGGTCTGCCGGGTTCGTAGCACTCGGCGAATGCGTGACTTTCGGGTTTGTTTAAAATGGCCTCGCGGATGATAGCCTCAATATCGCCTCCCGAACGCAGTGTAGGAGTGAGGTCAATTTCACCATGCCGCCCCAAGCACGGGCGGATCCGTCCATCCGCCGTCAAACGCAGCTTATTGCAACTCTCACAAAAATCGTGGGTTGTCACTGCACCGATGAAGCCGACCCGTGCTTTTGTATGACTTAGTTCGTAGTAGCGAGCCGGACCGTGGCCGGGCCGATATTCTGGCAGAGGTTGCGGAGTGTCGTACGCGGACAAAATTTGAAGCGCCTCATCGATGGAAAAAAAACGGGAACGGTCCGTTTCGGCGATCTTCGACATGGGCATTAATTCAATAAAACGAAGCGGCATTTTTCGCTCTGCCGCAAATTGTACGAGCGGCCAGATTTGGTCTTCGTTGATTCCACGGAGCAGGACACAGTTGAGTTTGACGACCTCGAAATCAGCGGCAATGGCAGCGTCGATTCCGGCGAGGACATCCTGCACATTGCCTCCCGTGACGTTGCGGTAGATGGCTGCATCGAGTGCGTCCAAGGAGATGTTTACGGAGCGAACGCCCGCTTGCTTTAGGCCGCGTGCCTGTCTGGCGAGAAGCACTCCGTTGGTGGAGATTCCCAGAGTTTGCACGCCGGGCAGCGACCAGATACCTGCGGCGATTTCTTCGATATCCTTTCGCAGCAGCGGCTCTCCTCCTGTGAGTCGGAATTTGCGAAAGCCTAGTGCGCAGGACGCGGCCACGACTTTGATGATTTCCGCGGCTGATAAGTGATCGGCTTTTTTAGACCAACCCTTGTAGCCCTCCGGCATGCAATACAGGCAGCGTTCATTGCAGCGGTCGGTCACCGAAATGCGGAGGTAATCTATGGTACGGCCGAAAGGATCCATTGGCGAAGATCTCACACCATGTTTAACCCGTCCACAAGCAGCCTTTACCAATGGTGGCGTCGCCGATCTGGTTGTTGTCTCAAACGAGGACTCGAAGGCTGCGGTAGTTCGCCATCAGCGAGGCACTGGAGCAAGTTCAGTGCGAGGGGCTTTTGTTTTCGGGGGGGGGGAGTTGCGGGCTGGAAAAAATCGCGGAGCTTAAATTTGGTGGCGTCACCGCAGTGGAAAAATGCAGAGATCTTGGAAGACAAAGTCGAGATAAGCGGTGACAACAAGGAGATGATATCTGAGGGGAGCGCTGTTCAGGCTGATAGAGCTACGGGTCAGGCAGAGAAAGCGGCTGAATTGTCAAAGAAAGCCGCTGCGACGTAGAACGTGGTGTAATGGAGTGATTGTGTAAAGTTGGCCACGCCGCAAAGGGCGCGCGTTAGCATGAGCTTGAACATCGGGTCTGATCCCCTGGGGTGGGGGAGATGAGAGCACTAACTTTTCACTTCGATCCTCCGGACTTGTATGGCGTTTTTACCGCTTTTTTGCGAAGGCCGGGGCTCGGGCTGTGCGATGTTGTTTCCGTCGATGGCTCTGGCCCGGACTTCATAGAGTCCGGGGGGGAGATTTTCAAGAGAGGCAAAATAGGAGCACATCGCGTAGCGAGGCGGCCATGTGGTCATTCGGCCGGTGGTCTGGTTGAATCCACGCAAGTCCCCGGGCCGAATGAACTGAGGCAGTGTGCGTGACCAATCAGGTTCTGGTTCGAGCGTGCAGGGGGCCCAAGGCGCGGCGAGCAGTTCCGGCGCATCATCGGCCAAGGTGTGTGTGTGTTCGTCCACCCGACGCACCCAGAATTCTACGCGTTTGAGGCCGGAGAGGCCGCTAATCACTTGTCCTCTGAGGACGATGGGAGCGCCTTCTTTAAACTTCAGAGGCTCGGAGGTTTTGTCGAGATACGCCGCCGTTTTTAGGAAGGAGTCTGGATCGTTGTTGCCAGTGGCATAGGTGTCGCTGATTCTGGCGTCATTTGTTAGGGAAATGTGCTGTAGCCACTTGATGGATTTGTAGCCGTGCGACCAAGGCACAACCATTCTTACAGGTCCGCCGCGAAGGAGCGGGATGGCGTTTGTGTTGAGGCGATAGGCCAAAAAAACCGGCAATTCGCCCGGAGGCGTTTCCATGCATTGGGTGTAGCTGACTGACGATTTAAAAAGTTGCTTAGGATCTTGGTTGTGGAAACCCCAGAAACAAATTCGTCTGACATTCTCCATCTTTCCGCACAGCTTGAGAACTTCGCTCAAAGGAACGCCGCTCCACACACCCTGGCCCAATGGGGTGTCTATGTTCAAGCACTGCATCGCTTTAAGGAAGTGGAGTTCGTGTTGTTTGCCAAGGTCCATTAATGCAGGCAGGTCCAGAGCCTTGCCGTTTTTGAGGGTCAACGGCTGCGCAATAGACGCGGCGTACTTGGTGTGTGGTTCCTCCGTAAAGGGGTCCGCTGTGATTTCACAGCGCCAGGTTTCGGGAGTGAGGCGCGCTTGTTCCAGCGCCGCTCCCTCAAGGGTATAGGGTTTGGGGTTGCCCCGGGAAACATCGACAAACTTGAGCGCTGGTGTGAGTGTGGGATGTGCCGGAGGAGTTAGGCTCGGGTTTGTGAGATTCGCAACGGGTTCGGCTTTGGCAGCGAAGTGCGAGTCTAAGGAGGGCAAAGTGCCCGCGGTGAGAAGCCCAAAACGCAGAAAGTGGCGACGGTTCATGGAGCATGACAGGGGAAGCGCACCCTCGGAAACAGAGCGCTCGTCAATAAAAGGCTGCGAAGGATGAGCAATGTTGTCTGCGGCCTTAAATACAAGGCAGTCGGTGATGGAGCTTATCGCTGCAGGTCCGCACGCAAAGGCCCTCGGGGTGGGAAAATTTTTAGTCTATTTCGCCATCACGTAGCTCAACAAATCGCGGACCTGTTGTTCGGTGAGGGCATCCAGTAAGCCTTCAGGCATGATGGAGATGGGAGAGGCTTCGAGCTTTTTCAGCCGATCGCGTGGAATCGTTGTTTTATTTTGGGCGAGGTCGTTGATTGTCACTGACTGCGGTGTGTTCGCTACAAGAAAGCCCGTGAGAAACTGACCGTCTTTAGTTTCCAGACTGAACGCGACGTACTCGTCTCGGATCGCAAGGCTTGGATCGATAATGGAAGGCAGTAAAAAACCAAGGTTATCTCTCTCGTAGCCCGTGAGATCAGGACCGATTTTTCCACCCGCACCTTTGAGCATGTGGCAGGTGGCACAAAGGTTTTTGAAGATTTCATGGCCTGTGACTGCGTCTCCTTTTCCCTTTGAAAGGAGTGCGACAATGGCAGCGGTCCGGGCTTCTTTCTCGGCCGAACTTTGACGGACTGCGCCCCAATGTTTCTTGATCAACTCCTTGTCGAGTTCGCTTGCCCGGGTCTGCATTAAGGCGACAGTTGTTGCTGGAACTTGCTCGTGCTTGATACCGCCTTTGTCTACGGCAAGGAGCAGAGCGTGCGACCAAGCCGGGCGGCTTGAAAGAACCCCGATCGCCGTCTCTCTGACGCGGGTCGACATTTTTGGCAGGAGAGTGATTGTCGCATCCGCGACCCGCGTGGAATCAAAGTGTTGGAGCACATTAAGCAGCTGAACTTGGAGTGCCTCTGATTTTTCGTTCCCAAGCAGCTCAAGAAAAACGGATTCGGTGTTTGCGTCGCGATGTTCACCAACAAGGCCGATCAGACTTTTGCGCTCGGTTTCCTTGGCATTCGGGTCAGCGACTATGGCCAGGGCAGCCTTGAGCGCATCTCCGACGCCCACGCGTGCGGCGACGCGAATCAACTCGGGTGAGTGAGAGTGGTCTCTCCAGAGGGTTGCGATGCTGCGCTGCAGGTCGGGAGGGATCGTCTCCAGCGCACCTTCGCTCAGGGCTTCATCCATTCCGCGAACGAGCTGGCTGGTGCTTTCTGGATCCGGCGCGAGAGAGAGAAGCGTAACCAAGGAGGAAAAGTTGGCGACGGTGCGTTCGGAGGTGAAACGCCTTGCAAGCCGCGATGCGATGGCTGTTTGAAAAACGGGTTTCTGCCAGAGAGTTTTTTCAGAGAGTAGGCTCAAAAGCACTTCACGACTGGACGTGCTTTTACTTTCCATGGCCCACCACAGGAGCAAGGGAATGTGTTTGTCGCTCACGTCTTCATCACGTGCGAGCAGCTCGCGTACGATGGTGAGGGCCTCTTTCGCAGGCCACCGTTTGCAGGCGCTTGCGAGCTGGCTTCGCACCTGACTGCTTGGCTCTGTACGTGCGAGGCTTGCAAGTCTTTCGCAAAGTCTTGGAGAAATCTGTCGAGTGTCGCCGGCGAGACGGATGAGCCAGGTGCGGACAAATTCATTGGGATGCTCCAATTGGCGGAGCGTGAAGTCCTCGTCTAGGCCGCCGGTGACGTGCAAGGCCCACAGAGCCTCGAGCGCCAGTTGGCCGGTGTTTGTTTCGATGATACCCTTGAGTTTTGGCACTGCCGAAACATCGCGACGGTCCGCCATGACTCTGCGGGCTGTTTCTCGAAACCAGCGGTTGGAATGAGAGAGAGAGGCGAGCAGAGCCTCGCTTTCAAGTTTCTCCAGATCAAACGGTTTCAGTGGTGCCGTACCAGTGCCTTGGAGGCGAAAGATGCGTCCATTGGAGCGGTCCCAGGTGTCTCTCGGATCAACGTGCGAGAGGCGGATGTCATACCAGTCTGCGATGTAAATGCCTCCGTCTGGTGCTGCGGTAAAGGCCACGGGGCGGAACCACCGGTCTGGAGTGGTGGCGATGGGTTCTGTGTCGTCCGTGTCGAAGGTCGAGCCGTTGATTTGTAGTTTGCTCGCCTGTATTCGGTTGCTGAGGGAGATTCCGTTGATGGCCTGGCCGTTGAAGCGTTGTGGCAGAGTGCCTCCTCCATACACAAGAAACGGCTGCACGACGTGCGTGAGCTTTTCGGGGCCGCGATGCGTCATGTGGTGGAAGTAACCGAACGCATAAGGGTTTGTGAGGGGGCCGTGTTTGCCAAAGTTTTTCACGTAGTAGCCGCCCTGCACGAAATGCAGTCCCCGAACATCGTTGTCGTTCGTGCCCGAAAAAAGGCGGCCTTGGTCGTCAAACTCCACTCCCCATGTGTTTCCGCCGCCTTCGGCAAAAATCTCGAATTCGCGCGTCGTGGGATGATAACGCCAGATGGACTGGCCAAAGAAATGAAGGCCGTTGACAGTGGCCGTAGAGGTGCTGCCCGTGGCGCCGTAGATCCAGCCATCAGGGCCCCAGCGCAGACCGTTAGCGACAGCGTGCGTGTCCTCGAGTCCGAATCCGCTGAGGTGCACCTCCGGGGTTCCAAGGATCGTGTCGCCGTCTGTTTTGTAAAAAAGAAGGTAGGGCGGGTTCATGACCCAAACACCGTTTTTGGAGGTCAAAACGCTTGTGGCGATGTTGAGGTCGGAGAGAAAGTCCTTGGGTTTGGAATAGTTTCCCTGGGCGTCGGGTTCGAGGATCGTGATCTTGTCGACGCCTTTGACGCCGAGGGGCGGTGGTTCGGGCACTTTGTCAAAAACAGCACGCAGGTACTGGTCGTATTTCAGGATTTTGAGACCTGCGGGGAAGGGATATTGGATGTATTGAACCACCCAGAGCCGGCCGCGCGCATCGAAATGCATCGCGAGCGGCTGGGCGATAGCGGGTTCACTTGCGACGAGGTGCATCTCCAAGCCTTGGGAGACGGTGAAGGATTCGAGAGATTTCTGGGGAGAAAGCGGCTGAACGTTGGCTTCGCCGATGGCACCTCTGCCTTTGAATTGTTTGACGAAATCAGCGACAGACGGGTCGATGTTCTGGGCGTTCAGCGGGCAGGCGAAGGCAAAGAGGAAAGCGGAAAAGAGGAGCGTACGGAACGCAGTCATGAGATTTGAAGACGGGGGTGGGACGTGAAAGGTGAATAGACCACTCGGAAAAGGCGTGACAGACTTTAATTCTAGCAACGCGGCAGTGGCGAGTGCCTAGTGCCTTTGACGAGGTTATGATTTCGGTTGAACTTGCGGAGGAATCTCTAGCGAAGCTCGGGGGATTATGTGTTGAGTCAAGGCAGCCGAGGGTTGAAAAAAATCGGTAAATGAGCCTAAGAGATCAGATTTGGATGTATTTATAATTATTAGTTTGCACTAAATCATTCAATGGCATACAGAAATCGGCAGAGACATCTTGCTCCCCCTATCATGCGTGGCTCCTTTCAAATCCTGGCACTCCTCCTGACCTCTATCACCGTGGCGAGGGCGGAGTTTGATTTCATTCAAAAGGTTCAGCCTGTGTTGGAAGGCTCTTGTGTCCGGTGTCACAGCGCTGAGAAGAAGAAAGGCGGATTGCGCTTGGACACCAAGGAAGGCTTCCTGCGCGGCGGGGCGAGTGGTCCCACGGTGGTGCCGGGGGATGTGGAAAAAAGCGAACTCATCAGGCGCATTTCGGTGCCTCGGGGACATGAAGATTTGATGCCGCAGGAAATGGAGCCGCTTTCTGGGCCTCACAAGAATTGGTTGGTGGAGTGGGTCAAGACTGGAGCGAAGTGGCCGGACGGGGTGGTGCTCAAAAGCCATAAACGATCAGTCCCCGGGCTCTCGGACTTTCGTCTGATTCCGGAGACTGCACCGACGTCTGTGGAGGAGGCTGCGCGTGTTGCGGATGGAATTCTCAAAAAGGAAAACACCCCGGTCAAGGGTAAGAAGCTTCTGGGGGCCGCGTTGATAGATGATCTTTCTTTCCTGCGGAGGGTGACGGTGGACCTTGTGGGGCGGATTCCGACGACGCAGGAGGTCGCACAATTTGAAGCCGAGGACGCTCGCACGCGGAGGTCCAAACTTGTGGCGCGGTTGATATCGAGTCCGCGGTTCGCAGACCGCTGGACGGTTTTTTATGCGGATATGCTGCGAGTGCGCTCGCAGGCGGAAGGGGGCTCGCAATTGCTGGCTTATATCAACCGCTGTGTTGCGCAGGGAAAACCCTACGATGAGATGGTGCGGGAGTTGATTTCAACGAACGGTCGGGCGGAGCAGGCGCCTGCGGCGGGTTTTGCCCTTGGAGACATGGTGAATCCCATGGCGCTGGCGGGTGCGACGGTGCAGGTGTTTATGGGTGTCCGGCTGGCCTGCGCCGAATGCCATGATCATCCCTTCGACGATTGGAAGCAGAAGGAATTTTATGAACTCGCAGCCTACTTTGGGCATTCCAAGCGGGTGGAGACTGGCAAAAAGATAAAGACCGTTTATACCACCGAAGGCGATGAGATGCTCGTGAAGTGGCCGCCCGAGCGCGAGCAAGCGCCCAAGCGGGATGGAGTGGAGCCGAAGTTTCCTTTCGAGATGATCAGCTTCAAAGTGAAGCCTTCTTACATAAGCCGTTTGGAAAAGATGCGGAATCCGGGGGTCGACGAGCGGGCGGTGGCAAACAAAGCCTTGGATGAGCTTGTTTCCGACGCTGATCCTCAAAAGGCGTTGAAGGCGAGTCTTCCCGGAGGAGATGTCCTTGCCGAGTCGGTGCGGGACGGTAAAAAGCGCCAGGTTGACAAGAGTATTTTCCGGCAGAGCGAAGAGCGCGCGCAACTGGCCGCACACATCACGGATCCGAGGAATCCTTATTTCGCACGGGCCTTGGTGAACAGGGTGTGGGCGGAGTTGGTGGGGCGTGGGTTTGTCGAGCCATTGGATAATTTCTCCGCTTATAATGAGATCCGGAGTCCACAGTTACTGCAGTATTTGGCGCAGGAATTCATCGCCAGCGGGTACGATTTGCGCTCGCTTGTGAAGCTGATCGTTCTGACTGAGACCTATCAAAAGGGCCACTTGCCGGCAGGTGCGACAGCCCAGGAGTCGGCGCAGGCGGAGGAGGCGTTCACTGCGACCCGGCCGAGGCGTATGCTGGGCGAGGTGTTGTTTGACAGCGTCGCCGAGGCGGGTCACGTGCAGGATTTCAAGTGGCCTACGGGGGCGAACCGGCGTGAAGTGCAGCGCCAGATACGGATTCCTATCGCACCGAAGGAGGCTTTTGCAGTTGCGGATGATGCCATGACTGGAAATGAGCCAAAGATGATGGGTGGCAAGCCTGCGATGGGAAGTGCCCCCTATGACTTGGAGAAGGGGCAGAAGCTTGATTTTGATGCGCTTCTCAAAGAGGGCGATACGGGCAGTCTGACCAAGAACAAGCCCGCAGGTGTCATGATCTCTGAGGGAGTCTTGTCTGAATCGCGGATGGATGTGGAGGCAAGGCAGAAGAAAGAAGATGCGGAGGTGGAAGCGGTACGCATGGCGAGAATCAGGGCGTTGCAGTCGGGCCTAGCGGAGCGCTTCCGACTGGAAACAATTACGGAAGTGTTGGATGATAATCCCAAGTTTGACAGCACTTTCCGGATGGCCTCGCCAGCGCCTCCTTCGCATTTTGTGCGGGTGTTTGGACAACCGTCGCGAGACAATCTTGGGGAGTTCCGCAATGAGTCGCCCTCGCTGCGGCAGGAGCTCTTAATGCTCAACGGCAAGGTCACTCACGAGGCTTCGCGGGTTGGTCCTTTGGAGCCGATTTTCAAGTTGGTTTCGAACCCCAATACCAAGCCGGAGCAGATCGTGGAGTTTGCCTATCTCGAGGCTTTAACACGGAGGCCGAACCGCGAAGAGGTGGCCGAGGCGGTGTCCCTCATGAAGGCAGCCGAGACTCCTGTTGAAGGACTTGCAGACCTGCGGTGGACGCTCCTCAACAGCCTTGAGTTCCGCTTTATTCCCTAGTCTGCCTTATCCCTGAAGTTAATCTGTTTTACGAAGCTTGGTTAAAATCCCGCCCACAGTTCCTTATGAAATCCTGCGAAGACTACCACATTTCACGCCGCCGTTTCCTGACGCAATGCGCTGGGACAGCGGCTCTCCTTGGAATGCCAGCGCACCAGCTGGCCGCCGCGATCGGATCATCGCATGCGCCAAAAGCTGAATCTGTAATCCTCTTTTGGAACAGCGGTGGGATGAGTCATCTGGACACATGGGATCCGAAGCCGGGCCGGGAGGTGGGTGGAGAATTTGAGCCCATCAAAACGAGCGCCGATGGAATTCAGATCAGCGAAATTTTTCCGCAACTCGCGAAGCAGATGCACAATTGTGCGATTATACGCTCGATTGCCGGGACCAACGGTGATCATGCGCGCGCCACGTATGAGTTGCAGACGAGTTACCCGCAGAATCCAGCGCTGGTGCACCCTGGTCTGGGTTCGTTTATTGTCAATGAGAGCAACCGGAGCAGTGATTTGCCTTCGTACATCAGCATCGGGGGAATGGCTCCGAGGGCTGGATATTTAGGACAGCGCTGCGAAGCGTACTATGTGGGGCTGCCTGGTGAGCGGGATCCGTACCTTGCGTTCCCCGCGGGGATCAGTCAGGTGCAGGGCCAACGCAGGCTGGAAGCGCTGGCGCGCATGAATGCGCGGACTTCCGGGAAGATTGCCGCTGCGGATCTTAAGGAATCCTCCGTGGCCTTGCGCGATGCCGTGAACTTGATGAAGAGCCCTGCGCTGGCGTCGTTTGACCTGGATAAGGAAGATCCAAAAACTCTGGAGCGATACGGTCTGACGGAGTTCGGGCGGGGCGCTCTGCTGGCTCGCAAGTTGGTGGAAACAGGGGTGCGGTTTGTGCAGGTCAATCGCGGTGGTTTTGACAACCACATGGATATTTTCCCCTCGATGAGAAATCACGGTTCGGTGATGGACCCAGCGATTTCGGCTCTGATTGAAGATTTGGCAGCCTCGGGTCGACTTGAGAAAACCTTGGTGATGGTGCTCAGCGAATTTGGGCGTACGCCTAAGATTAACAAGGATGCAGGCCGTGACCATCACGCGCGCTGCTTCAGCAGCCTCATCGCAGGCGGAGGAGTGAAAGGCGGACAAGTGATTGGCTCCTCTGATGCGGACGGCATGGAGCCCAAAGACAGGCCGGTCCAAGTGGCGGACCTGCACGCGAGTGTGTGCCATGCTCTGGGAGTCAACTATACGAAGGAATTGACCACACCGCTGGGCAGGCCCATGAAGCTGGTCAAGGAAGGGGCAAAGCCCGTCAACGAACTTTTCGCCTAACACTTCGGCGAGGCGAGGTTTCGGGGACAAAAAAACGCAGAAGCGGAGAGCGGCACATCACCCTAGGAGTGCCGCTCTTGCTTTGTTTTGAAAGCCCAACCGTCTTGGGGCGTATTGCATGGGCAGCCGTTAACGGCGGCGGAAGAGGTCGGAGAGCACGAGTTCGACAATGAGGTCGCGCAAGCGGTAATCGGAGGAGCGCAGGCTGCGGGTGAAATTGGAAATGTCCGAGAGATCGTCGACTGTGGTGAGCCTGCGCAAGGCGAAGGTAGCGAGTTGAGTGGCAAGCGCTTCGGCAAACTTATCCACATCTCTGGAGAGGAGGTTCTTGAAGGAGTCGGGGCCGTCGAAGGCGCCTCCCCAGGGGAGGATACCGGTGGCGTCGACCGCGGGGTTTTCGCCCAGGCCGGCGTTGACGATTTCTTTGTCGCGCCAGCGGCCAATGGCATCAAAGTTGTCGAAAGCAAAACCAAGGGGATCGATCCGGCTGTGACAGGAAGCGCATATCGCGTTGGTGGCGTGGGCAGCGAGCTGCATGCGGATGGTTGCCTTCGGTGAGTTTTGAGGAGTGGGCTCCAAGGGCTCGACATTCGGAGGGGGCGGCGGAGGCGTCCTGCCGAAAATAGATTCCGAAACGAGCACCCCGCGATGGACTGGGCGGTGCCTGACGCCGTCCGAGGTCAGTGTGAGAAGAGAGGCCTGCGTGAGGATGCCTCCGCGATGGCCGGTGATTGGAAGCAGGACGCGCTGAAAGCCCTGCCGGCCGGGCGACGGTAAACCGTAGTGCAAGGCGAGACGGGAATTAAGGTAGGTCCAGTCGGAGCGTATGAACTCGCGAATGGGAAGGTTTTTGCGGAAAACATCGCGGAAGAAAAGTTCAGTCTCACGCCGCATGCTTTGCTCCAGCCACTTGTCGTAGGCTGGGTAGAGTTCTGCGTCTGGGGGGAAGGCGCCAAGGCGATGGAGTTGGAGCCACTGACTTGGGAAGTGGCGTTCGAATTCGGCGATCTTCGGGTCCTCTAACATGCGGAGCACCTGTGCTCTGAGGGTTTCCGGCTGCAAAAGGGTGCCATTACGGGCGAGGTCGGAGAGCGTTGGGTCGGGCATCGAGCTCCATAAAAAGTAGGACAAGCGGGAAGCCAACTCCCAAGCATCGAGTTGTTTGCGGTTTTCTGCGGGACTACCTTCGTGAAGATAATAAAAGTTTTTTGAGGAAAGCGCGGAGACGAGAGTCGCCAAATAGGCGTTGCGAAACTTCTCGCCTGCGGAACGTTCCTTTTCCACAAGATCGACAAACTCTTTGATTTCTTGGGCGGAAACAGGCTTGCGCCATGCGCGTTCTAGAAAGGTGTGGAGTGCCTGTTGGAGGGATTCTTTGGATTCATCAGCGGGGATGATTCCAAGTCGCTTTTGGGTCTCGGAAGCTTCTGCCAAGGGGCCTTCCCATTCTACGGAATCTACGATGAGGAGAGGAACGAGGGCGCGGTTCCCATCATCAAAGAGTTTGTAACTTCCCGGATGCACCCAGCGCCGATCGCGACTGTGGGTGAACGGGTTTTCTGCGGTGAGGCTTAAAGTGCGTGCTTCAAAGACGCCCGGTCCTTGGTTCAGGATGCTGTAGCGCCCAGTGGGGAGGTGGATCTTGAACTCAATCACTTCGGGCTGGTCTTCAGGAATGTCTACGTCCGTTTCATGAATGGTGCGCTTGAGCCCGTCGTCCCAGATGACGAGGTGCGGAACCCTTCCTTGCGTAGAGGGCAGTGCACTGAGGCGTATGGCGATGCGATAGAGGCCGGGAGTTCGAGCATCGATGCTGCCGGACGTTTTTCCAGGAAGGATGAGCGAGCGGGCCGGTTCCGACACGCCGCGGCGTTCAAGGATTTCTTTGGCCCGCGGCGTGGTTGCCTCGGTTTTGCCCTTTTTGGACTGCGGCGCAGAATCTGGGAAGGCATCCGAAATAATTTTTTGGGCGGCGTCGTAGTATTTTTCGACGTGGGAAGGGGAGAGGGTGAGAAGAGAACCGATGCGGTTGAACCCGCGCCAGCGCGGGTCTTCGTTCAGCGAGCCGGGGGCATCGATGTCGAATGGAACGCCGAGCAGGTCTCTGACTGTGTTTGCGTATTCTTCGCGGCTGAGCCTGTAAAGGCTCACGGGTGCACGCTTGGCGAGGCGCGAAGCGCGTCCGTCTGCGAGGCTGCCATGGATCCATTCGCTGATTTTTGCGACGGTTGCTGCGGGAGGTTGTTTCTCTTCTTCGGGAGGCATTTCTCCCGCATTGATGCGCGAGAGAATTTCGCTCCAACGCTCTGCTGTCGGGAGGTCGGAGAAGTCCCGAGTGAGTTGATCAAGACGCAGGCCGCCCTTTGTTTTTTCGGCGTTGTGGCACCGGAGGCAGTGTTCGCGCATGAAATCCAGGCTTGGATCGAGGGGCGTTGCGGCGCGTGCTGGAGGTTGGAAACACAACAGGAAGGCAAGGAGGAGCAGGGCAGCTTTCATGGTCACTTGTTCTGCATCGGTGTCCCAGGCGCTGGGGACTGTTCTGGGAGGCGCAGAAGACGCGCATTATCCCGGTGTTCGAACGACTGGATGCGTTCTTCGGGAGTGTTGCTGATGAAGAGCCAGCTCTCGGCTTTCACACGGACGGCATTGCCTGGCCGGAAGTGCTCCAATATTTCTGCGAATTTAAGCCGGAGCCGGACCCCGCTAAATCCCGGGACGGCGTTGGAGTTTTCCCAGTGCTGCATTTTGCCAAAGACCCTGTCGCCGCGGTGTGTCCACGTCCGAAGGGTGGGCTCTGCCGGTGTGACGGCGATACGCTCGTTGCGGTCGTTATAAAGGTCGCTGATGAGCTGCTTGGAGACGCCGCCGAAAAGAACGAGAGTGACCATGCCCCCGCCGTGATCAAATTCTTCAATGGTCTCGATGCGTCCTGGCAGCCAGCGAATGCGGTGGTAGCGGGTGTTGGTTTTGTCCTGAGTGTCGGCAGCCACTGCGAGGCTTTCCTCGTCCAGCCAGATGTCGTTTGTTCCAAATTCGTTGTCGGTCCAGTTAATGGCGCGTGCGAAATTGAGCCGTACGATTTGGTTGGGAGTGACCTGGTCGAAAGAAACAAGTCGGCCGCCCTTCCACACGCGTGTGGCGGGATCAAAGTCCAGAATTTGCGTGTCTGAAGGTCCATGGAGAGGAGTTTCACCAACGATTTTGACGGTGAGTTTGGAAGTGTCTTTCGCCACAGATACGATTTTCCAATGGAACTTGTGGCGTTTGGCGAAAGAAACGTCGTCTTCCAAAAGCAGGGCATGGTTTTCTTTGGGAATGAGCGCTGCCAGACTTTGGGGCGGAGGCGCAATGGTTTCCTCCTGTCCTGCGGGCGGTGGATAGAAGTAGCCCTGGACATGGGTGCCGAGGGGAATGTCCTGAAAGGTGGCGGGCGCGCCGTGGAACCAGAGCTCTCCGCAGGGGAGCATCGCAATGTAGAAGAGGGGAGCTTCGCTCGCGCGCTTTGCATCGCGAATGGGGCAATCCAAGCGGATGGCAGCTCTCCTGTTAATGGGGTCCACGAGTGCGAGTTCCCCGGAGTAAAACGCGCCCTTTTCAAGAGGTAGAAACTCGGTTGATTTCGGAGTGTAGCCTGCCTCTTGGGCGGCTTGCACGGCGGAGGGAAGGAAGGCGTTGTCTAGCCAGAGCGGCGCGAATGCGGAGATCGCGACGAACAAACGGAGACGGCCATGGATTCGACGCCAAGGGCCTGCGGCCGGGGACGCGGGGTTGGGGGAGGAAAAATGGGTAGGTCGTTTCACGAGCGCAGGGCGGCAATGGGGCCGGTGCTGTCGCCGAATTGGCGAGCTTCAATTCCCATGGACTGAGCGACTGTGAGCAGAAGATTGCTCATCAGCGCTCTTTGGTTTACCGGACTGAAGCATATTTTGTAATGCTCCCGCGGGTTGGCGAGTTCGTAGGCCTTTAGTCCTTGGACCCTGTTGAGGTCGAGGTGGGAACCGTGGGTGAAGCCCAGTTTGTTTCCTCCTGCGAGGACGAGGGGAAGATTTGCGTTTCCATGGCTGTGGCCGTAACTCATGCCGCTCCCAAAAAGAGCCACTGTTGTGTCCAGGAGAGGGCCGTCCGCATCTTTGGTTTCTGAGAGGCGGTCCAGGAAGTAGCGGAATTGATCGATGTTAAATCTGTCGCTGGCAGTGAGTTCTTCCATCCGCTTGGGATTTCCGTTGTGGTGCGAAAGGGAGTGCCGGTCCTGCTTGATTTGGATTTCTGGTATCGCAAGCCCCTGTCCCTCGCTGCCGCTGCTGAAAGTCGCGACACGTGTCATGTCGGTTTGGAAGGCGAGCACCATCAGGTCGTACATGGAGCGGAAGTATTCTCCGACCAACTGTTGATTCGCGGCGCGGTCCACGCGCAGGCGCTCGGAGGCGGG
>CANJPY010000048.1 GCA_947476255.1 Chthoniobacteraceae bacterium | reverse complement strand
TGCGTAGCGTCTGCCTTTTGATGTACTCGCGCATGGGCCCCGTAGAGGGTCATCTGCCCACACGGCGTGAGGGGCTTTGCGCTCAACCGATGCTCGCAAAACAACTCCTCAACCAGAAAATCTGACTTCAAAACAAAAAGCCCTGGCCCCTGAATCTGCTCCTTGAACCCATTTGCACGTACATAACCGGCGTGGCACTTAAACTCACCCAGCGAGACCCATGTCTTTTTATCAGCACCTCCAGCCGATAACATGGCCACATGTCGAGGGGACACAGAGTGCCCGGCCTCCGAAATGCAACCTGTTACTAAAGAAACGATTACCAAAGAAAGAATGCGTACAACTGGAGTCATTAGGGTGGAGAAATCAATCGGGAGGTCCACAAGGTGTGCACTCGCAATTTGAGGTTTACTACCTCAAACAGTTGCCTAACGCCATCGATCTTTCCCGAATTGCATTGTCCTGGGCGCAGGATGCCCCCCAGTTTGCAGCGCCTTTCGGATTGCGGTGGACAGGTCTCCCTCGGATTAAGCGTCATACGCCTGGCCTTCTCTGGATTGGATCGGTGCGTTTAGCGTCGTCGCCCTTCGTGAAAACCGATCACGCGAGCCGCTTGCAGTGGTTTCTGAAGCACTTTTGAAACCCCTCGACCGCTTCCAACGGCTGAATCCGTTGTGCTTTGCGGCGTTGATTGCAGACAAGGAGACGGTCACTGCTTTTCATCCACCCCATTTCCAAGAGTCCTCGAATGGACTCGCCCCACGCCAGTTGGATACTTATCGTAAGCTCCAGCCAAATTTTTTATTGGCCCTATGAGCGTTCCCCTTCTCTCTCTGCGCACAGCATATTGTTTTAGAATCTGGACCGCAACTGCCGCAATCTCGGCACTGCTCGGGGCGGCCCCAGCTCAAGCCGCGGTCACTCTGCCCAAAGTGTTCGGCAATGACATGGTCTTGCAGAGTGGCGAACCCCTGAACTTCTGGGGATGGGCGGACGTGGGGGAAAAAGTCACCATCAAACAGGCTGGCGTCGTGCTGGCAGTGGCCGAGGGAAAAGGCAGCACCACCCCGTGGAAAGTCCAACTGCCGGCTCAGAAGTCGGGACCGGTTCCGGACCTTGAAATCAGCAGTTCGAACACCCTCACGCTTTCCAACATTCTTGCGGGGGAAGTTTGGCTCTGCTCAGGGCAGTCCAACATGGTAATGACGGTCCAAAAAGGGCCTTGGTGCGGCTATGGCGGAGTTCTCGACGCGGACAAGGAGACAGCGGCGGCCACCGACGGCACGATACGCCTTTTTCAAGCAGGAAAAGGTTGGCGGGTGTGCAGTCCGGAGACGGTGCCCGAGTTTTCCGGCACGGCCTACTTCTTTGCCCGTCATCTACGCGCTGAACTAAAAGCTCCGGTGGGTTTGTTGCTGGCGGTCGCGGGAGGCACGGCGGCTGAACGATGGACACCTGCGAGGGTATTGGAGAGCGACGCCTCGTTTCAAAGCCTCAAGCTCAAAGCCAAGACACTCAACGAGGACCCCCGATTGGCGGAAGACCGAAAGGCCATGGAGGCCTGGAAAAAGGAGGTTGAAGCCGCGAAATCCGCAGGAACGCAGGGTCCTGCAGCGCCCAAGCTTCAATTAACCCCGGACCAAAATTTTGCAGCTCAGGATAGTGCGCCTGTTTTGACAACGGGTAGTCTTTACGAAAACAACATCCGGCCGTTGGCACCCTTTAACATCAAAGGCGCAGTCTGGTACCAAGGCGAATCCAACGCGCGACGGGGCGAGCTCTACGCCTCTCTCATGGGACACCTCATCGGCGGCTGGAGGGAAGACTGGGGCACGCCTTTTCCGTTTGTCGTCGTGACACTTGCCGGTTTCGGGAAGCCGGAGCCTTGGACCCCGAATCAGGGTTCCTACGCGCTCATGCGCGAGGCTCAGATCCAAGTCGCCCGGGACGTCCCCGGCGTTGGCGTGGTTTCAGCGACCGATGTCGGCGAGGCCTCCAACATTCACCCGCCCAACAAACAAGCCGTCGGCGCGCGCGCCGCATTATGGGCCCTCAACCATGTGTACAAGCGTAACACGGTCTCCGAGGGTCCCGTTTTTGGGGAGGTGACCTTTTCTCCGGGCAAAGCAGTTGTCCCGGTTCTCAAAAGTGGGGACGGCCTGCATCTGAAAGGCCCGGGAGGATTTGAACTTGCTGGCATCGACCACAATTTTGTCCCTGCCACAGCGGAACTCAAGGGCAGCGAGATTGAAGTCAGGGCGCCTGGAGTGGAGCACCCCACCTCGCTTCGTTATGCGTTCCGGAATTTCCCGGAGTGCACCGTGTACAATGGTGCAGGCCTTCCCTCGCTGCCCTTCCGGACGGATCGCAGGCCGGTGGATCCCGCGGCAAACTGAGCCCCACCTCTGCGAACTCAGCGCATAAAATTCAAAAGTTTACGACTTGTGCCTTTCTCAACCTCCCGAAGGAGCTTCCTTGCATCCGCGCTTCTGGCGGCACTATCACACTCCTCTTTCGCTTCGGAAAAACATCCCCGGCGCATCCTCCTGCGCTCTTCCTGGCAGACAGTGAATTTCGCTTTAAGTTAAACTGCCCGCCACGCGAGTCCTCTCCTCACAGCCCTTAGCTAAATGGAAAGCAAAGTCGCCCCAATCAGGCACTGAAGTGTGGGCACCTACCATGGAGGTCTGTGTCGCGCCCCTTCAGGAGTGAATTGGTCTTCATCTTACTGCGAAAATCCGATCTCGCGCGGAAGCACCAAGTTAGGATGCTTCCCCAGAACTTGCCGGTCCGCTTCAGTCAGCGATTTCAGGCCCGTGAGATAAAGTCTGCCCTTGTGTCTGGCCAGAGCCGCAGCCCCTCCAGAAGGGAGACTTGGCAGTGCCTTGAGCACGAGTTCCCCCGGAAAAGCCGACAACGCAGCAGCGGTCTCCACCGACAGTTCCTTGATTCCGTTAAGAACAAGCGTCCCCTTGCGCAGGGAAAGCTGCTCCGCAGCCCCCGCCTCGAGCCTCTCCAAGCCGTTTAAAACAAGCACCCCATCCGCCCCCGCGAGCGCCTGCGCCACCTCCTTGCCCAACGATGTTAACCTGTCGAAACGCAGAATCGACGCCGCCTTGTCGCCTCTTCGGATGACGACTCCGGGACGACTGCGATCCTCCGAAACACCCCTGCTGCGGGCAAGTTCAGCGGCGACATCCGGGGTCAACGTGGTCACTCCGAGCCGGACCTCGCCCCACTGCGCTGCAATCTTTGTTGCCAGTGGCAGAGAATCCAGCGACTCCAACCCATGCAGGCTCACACAACCCTTGTGTGCCGCCAGCGCCTCAGCGGCCTGCACGCTGAGATGACGGATCCCGTTGAGGTAGAGATCGGATCGGGCAAACCCGGGAACCGCAGCGTGCTTTGAAAGCCCGGCCGCCGCCGCCCCTGAAAGCTCCGTGAGGCCGTTCAACTCAAGTTCCCCCTCATGACGCGCCAGCACGGCGGCAGACTCCGCAGAGAGCCACGTGAGGCCTGGCAGGGATAAACGCCCCTTCTTCGCCACCAACACCTCGGCCTGTTCAACGGTAAGCTCTACAAGTTTTGCGGGATCCGGTGCCGCAATCGCAAGCGCATGCACTCCAAGCGAGAACACTAGCGCGGGCAGCAGCAGTCTTCTGATTTTGATCCGTTTCATCGCGTTTCGTCTCATTTGCGGCAAAGAAGTTCGCTCTCCGCGCAAAGCAGCACCAGCTCACGCAGACGGTACCCGCCCGGTGCCGCCCCCTCTAGGATACGCCGTATGTGCGGCCGGTCGGTCACGTTCAGTTCGCGCCCGAGGGCGCAAAGAAGAAGATGCTCCACAATGCTCCGAGCCACCCGTTCCTGGTTTGCTACAAGCCCTTTCTTGAAGCCCACGATATCCTTGAAATCCTCCTCCCCGAAACGCCCAGTGGCATCGATTGGAAGAGGTTTCTCGCCCTTCATGTAGTGGGCACGCCAGCGCCCGATCGGGTCGAAATTCTCGAGTGCGAATCCCGGGGGATCAATTTGCCGGTGACAGCTTTTGCACGCGGCGCTTTCACGATGCTTCTCCAATTGCTCCCTGATGGTGGACGCCCCCCGGATATCAGGTTCCACCTTTGGCACATCCGCAGGGGGCGGGGACGGCGGTGCCCCTAACAAACGTTCCAGCACCCAGATCCCGCGGATCACCGGAGAGGTGTCCACCCCGTTGGCCGTTAGCGTTAACACGCTGCCCTGCCCGAGCAGTCCTCCCCGGCGCGGATCTCCCAGAGAAACCCGGGCAAACCCCAAAGAGGGTGCATGCCCCGCCGCGGCGAACGCCAAGTCTCCCGGTTCGAGGCCGTCCACGGGGCCATTCCTCCCGGCCTCAAGCACCGCCGGTGCGATGCCATAGAGTTTCGCCAGCCCCTGATTGATAAACGAGTAGTCCGAGTCCAGAAGATGTGCGACAGGGCCGTTGGTGCGTAACAAATGTTTGAAGAAAAGCCGCGTCTCCGCGCGCATCGCTGGCTCGAGGTTCTCGGAGTAATAAATCCCAAATTGATAGGGATGCGGCGCCATCGACCCCAGTTTCTTCAAATCCAACCATCCGTTGAGGAACTCCTCCACAAAGACGTCGGAGCGTTGGTCGGCAAGAAGGCGCGCCGCCTCGGCACGACGCACCTCGGGCCGCGCAAGTTCACCCGCAGCCGCTCGTTTCAGCAGCGCCTCGTCCGGCATCGAAGACCACAAAAAATAGGAAAGCCGCGCCGCAATCTCGTGTCCCTTTAACGCGCTGGGAGTCTCCTCTCGGTAAAGAAATTGCGGGGAACAAAGCACCGCCTTGAGCCCCTTCTGGATGGATGTTTCTCTCGACTGGCCCTGCGCCTCAGCCTCCTTCACCAGTTGCACAAAGGATTCCACTTCGGCGCTCGAAACAGGCCTCCGCCACGCTTTCTCGGCGAAGGCGCGCAGTATTGCGGGCGCGTCTCCGGCTTCATATCCCCGCTCTCCAAACACCGCCACATGGCTTGCGGGCGGCCAAAATTCGTTCAGCGGCCCCTCCACATGGATGTTGTACAAACGGATCCGAGGCGTCTCAAAAAAGAACAGATGCAGTCCGTCCCCCGCCGCCGGTGTGACTTCGCGTTCATACTCCTCGAGCTGTTCCTTACCAAGCAGAGTGTATTTATTGTCTGTGACGTAACTCAGAATCCGGTTGTTGCTGCCAGTGGGCCCGTTTGGAAACACCATTTTGGGAAAGTGCCCGCGGTCCAGCCAGACCCGGCACTCCAGCCACGCAGGGCCGTCGTCGGGCAAATCCCATGTGGCCAACTCGCGCTCCCCTGCCTGCTGCCCTCTTGCCGCCGTGCGTATCGAGTCCTTGTTCGAGGGGTCCATGCCCAGAAGGGAACCCGAGAAAAGAGACAGGCGCAGTGGATTCGCAGGATCACTCAGCGGTGGGAACCGAAACTTCTTCAGATCCATGTCGGCGTACCGGAACTTGCCCTCCGCGCGAATGCGAATGAGGTACCAACCGCTGACCGGCACTCCCTCGCGAAGGTCATCCACTGGATAATAGCCCGCCTTCGGGGCCCCATCGGCGCGCTCCAAAATATCCTGATACGGGGGAGTGCCACCCGTCTTTTTTCGCAGGTAAGCCGCCTCGGACAGCTGGTAGCCGGGATCCTTGTTCACAAAAGGCGGCAGAAGTTCCCAGCGCCGGACCTCCGGACGCGGTTCAAAATGAACGGCCCGAGACACGACATCCTCAGCAGCATTCAAATACTGCCGAAGAAGAAAGCCAGAGGTGACAAGCTTCCCCCCATGGGTGGCAAACCCATGGACTCGCGTGTCCTCGGGAAAATCACGCGTCGGATCCGAGGTCTCAAGATCCAGATTAAGCAGGTCCCGGATGGTCTTGCGGTACTCGACGCGGTTGAGCCTCCGGAGGACCGTTGGCTGTTGCGCGGGCGCATTGGACTCCGCATGCGCCACGAGTTGCGCCTCGAGATCAAGCACTGCGGCATGGCGTTCAGCGGCCGAAAGCTCCGCCTTGTCCGACGGAGGCATGGCGCCCCGTTCCACCTGCTCGAGCGCTTTGAGCCACATTGCGGCGTTATCTGCGCGAATGGTTTTGCCAAGAGATTCCAGCGAGAGCTTGCCTTTGCGCGTTGCATCGTCGTGGCAGTCCAGACAGTGCTCGGACACGAGCTTGTCCCATTCCCCAGCGCGTGCCACTGGTACGGCGAACACAAGAGCCGCGGCCCCGAAAAGCCCCAGAGAGATGCGGTGCATTTTCCTAAATTCCGGAAAGGGTTCCCTTGCTGGTTCCAAAAGACGCCGTTTCCACCCCGAAGCGCTGGGCCATCGTGAGGTAGAGATTGCAGAGAGGCACGCGCCCCTTCGCCTCCTCAGGCAGCACAAGGTGGGTCTGGTGCTTGTAGCCGCCTCCCGCGAGAAGCACTGGCAGCTTGCGGTTGGTGTGCGCGCTGCCATCACTCATGCCGCTCCCGAACAGGATCTGGGTCTCGTCCAGAATTCCGAAATCAGAGAGACGCGTCATAAAACGCGCGAGCTGGACCATCTGGTAATTTTCGACCTTTCGCATTCCTGCCATGAGCGTGGGGTCTTTGCCGTGATGGGAATACCCGTGATATCCCTTCTCCTCGATCCCCATGGCGGCGGTGTCGAAGGAACCCGGCACCTCGATGGTCGCAACGCGGGTCGAGTCCGTCTGCAGTGCCAGGGCAACCAGATCCAAGAGGATGGGCAACTGCTGGCTCACCGTTCCATTCTTCGGTTCCTTCATCTCCACACTGGGACGGGGCCGGGTCAGCCAAGCCTTCTCCTGCTCAATCGCCTTTTCCACCTCGCGGATGGAGGTGAAATACTGGTCGAGTTTCTGCCGGTCAACCGTATCCAGGCGCCGCCCCATCGCACGTGCCTGCGCGTTCACGGAGTCGAGAATCGATCCCTGCTCCTGATACTGCCGCGCGCGCTGCGCCTGCTGGTCCTCGGGATCGTCCACAAAGAGCATCTGAAACACCCGCGTCACCTGCTGCAAGGGTGGCACCATCACCCCGTTCTTCGTCCACGAAAGCTCCACTCCGCCCCCGCCCATCGGACCCGCCGCCGTGTTTAGGACGGGAAACCGCGTCGCCCCCGCTGAGTGCCGCCCAAGAAATTGATCAAGCGTGATGTTCCCCTCGGGCATTGCCCCGAGCTCTGTGGTCAGAACCCCCGAAAGAAACGCATGCGTTGCCCCATGCCCCGTGTTGTGCCCGTGGTCCACGTTCGAGAATACGGTGAATTTCCCACGCTGCCCCTCCAAGGGACGGAGATTCTCGGGCAGCGCCGCCGCCAACCCCGCTTCTGCGGGAAAAAAGGCGTCGTGAATCATTCCAAAGGGGTTGGCAATGCAGACAAAGCGCCTCGCGGAAGGCGGCGGCGCGGCCGCCCGGACAAGGCTCTCGAAAAATGGCAGCGCAAGACACGCTCCCGCACCGCGCAGGAAACTCCTGCGGCTGACAGCGGTCGACGAAGAGCAATAACGTGGGGTGACTCTCATAGTGGGGTGGCTAAGCAGTAAGGAGTTCAGCGCGCAGAAGCTATCGGAGCGACGCTTATGTCGTCAAATGCCGCGACACCGATGCTTTTTTTGTCGCCATCCACCTCAAGGCCGAGGGTACGCAGCGGTTGCTCCGACTCGAGAGGATGCGTGAGAACCTCAAGCCCGTTGAAGAAGACACGAACGATCTTGCCGCGAAACTCCATCTTCAGCGCCACCCAAGTCCCCGGAAGGATCTCTCTCGGAGACTTCGTCTCGAAAACTGAATTTTTAAACCGCCTCTCCGCCTTGGGTTCCACCTCTCCCGGTAGAGTTCCAGAAGCCGGAGAAACGGATGGTGATACCGGAGGTTGCAACAACCGGTTGCCGTTCCACAAGCGGAGCCCAGAGGCGGAAACCTCCAGCGCCGTCACATGATTATCGGTCTTCTCCAGCGCAAGCACCCCAGCCGAAATACCAAAAATTCTCAGGGTCGCCTTCGCTCCGTCGTGCAGCATGACCCGCCACGACACCACCATCCCGCTTTGCTCCAGCGTTGCCGGAAGCGCCTTGATCCGGGAGATGCCGGCCGCGTGTTTCTCTTCTGGAAAGTTACGTCCGTAGAGCACCCCTCCCTCGACACTCCACCATTCCGCACGCGCAGGTGTGCCCCCTGGCGCCGCCTCAAATCCCTGCGCCCACGTTCCATCCGCAAGACGCCCGTACGGACTCCATTCCTTGCGATAGTTTGCCGTGTCCGAAAAGTCCTCCATCCAAACGGCGCCGGCGGTCTGAGCCGACGGTCCCTGCGCCCGGACAGGACTGCCGCTCCACAGCGCCGAAATAGACGCAAGAAGCGCGGCGTGCTGCAGAGAACCGGCCCGGAAGCGATGGAGAGAGCCGCAATTGGCCGTGGCCGAGAATTGGCGGAGACAAGGCAAATCGTTGTTCATCGGAGGTGGAATGAGGACCAAAGATCAAAGTTTGCGTTGCGAAATGAAACCCGCTTTTTGCGTACATCTCTGAACCCGGCCCGGAGGAAAACGCTATAAATTCAGCTTGCTGCCTGCAAGAATCGACTCCGAGGAATATGCTTGAAAAACCTCAAGAGCAAACCGGCCGCTCTTTTATGTCTTTATTTAATTCAATCATCCAATTCTGAAACGGTCTGTTTCCTATGACTGGAAACGCTCCAATCACAGGGACGATGCAGACGCTTCCGAGGGATGGTTCGCTCTCAAAGCCACTTTTTGGAGTCGGCTGTTTTTTTGCTCCGCCACCCAATGGCTGGAACAATTTTCAGCCGACAGCAACATCCAGCAATGCCCTTTTCGGGCCCCTTATCAGTCAGCATCTTCTGAGGGCGGTCATTTTTTTGAGGTTGCTTACGGAAACTGAACCCTTTTGGCCGTGCGGTCTTTTGGCTCTATCCATACGTCAAAAGATAAACGCACTACTTGGACCAAAAACACAACGCACGTGCGGCCCTTTCAACGGCATCTGTTGTTTGGCAGGGAAGTGCATTGTGACAGGCCACTTCGAAGGCATCCTGAAGTCCCGCTGATAGCACCAGCGACAGCATTCTTAGAGTAGTCCGCCCGCGAGAGCAGGGTGCACAAACCCGCTGGAAAAGACGGCCCCCTCCCTTTGCCTCCGGCAAAAAAAACTTGTCCAGGATCACTTTAAAAAAGGCTGTCTCTCGAATGCTCCCCCGTGAGAGGCTCAAAAGACCATGCGCCCGATGACCGCCACTCTGATCCCGCTCTCCTCAGCGCTGGGCTATACCTTTGCAGCGCTGATGCTCAAACGGGCGACGGAACGAGGCGTCGGTCCTTGGCGGGTGATGGTGCTCGTCAACTGGACGGTGGCTCTGCTCTTTCTGCCCTGGTGGTTAAAGGGCGGGAATGCCTTTGAATGGGCCCACTGTTTCCACGCCATTATTTCGGGCGCGACCTTTTTCGTCGGCCAGATTCTCACCTTTCTCGCACTGAGTCGCGGAGACGTTTCCATCACCACTCCGGTGCTTGGCACAAAGGTCATTCTGGTGGCGTTTTTCGCGGCTTTATTTGCCGGCGAAAACCTCACACCCTCGCTCTGGCTTGCGGCCTTCCTCACTACGGTGGCCACGGCCCTGCTGGGTGGCGAAATCCGCACCAACCGGGAGCGCGTCCTGCCGAGTCTCATGTTCGGGTTTAGCGCTGCGACCGCTTACGCGAGTGCGGACATCCAGCAACTCAAATGGGCTCCTGCCTGGGGGTTCGGGCACTACGCTCCGGTGATGTTCATCACGGTGGGATGCCTTGCCCTCTGCGCCGTCCCACTGCTTCCCGAACCACTCTCCACCATGCCCCGGCGCTCCGCGATCTGGGCCATGGGAGGAGGGACCATCCTTGCCCTTCAAGCCACAGGCATCGCCTACAGCATTGCGGAGTTCCGCGAAGTGACGCTCACGAATATTATCTACAACACCCGCGGTGTTTGGAGTGTTTTGCTCGTCTGGGCGGCAGGCCACTGGTTTTCAAACACGGAACGTTCTGTCGGCAACGCGATCATGGGACGCAGACTTCTGGGCGCAAGCCTGCTGCTGATTGCGGTACTCATCGGCCTTAAGCGGCCTTAAGCGGCCTTAAGCGGCTCCAATACGGAGCAAGAGGCCCACAGGTCCGCACGCGGCGCCTGCAATCCGCCCCATCCTTACTGCACAAATAGTTTGTCTTCAATAAATTCCGAGCGCAGTTCGGAAGCCTTGTAATTAAACTCCATCCAGTCCGGCACCGCCTTCTCAAAAAGCGTGTCAGTCTCGGCTTGGGTCATTTCAGGCCGCACAAGCTTTCCGAGCTCGTTGAGCTTTTCCATCTCGGGAAGAAGCTTCTTGTTGAAAAAATCCAGATCTCCTTTCACCTCGTCTTTCCAGCATACCGCAGCCGAGGCCGAGGCCTTCTTGTAGTTCCCGAGCGCCTTCATGACTATCGCACGCTTGATCGCCGGCAGAAACTTGCCCGCATCGGCGAACCGGATCTTTCCAAATTTATTCAACTCGTGCACCTGTCCACTGCCCCAAGTGACTCCACCGGCGCGTGCCCAATCCACCAAACCGAACGTCCAGAAATCCCCTTCTTTGGGCAATTTGTCATACACCAACTCCCACGGGAGAAACATGTACACGCCCACCCCTCCCGGTACTGGCGCCACTTCGCCTCGAAAGTAGTTGTCCATTTTTCGGTAGCTCCTGTGCGGCGAAGTCCACGGATAATAGTCCGTCTTGCCGGACGACATATCCATGATCCACTGGTAGTAACACTCTCCCTGCCCCGGGGCGAAGAAGACCTCCATTTGTCCCCCTCCCAATAGACCCGCGACAACCTGCTCCATTTGTTCATCCTGGCGCTCGACGTAAATATGCCACCCCCTGACGTCAGCAGCCATCCAGAATCCCACGTTGCCGTCTTTCCCTCCTCCAGCGACCACAGCGCGGCTGGAATTGACATCATTGATCAACACCGCAGCCGCTTTTTTGTCGTAGGCCTCGAAACGTGTTTCGCACCGGGACAAATCCTTCCGAAGGTCGGAACTCTGCCAGCCCGCGACCCCGAATGGCGCCTTCTCCATAAACCTGCACTCGTAAACTGGATTCGGTACCGAGGGAAACATGGCAGCGGCCCTGTCTCCAAGAAAGCGCGCTACTTCATAGCTTCTGGCCCGCATGAAGATCTTGGCGGCATCCGTGTAGACCTTCACCTGTTTGCCTGCATCCAACGTGCTGACCGGCATCGTCAGCATTTCCAGTTTGCCGCTCCGCAACACGCCGAACCCGGCCCCCAAGAGTGCAGCGAGGCACTTTTGTTCTTCACTCAGGCGGACGTCTTGAGCCGCGTCATTGGCAATCCGTCTTGCCTCTTCCATTTTCCGACTGGCTCCAAGGACGCCGATCTTTTTGAACAGCGCCTGCGCAAACTGGTCGTTGTTGAGTTTTGGAATGGATAGAATCCGATCCCAAGCGGCCAATTCCTCCGCGGCATCTTCCTTCAAAGCTGCCAGCAGCGCATACTCCCGCAGAAGGATATAATCGGGCATCGTGACCAGCGCGCTGATTGCTTCGAGCGTTTGGCGCATCCGCACCAAATCGACCTCGCTTTTGTAGGTTCTTGCAATTGCCGTGAGGACGGCAACCTTGCCATTGGCATCAAGTCCGTCTACCGCCAAGGCTTTGGTGTATTCCGCCCGAACTTTTGCAAAATCATTTTCATAGGTGCGCGCAATATCCATGGCGACTTCAGCCCTGTCCCTCGCTGCGCAGTCTGGCACGGAAAGAATCCTTCCGTACTCCGCCCGGGCCGCATCGTACTGGTACCGGAGCATCAAAATGGCGGCATTCGCCCGTATGGCTTGAATCCGATGCACTCTCGTAGACGTGGCATCGGCATCAATCGCAGAATAGATCTCAGACGCCTTGTCATAGGCCATCTGGAGCTCATGCGATTTGGCAGTGGCTATTCTTGCGTTGAAGAGATCGGCGGCAGCGACTCCTGCGACACCGGCTATTCTTCCATACGCCGCCCGAGCGTCCTCCATTCTGTTTTCAGCGATGCAAACGCCGGCGATTCTATTCTGTGCCATGACCTTCTGCGCCACGCTCGCTCCGGTGTCGAGCGCGACCCTTGCATACGCCTCTTTTGCGACGCCATATCGTTTCGACCACTCGGCAAGCTGCCCTTTGAAAAAGAGAGCTTCGATTTTCTCGCTGGTATTTCCCCCAGCTAAAGCGATTGCCTCCTCCGCGTCCTTCGCGGCGCCGGCGTAATCTTTGTCCTGCGCTTTTTGCCTCGCAGCCTTCATGGCTTCGGCAGCCCTTTCGTAACTGAATACGTTCACGCTCAAACCAAAAATGGCGGCCCCGATTGCTAGTAACTGACAAGGTTTCTTCATGATCGAATCCGCTGGGTATTAAATGGAACTTCTGAGTTTTAGGATGATTGCAATCATCTCCAACCGGACCGCATTGAGATCACAGGTCTTTGTGTCCAGCAACGCCAACCACTGCAATGCCATGCGTCCCTGGTAGACGGACTCGGTTTTGCCGCTCGCTATCGCCTGAGTCGCAAGCTGCTTGAGAAGCGTGGCATACCGGACGTCGTCAATTGCCTCGCGATACGCCTCCCACGCCATGGTGTCGATTGGCGCGTCAATGCCCGGGTATATCAGGTTCAACCCACGGATGTTTTCATCCTCGTTGTTGAAATCATTCCACGTGTACCAGTTCAAAATGAAGTTGTTTGTCCCGTCACAATTCGCCTTGTATAAATCCAACCCGTTCGTGCGCCTGGAAAAGTCGGGATTCTCTGGTCCGGTATGAGGGTTCGCGTAGCTGGAAATCCGTGCGCCGAAGGCGTGCCATTGTTCGGAGGCCTCCCTTGAGTAGTGGCCGCCGTAATTCACAAAATCTTCGTTATACCCGGCATAATTCAGGTGGGCTTCGCTGGCGGAATTGTAGGTTTTCAGATTTCGGTCGTGGATGTACTTCCAGGGCTTGCGCTCGCTCACAAGCCGCGCCATGGACGGTTCGTCCGCCCCGACGCAATAGACCGTCGCCGGCCCGACTGCTTTTCTCACGATTTCAAGGGCGGTATCAACTTGGTACATCAGCGCCAAAGGAGCCGGCTGTTTTTCGAGCGGGTTGTTTCGAACCTCCAGCGAACTCGAATACGCGTGATTATACCCGGGGATGGCGCCGAAAATGACATCGGTTTTGAGCCCGGCCTTTTTGTAAAGTTCCAGGGTCTCAGCAAGCGCTGCCTCATCGCCTGGAGCGAGGGATCGGATTTGCGGATACATCAAGTTATGCCTCCGCATGTTGGCGTACTCATTCAACAGCCTCTTTTTAGCGACTTCCCATCCTCCATTGTAGCAAGCAGCCTGACCGCCGCCGTTCTTTTTACACTGGTCCCCAGTGAGGCCACTATGAGTGTAGATGCTGGTGTAGAAGTCACGGGCCAGATCGTAATTGGTCTTTGGCTCCGGGAGTTGAAAGGGAAGCACACGCACTTCAATCGGGATCACCCCTTTGGGTTTTCCATCGATAAGCACCGAGATTTTTCCCGTATAGTGGCCTTCCGCAGATTGTGGCGCTTCGAAGGTCAGCCAGATTTGCTTAAACTCACCGGCCGTCAGCGAAAACGGCTGGAGCGTCGTTGCATCCCGCACCGGCTCCGTATTGTCGTTAAAAGTGATGTCAATGTTCGCAGGATTGCTGATCCAAACGTATTCCGAACCGCGTGGAACTGGATAGTCGACACGCAGATAGTTCTCCTTCCTTGTTCTATCGACCTTTACGAGATTTTCATCGTTCAACAAAAGCTCAGGAACCAGATCCCTTCCCGTCTTGTCCGCATAGTAGCTGTACCACGCGGTTCCCGCCTGGTACCACATCTTGATGATCTTCAGATCGACCGCCGCGGCCGGAATGGTGCCGTTCTTCCCGACTAACTCGCTGACGGTGAGTTCGACCTTCGCAGCTCCTGCAAACGGATAAAGGACCAGCGAGGCAGCCTCGAACTGCCCTTGCGCCGCGATCACCCGCACTGGCCCCCCCAACTTTCCATCGGAAGGATACGCGTGCATGGTCCGCTTGAGATTACTCATCGCCGGTACCGTGTAGTAGACCAGAGGGCCCTGTAGTACATCCACTCCAGCAGACGCCACATCGCGCGCAACGCGGCATGCCGCGACTGCCTCGCTTTCGAGCTCTTTGGTAGCTTCCGCGCCCCCCTTTGCATCCACATTCTTTTGAACCAACGCAGTCAGGTATTTCTTAAGCTCAGGCTGTCGGCACTCGTCCGCCGCCCTTCTCGTTTCTCGCGAACGCGCCGCATCGCCTTCGGGCGGACTTCCAGCGTGAAGTTGCAGGGCCTTGGTCAGCAGAAAAACTGCGCCCCCTAATAAAAAAGTTCTATGAATAAGCATGTCCTAACGTGGTGTTATTAAGATTTTTGAAAGCGCCCGATTCCAATGTCCGTTCCATTCGGTGGGACGATCCGTTCAAGCTTTTATCGCCCACGGAGTTCGCCGGAGAGAATTTCCCTTTCTAGAAACGGTTCTGGCCGTCTGTAACCTCGAAGCACACAAACTCTGAGAACTGTGAATGCACCGATCTCGAACCCAGAGATTGCATGTTCGTTGCGACTCAAATTTGGATGCCCTCACAAACCTGCCAGCCTCTTAAGGATTGAGTTTTGTGATTTTGATTTCGTCAATCAGGTGGTTGTAGATCCCAAGCTTAATCCCATTGGAATGCTCCGGAAGCGTGAACTCCAGGGGCTCTGCGTCGAGCTTGCTCGATTGCGCCTCCCCAACCTTTTTGCCATTTCCATCGATAAATTGGACCCCGAAACTCACCATCCCGTGAGTTCTGAGCACGTCTCCTTTGAAGCTGAGACGATAACGCCCGGGACCAGCGAGGTTAATGAGCGAGGACACACCACCATACCCTGAACTCACAAGATGACGCCCGTTGCTTCCAACTCGCAATGAGGTCGGAAGGATAAATCCGTAAAAACTTCCGCAAATCTCCGGACTACTGACGCCAAACTGCAGGACCGTTTCAACAGGAGCGCTTTTCACAGGCTCGAACTTGATATTATCAAAATAGAAGGTGCCGGTGTTCCGTCCCGACCGGGCTTGCAGCTTCATGAATGCGGCGCGCGGTGGTGTAAAAAACACGAGCCGATAATCGTGCCATTTGCCGTAAGGCATCGCCAGAAACACGCCTCCCTCTTTGATCGGTTTTTCCTCGGCGTCGGAAAACACCAAGTTCAGCGTCGGCACATAGACCAGCGCTGCACGCCAACTCTCGCCCACGGCGGCTTCAAACGTCGGGTTATTATCCAAGGTTTCACTGTTCTCCCATTGTCCACGGAAACTAAACGCGTAAGCGGTCGAGGCGCTGACGGGAACCGGCATAAACTCGGCATCCACTTCGTTGTCGTAAGTGAGGGCGAGACACCTTTTCCCAGTCATTCCGGGGATTTCCACCAGAGCGGAGTCCTCGTAGAGACTGGACGCATTTTGAACGTACGCCGCGACCCTCTTGTCCGCAAAGGCGTCATTGAAGGGCGCTGCGGACCCCAGAATAGGCGCCCCAAAAAGCGCGACCAGTGAGACAAGCAGGTTGGGTTTGAGGCTTATTACCATTCGATTTTAATGGTGGACATGGTGTTGGCTTTCTCTCCGTTTGAGGTGCTGCGTTCCGGCTTTTCATCGCCGTGGTCAAGATGCCTCACAAAAGAAACGCCGAGATCTTGCGGTGGCTTGTTGAGGTCGATGCAGCTTCGCATCGGGATCATCAGGACGCTCTCCCACCCCGTGGCCGTCGTGCGGGATTTCAAAGAGAATCCCGACGAGAATTTTTGATCGTAGTTCTTGGCTTCATATCGGTTTCCGTTTGCATCAAAGGCAAATACGATCGCCCCCATCATTTTGATCCAAACCTCGGCATGGTCTCCGCGGGGAAAGTTTTTGGAAAACGCATCCACCGGTGGCGGCATCGTTTTCGCCTTTGCCACCTCGGTATCCGTTGCGGTGAAGCGCACAAAAAAAGCGGTTCCATCGTGGGCGATTCGAATCTCGCTCGGTTGTGCAGCCGCAGGGGCCTTAAGCTCGCCCGTGGCGACCCTAAAATCGGCGAACCGGCCCGCCTTCGCCCATCCTTTGGATTCGAAATTCTGCCACTCGAGCGTTAATTCCGGAACCTTCACAAAAGCAGAAGATACGACGCTCGGCTGCGGCGTCTGACTGTACCCGGAGCACACGCCCAACACGACAAACGCCAGTTGAAGCTTTGAATTTAATTTCATCATGGAAGAGCGTCGTGGTTTATTTCTTTCGCAACTCTTCAGCCTTGCTCTCATCCCCGACCCGAATGAGCCAGAGCTCTTCAAGCACCACACTGCGCGCAAAAAAGCTTCCGAAGGCAGTCCCCGGCGGCAGAATGAAAGGTGTTTTGTCTCCGACGCGAAAACTGGAGCCCAACAATTTACCCTCACTGTCGAAGAGGCTGAGCTCAATGGTTGCCGCGTAGCCATTGGGAGTGACTTTGAGGAACGTTTGATAAGTGCCCGGTTCCGAGATCGGGAAGACGCTTCCTGTGGATCCGTATTGAACGTCCAGAGCAGACCTTCCGTCCTGGGTGAGAAGCATCTTGGCACCAGCTGCCAGAGCCGACCAACCGGAATAGTTGTGGAAGCCCTCTTTGAAACTCGGATTCACGTTGATGGCGCCTTCGTCCGGCGTTTTTTGTATCTCAAGATCGGCTATCGAAAAGGTAATCCCATGTGCGGATCGCACATTCAGCCTCAGAAACGCAGCTCTAGGCGGGGAGTAAAAAGTGTCTGAGTACTCATGCCACTCGCGGTATGGCAACCCGGAAAAAATGCCTCCGGGATGACGGACCTGAATCGGTTTACTCTCGGCATCGAGAAACTCGATTCCATGCGAAGGCAGATGAGAGAGACTGCCCCGCGGAGCAAGAGCGACATCGAGTCGTGGGTTCTCCTCGATGGATTCTCCACCCACGAAACTGCCCTTAAAACGCAAGGTGTATTTGGTGTTTGGCGACACCGCAACCGGATTGAAACGCACTGTCGTGTTGTCGGTGATACTGAGAGCCAGCGTACCATTTCTGCTCTCGAGTCGCTGCAACGAAACTTTTCCCTGATTTGAGATTGGCCCTTCGAGATAGTCTTGAAGGTTTCCTGTGGCAAAGCCGTCCCCAAACGGCGGCGCACCCAAAAGTGCGGGGAGCGTCATCACCAAAGGCAGCAGCGCTGGCAGTTTTTTAAGCATCTTAGGAAGGTTGTTTGTCATGGTGTTCCACGGTTCGTTGCCTCACGGGAACACAATTGGATAAAACGTTCTGTTCAGAACGCTGCCTCCGTAGGTTGCCTCCTCAGGTACTTCGTCTTTGTGGTTGATTTCCCTGGCACAAAACCACCCGAGCTTCGTCTCCTGTTTGGGGACCAGCCCAACCGAAGCAAGCGGGATGACAGCAATTCCCTCATATCCTGCGTCGGTCTTTTTCACGTTCAATCTCCATCCAGAGTTCCACGAACGGTCTAAATTCTTGGCGTCATACTTGGCGCCATTCGCGTCGAAAGCGAAAAGGAATCCGCCATTGGTGCCTCCCAGCCAGAACTCGATATGATCTCCTTTTGGAAAGATCTCAGCCTGAGCCTCGGTTTGAACGGTGTTGATGCTTGAAATCTTTGAGTCAAGGGCTGTGACCCGAAGGTAAAGGTTGGTTCCATCGTGAGCCGCCTTGATGCGTGTTTCCTGCGAGGGCAACTTCGCCGCTCCGATGTGGGTGGCAGGTAAAACCTTGAAGTCCCCCAGAACATCCGGTTTTCCCCACTGAACGGATTCAAAGCTATCTCCATCCAGTTCCATCTCAGGAATATCTGCGACTGAAAGCCGAATGATTGCCTGCGAGAAAGAAGAGAACCCCTCGCGCATTCTCTTGATCAGACGCTTTGAATCCGGGTTTTGCGCCGCAGCCTCGGCACGAGCGAGAATATTAAAAAGCTTCGGCTCCAGCTTCTTTTTGAGAATCATCTGGTTGTAGAGGGATTTCATTCCCATGTGGCACGAGTCCATCGTTTGGTCTTCGGGATCAAGCCAACTCGCCTTGATCAACTCATAGTATTCGGTCATTTGAGGGGCGGCCTCCCGGAAAGCTCTTTTGATGTAATACCTGTAGAGTCCGTCCACATCCTGTGTTGGATCCCAGAAGAGCCTCGCGATCACCCACGGGTTCATACCGCCGAGGTCCCAGCCGATCATGTTCCCTCCCTCCAGCGGATTAAAACAGTCGTTGTCGAAGTGCGAAAATAGAAACGCGTTTCGAGAATTGGGCAATGGAAGCAGCGCACGCAAGTTCTCCGCCGCGTAGAACCCTTGCGGACTGGGCTTGGAAAACCAGTACTCGTAAAAGCCAAGGGTGTCTGTCATGTGCAGCCATTTTTCGAACCGCTCTCTCCAACGGCTCGGCTGACGCGCGTCAAGCAGCGGGAAGTGCATCGAGTTGTCGGCATACGGCGCAAATTGAATCCTCAACTTGGGATGGAGTTTCACCAGGGGCGGTTCTGCCATGTGGATGTAGGCAAGCGCCACCAGTTCCACATCCGGCCGTTCCTTCTCCCAGGTTTTCATAGCCTCGTTCAAGAACCTGAAGATCTGAGTGGATCGGAACACAGGATCTTTTTCCGCGCTCGGATCCTTCATTTCGAGCACCGTGCCATCCGGCAGTGGGATGGGTTTGATACATTCCGGACACTGGCAGCAGTACCAGTTGTCACCGGGGCCGATCGTGAAATATTTGACCTTCGTCGCCGTCTGTTTTTCTTTCTCCCCCACGATTTTCAAGCACTCCCTTGCCCAGATCTCTGGGAGACCCGGGCGCGTGATACACATGGAGCCCTCGCCGCCGCTCACTCCCTTGCGCGCCTTGATGGCGGGGTAATACGCAAAATATTCTGGATGCTCTTGAAAAAGGCCTGCAATGGGACCTGCAAGGCCGCGCCCCGCGATGTTGACCATGTCCATTTCGGGACCGTACAGACGCCCGCATTGGTTGTTGCGGTTGCGCAACTGCCATTCGCCGGTGGCAGCGTGAGGCGGAAAACCACCGCCCAGCGAACGGTAGTTGAAGACCGGAATATCCAAACAGTCCGTGTCCGTTAACGGAAAGTCTTTTGCCCTTCCGAAGACCGTTCCAAAGCGTTCATTGGGTCTTGCCCAAATGAGATCGCTGTTCTTTTCCAGGAAGGCAAACAGTCCGTACATCGTGGCGCGCGGGCGGGCGCCAAAAACGTAGACACTGCGGCCCTTCCTGCGGATCGCAAAGCCGTCGTTTTCGGAGAGCTTGCTTAAATCCTCCTTGAATTCGGCCGCTAGATTTTTTCCGACAAAAACCTTGGCATTTTGCTTCGCACTCGGGGCGTTAAGAATCGGCACTTGAGCCCCGGTGATTTTCTGAATCCAAAGCCGGACATCCGTGACCGCGAACGTCTCAGCCTGGGAGATATCCTCGGCCACAACAAACTCACCGGTCGCCTGTCCGTCTTTCACCAGCAAAAGGCTGGCGTCAGTGCCGGGCTGGTCCGTTGCGTGCAACGGGATCGAAATAAAAAGGAATCCCAAACAGCACACATGCCTAAGTATCCCCGCCAACCTCCACAAATATTTAGAATACATAGAGCAGGATTTTTGCAGTTGAATCAGGACGCGAGTCCGCGCTTGTGAGGAGCGCCGCAGCTTGCGCCGAAGTGCGTAAACAGGACAAAAGGCGTTCGCGTTTTTTTCCAAATCATTTGCGCCCTGTCATTGCAGTCGGATGACGCAGTACACCAGAAACCCGGGCACCTCCATTTGCAGCCCCTCAGAAGTCTCCCGAACAGAAAGCGGCACCGGTTGTTCCCATTCCGGGGAGTACGCAAGAGCCGTTTTGTACACCCCTTTGAGAGGCGGCACAAAGTGCAAGAGCGTTTTCGGTGCAGGCACGGGCTTTTCCTCCATCGCGCCCTTGCCCGGACTCGGCACCCACTCGAACTCCTTGACGTTGGGATCGGGGTTGGCTTTGCGCACCTTTTGTTTTTCAGGCTCGGTACGGTCGTAGTTCACGAGATGGAGAGAAAGGCCGTTCCCGGTCGCATCACGGTTTGCGGAAAGGCGCACCGTCCAAGGCGCCTCAAGCTGAGTACGCTGCTTGGGAAGGTTTGCCACAACAGTTTCGGCCTCTGCGGTGGCGACATCGACGACGGAGAGGTATTTGTCCGCAGGAGGCGGAGGCAGGTCATCGGGTTGGACTTCAAACAGCACATGAGCATCCAAGAGACGCTCGCCAATGCGTTTGAATTTTTCAACAGCACCCACGTCCGCGGACTGCTGTACCAGAGTCCTCGGATAACGCAGGAGCACGTCTGCATGCGGCCGGCTGCCGCGGAAAACGGCCTCCAATTTGTGAATGAATTGGTAGTAGCGCACGATCACCTCGCGCGCATGCGGTTCGTTGAAGCGCGTGTAAAAGCCCATCGGAGCGCCCCCGTTCGCCGCCAGTTCGGCAATCGCCACGCGAATGCGGGTGTTCTCGTATTTCCCGAGCGTGAAAGGCTTGTTCTCAAAAGCGCCACGGATGTAACGCGCCTGCAAGGTCCCTTCCCCCAGATAGTGAGCGGGAAGGTCCGTGTAATTTCCGGCGCCGCCGCAGCTGTACCACAGATAATCCTCATCCTTCCCCCAGACCTCCTTGGGAAGCATGCAGCGCTCGTCACCGCTGATTTGCGAGAAATAGCTCAAGTGATTCCACTGCGCCACCAACAAGTCCGGCTTTAACGAACGACCGTATTCCACAAACACCTCGTCGAAGGCCTTCTTGTTCGCCAACTGCGAATAAAGAAGCATTTCGCGCCGCAGCGGTGTGGATTCCGTGGGTTTATGCCAGCAGGAAATCTCTTCAAAAACATGCGAGGCAAGATCCTCGATGCCAAATAAATCATGCAGCTGCTTAGGGCTGAACCGGGCCTTCATGTGGGCCTTAAACCCCGCCACACAATGCACACAGTGGCAGTCGTGCCGGTAAAAGTAATTGGACACAAAGCCGTCCACACCCTGTTTGATTCCAAAACGCACCCACGCCTTGAGCACCTGCCTCCAATCGGGATTGTTCAGGCACCCCCAGTATTCATGCATTTTCCCAATCTGATAGCCGGTCTGGGAAATGAAGTTTCCATTCTTGTCACGCTCCAGCATGGACGTCACATCCTGCGTCGGTTTGGGGCCAAGCACCGTTTCGTCCCACAGATCCTGATAGAACTTGAAAAAACCGCGAGGACCCTCGGGACCGTCCAGATCTCCGACCAGAAACTTCACATTCATGTGGCCCACAACCTTGGTCCCCAGCTTGTGCAACTCCTGATTCCGACTGGCAAACCACTCCGCACATTCACGGTTTCCCTGCACTGGAAAATGCGCTGGATACCCTTTGTATTGAGGCGTGTGGGAGAGGCCCCAAAAGTGTGCTCCGTAAAATCCAAACTGCGCCACCTCCGGCCGCGCCTCCGCTATAAACTGAAGGTAATCGGCGTCGCCGTAGCCATCAAAGTGCGCCACCAAGGTGTTGAACTGAAACGGCATGGTGGAGTTAGCTCCCCGTGTGGATGGCTTATCGGCAGCGCGGGCAAAGGAGAACGAAACACAAAGTGCCAGCGCGATGTCCACCCCAAGACGACGGAGACTGACACGACGAGAAGCAGCTGGCTGGGGGAGCATCATAATTGGGGGTGGGATTGCCGTCTTAGAAGAACTGTCGGGTAGAGAGGCTGATAAAAAGACTCTCAACTTGCCCGGAAGAAAGTGTGACTGAAATGCGGCAGAGACGCGGGCGGACGGGAGCTGCCATCTATTTGTCTACGGTATACAAAGCGGTGTCAAGATACGTTTTCGCCGTGGTCCGCATCCCATCGCCCCACGCTCCAAGATGCCGCCATGCTCCCCGCTCAAAGATGCCTGGATTCCCGAGCGCTGGAGCTCACGAATGACCAATGCAACGCCAAGACGCAATGAAGGTAGAAAACGACCGCCGCTTGTTGACCTCAAAATCGACTCTGACATACAAAGTCAGCATGTCATTTCCCTTTCGCTCCCCGCGTGACACCGTCCACGGCATCGCCGTTTTTGGCCGCATTTTGGACAAAATCCGCTACCATGCCCGCGAGGGAACGCTTCCAGAGGGATACCATCTCGGCCCCATTGAAGGCGTGCGGACCTTCGATGACAGGGTGTGTCGGTTTCTCGGAGTCCGTTTTCAAGACCTCACGGAACGCACTCTGGCCGGTGGTAGCGACGAGGAGATCCTTGAATGGTGCTTCCAAAAAGGAGGCAGCCCTGATGCTGAGCAAATCGAAATTTGGAATGGATTCATGCACAAACGCGGATGGCGTGATTCGGCTTCGGCCGGCCTCGAAACACAGAAGAACGAGGCTGGTCTCGGAGACCGAACTGACATTTGCGTTTTCTTTGACCTCATGGACGTGGAAGAAGGCCGGACGCCTTAACTCCCTCGCGAAAGATTCCAAGCGCTTTCCTTGAGGTGCAGCCTTGAGGGGTGCAAGGCGTGCGCAAGGAGAGCCACCCGCCGCAATATGACTGCGAGCGGGTCACTCGGAAACTGACGGAACGGAGAAAGCCGCAGCTGTCTATCGAGTCACAGGGGCGAGTTCGATTTCCACGTTTAATGCAACGGGCTGCACCAGCTTCTGCAGTTCGTCCTCGGTCTCGGTAATCTCCCGCTGGGCTACCTCGAGCTTCTCCGTGTCTTTGGCCTTGCTGGCGGCGCGCCAATTGTTGTTCAACCCCGACTGCAGTTTGGAAATCAGCCCTGCCACCGCCGTGCTCCGCTCTCCCAAAGCCCCGTCGAAAATACCGCTCAAATTCCAACCAGCGGCCAGATCCCGTGCACTCACTTCTCCAGCAGGCTTACCATTAATCGACACCCGGTGCAGTCCCTCCGCGAGTCCGGTGACTTTCAATTCATACTCCGACAGACTCAAAGCCGAAGGCATCAGCTCTAGCATCGAGCGGGCTGCTGGAAGAATCGGCCACGGGCCAGTCTCGTCCAAACGCGTGAACATGAGTTTCCCGTCCTTTACGGCCGCATCTGTAATTTTGCAGGCTTTGGTGGAAGCGACTTTTCCGTCCGCACTCAAGGCGGCGGAACTGACTGCGCCGGGAGCGTGCAGGCTCTTGAGAATGGTCGCCGCCATCATGTACTGCCCGACCGCTCCGGGATGCACCGGGTCGCCCCCAAGCGGGACCAGTCCGGGAGGAATCGGGGGCGCCTTTGGAGGAGCGGGGGCCGCTGCCTGAGGGGTCGTGCCTGGCGCACTCGCGGGCGCGGGCGAGGGAGGAGTGACCGGTGCCGCTGCAGGTGCCTGCGGTTGGGAGGCAGCCTTCGCAGCAGCGGCCTCGGCTCCCTTGCGCCGGTTGTGCCCCCACACATCGATGAGCGGATGGTATTGATCAACAAAAAGAACATTCTCCTGTTCCGCAAGTTTCTGAAGGGCCTCGGTGAAGGGATGAATCTTCTCACATCTCGGAGAACGCCAGTCTCCCATGAGGCTTCCATCGTCCACAGGGCTTGAGGAAATCAAAACGGGCTGCGCCGGAATGGCCCGGATCTTTGCAATGAGCTCCTTCATTCCACGGATATAATCCTCCTCGGAACCGCCGACGTCGTTCATTCCAAGTTCGATGCTGACTATTGTCGGCTTCCATGCCGCCACGTCGTAATCAAACCGGGCCAGAATGCTGCTCGTGCGGTTTCCGCCGATCCCGGAATTACGAAAATGCAGACGCATGTGAGGAAACCGGGTGCGGTAATAGGCCTCAATGAAATTGCTGTGCAGGCGCTGCGCCGTAATACTGTCGCCAGCCATGACCCACACGTCATTGTCCTTGAGTTGGAGCGGTGCCGGAGCCGCGAAACCAATGCCGCTCAAAGCAGCAGAGGCCAGAGCGAGGGTGAGGGTGAGGGCGAAGCGTTGAGAAGGAAACTGGGGGATTTTCATGGATATATGCAGCGGTTGTTTGAAGTCACCGCCAAGTCGAATATTAGCTGCCGCGCCAACGCCAGATCCAGCCCTATTAATGAGCCCTACAACTCCACCCTCATAGCATTAGACGGTGCTGTTGCCAGGAACGATGAACGCGAGAACCGTGCACAGAACTTTCGAGAGTCTCCGCGAAGGAAAAACTTCGTATAAAACCCTATCGCTTCACGGGCTTTTCGCCGTCTTCATCAATTCCAGAGTGGCTTCCGCAAACGCCCTGCCCATCAGGGCAAACGTCTTCGCACAGCCGAGGTAGTGATAACCGGCGTTCGATGCGCCGCGTTGCCATAGACTCACTTCCTCGGGCGAAATCAGTTTGGCTTCAAACAGCTTCATGTGTTCGCGCTTTTGCTCCTCAGTCATTAAACCGCCGGCATTTGCATAGTCTTTGTGTTTGGAATCCAGATAGTACCGCATCTGCCTGACCTCTCCCCTTTTGGCGTCAATGGCTCCGAGTTCCATGGACCAAAACGGCGCGGTCTGGACGGCGGAGACATTGCCTTTGAACTCAGGCAGCAGCGACGGAGCGGTCATTGCCTCGCGAAAGGCCACACCATCCGCCGCCGCCTTCGTGCCGCCTACGCCCATGACACCGATGACAAAGGGCAGTCGCGGCGCTTTGAGATCCTTGCGCACGTCACGAATGAAGTGGGCAAGCAAATCCGAGTACAAGGCGAAGCGGTCCGGTTTGTTGTGGTTCGGATAGACGTGGCCGTCCACCATGTCGTTCCAGCCTTGGAGCCAGACAAAGCCCCCGAGCTCATAGCCCTGCGCGGGGTCGTACTCCGGACAAACCCGCTTGATGTCGCCCAGAACCTTTCTGACATGCTCGACCATCAGGCCGTAGTAACGCCCGGTTTCCCTGGCTTTATCCAGCTTCCACTGCTCAAAATCCTTGGGAATTCCATGCCCCGTCTGTTTGGGATAATTCTCCCGCTGGAACACACTCAGTTCGTAGGGCCCGGCGCTTGGGGGACGGAAATCGGTATGCAGGCTTTTGCCTCCCCAGGCGGTTTTGATGAGCAGGACCGGTTCGTCAAACGCAGCGTCCAGCGTGAGCCCAAAGGTAAACTCGGGGCCGATCTTGACGCCCGCTTGGTCGGGCTTTTGCCGCGAGCCGTAGCCGGCGGTGAGCTTTCCAAAACCTTCGCCATTATTGTCGCCAGTCCCTGTAAAATAAGAAATCCACACGCCCTCGCAGACGCGCGGCTGGCCGTCGGGGCCCCGCATTTGCGCCAGTAGTGGAGCCGTGGCAGGATCGTCGCCAATGTAGTCGAACGTCCTGATTTCGGCGTGCCCCTCCATGTTGGACTGGCCAGCAAGAATGAAAACTTTGAGCGGTTTGGCCTCCGCTCCAACGTTGGCTAAAACTGCTGCCAGTATAAATGTCGCTATTTTTTTCATAGGGGGGTGGTTCTCAAACCAGCTTTACTTAAGACGGACAAGCTCCGGGGTATCCTTGGAGGATTCAATCGCGCTGATTGTCTCGCGGACGCTTTTCGCCTTCACGAGTCCCAGTGCTTTGGGAAAGTCCTTTTCGTCCTTTTCGAAATAGTCGCCGATTCTTGTCAGTTCAGGAATCACCGCTTTCGCATGAGCGCCATACTTGAGAAGGATCTTCATCAAGTCGGGCGTTCGCTTCTGGCTGGCCCAGGGATTTTGTTCGCGCGTGTATTGCACACAGGCGTGCATTCCTTCTTCGATCCGGTGTTTGGCCAAAAGCTGGAGCCCTTCCACGCGGATGCCGTCCGCGAACATTTCGCCACTGGGAGCGGGCTCCATCACAGCCTGATAGATGGCAGGTAACAGGGGCTTGATCTCCTCGGCCGAAAGGTTCCTGTAGACCGAGCCGAGACTTCCCCGGGCCCGACCGTCTTGATTCTTGAGTCCCGCCTTGACCGCCCTGTAAAGGGCATCGCGGTCCACCCCGTCCAGCGAGCGGGCGAGCAAGCCGCCCCGGGGCTCGAACAGAGCGAAAGTCAGATATCGCTGCTCCATGCCACGAGGATCCTTCTCCACGTCAACCAAAGCCAGACGCTCAAGCAGCTCCGGGACACTCTGCATCGCAGGCGTGCCAATGGCAGCAAGGGCTTCAGCCGCCTTGATGCGTAACCAGAGATCATTCTCCGTAAGAAGTTTCCTAAGCTCACCCACCGCTGGCGCGCTGCTCTCCCGCAGCGCTCCCAGTGCCTCACACGCCCCATAGCGGGCGTCAAGGCTGGGCGCTTCGAGCATCTTCAGCAGCGCGGGAATCTCCACGCTCTTGCGCCGCGCCAGCCCCATCGCAGCCCTCTCGCGCACCGTGGGCGACCAACTTCCCAGGCGCGCCAGTAACTCTTGATCCCCCAGCGCATCGAATGCACTGTGACGGTCCTTGTTGGTCCACCCGCGTCCGTCGAGGATGAGAGATTGCGCAGCAGCCGCCCCCAGTTGAGGGGCTCCGCTGGGGCTTTTGCCAGTCAAATGGATTTTCCCCAGAGGCATAGCGTGGGCAAGAAGATAAACTCCCGTGCAGTCCCAACCCGCGTAACTGTCGTTGTTGAGCTCCGGGGGACCCTGGTGTGCAAAGCCCCCGTCCCATTGGCGGGCGAGGTCAAAATACCAACCGCCAAACTCCTGCATCCACGCACCGGTTGCCTGCGGGCCGGACAAAGCGATGCCAGGCATGGCCCAGAGCAGGTTGAAAAAATTTCCCGTGTGCCCAGTGTCACGCTCCGCACCGTGAGAGGCGGTGCTCATCCGAGAGAAAAACTCCGCGCCTTTCGCGTCCCCGAGCAAGTTGAAAAGGACGGCAACCATCCCGCACTTGCCGTTGTCCTCATGCGTCTGCGTCCACGGATGGTGGTCGCCATACGGAATGGCGCCTTTCCCAATGTAAAAGCGCAGCAGACGCATGCTCCGCTCAATGGCGAGATCTATCGCGGCGTCCTGCACCCCCGCCACACGTGCCAAAACCAATCCTGTGGTGAGAGGCACCCCGGGAGAGTTCATCATCCCGTAGCCGCCGAGGCGTCCGTCGGGCCGAGCAAAGCCATGCCCCCAGGAACCCACGGCGCTCTGCCCGCGGGCGGCCTCCAGCGCAAGACGCTTCAGGCCGGGCAGCACGCTTGTATCGCCCGTCGCACTCACATACTCGGCAAGAAGCATCATCACATAGCCATAGCGCCAGGTTTGCATGGATTCTGCGGAATATTCCGAAGCCCATAGCGCTTCCTGTTTCACGACAGCTAAATACGCAGGGTCCCCGCTTGCAAGCAGGGCCAGCGCATTGAGTGAACGCGTGATGGGATTTTGTTGCTTTGCGTAATCTGAACTTTCAATCCGAGCCTCCAGTTTTTTGCAACCTTGCTCCAGAATGCGCTTCGACTTCGCGCAAGCGTAGGGCGCTGTGACGCTGTATTCGCCAAGCACCGGGAGCTTGAGAACAACCTCCTCCACCCGACCCGCGCGCCAGCGTGTCAGCGCCAAATTCCCCCCTAACGCATCCGACTCGGCGGCCGAAAGAGCCTTGCCAAACTCCGTGCGGGGATCGTAGGAAAACGCCTTTCCTCCGACTCCCAGAAGGATATCCCCGACTGCCAGAAGTCCATCGGCAGGCGAGCCCTTGTCGACCTTGGTGACCGCAATCTGCCGGGCGTCAGAGGTCACCATTTTGTCGCAAAACATCCACCCACGCGCCCCCGTCGCACCGAAATTCCAGTCGTGCTTCGCCCCGACCGGGATGCCCTCCCCTTTGGTGAAATCTGGCAAGACGACAGCCTGTCCGGTGCCGGCGCCGAAAACAGGGGCATCCGGTACAAAGGTGACTGCGAGCAACAAGAGAAAACTTACGATCTTCATGGGCGGGATTTTCCGCGTGGAAACGCATCAGGCCTGCTCCGGCGAGCGGAACCGTGACTCTTCAAACGGGTTTGTAAAACACTGTACCTGACGAGATTATGCAATCCAAAAAACAGCATTCAGCAGAAACTTTTACCAAACAGAGACACTCGAACTCTTCATCAAATTACGGCCAAAGGGCTCTTGCATGCTATCCCAAATGGACGCTCCCGAAGCAGCTTTGCCTGCCTCTAAAGATGCGCGCTCACCGTAACACGGGTAAAACCAAACGCGTCGGATGCGCCGCATCATGGAGAATCGTCTGCGTCGCCACCTTCATGGTGGTGCTTTCATTGGGGTGTTCGCCGTTATTCAAGTTCCGGTCCCAAAGCGGAAAATTGCTGCTCGTGACTTCAAGCCGCACACTGTGGCCTTTCAGAAACACGTTGCTCGTCGCCTGAAGGTCGATGGTGTATTCCAGCGGTTCGCCGGGCGTTATTAACTTCGGATGCGCCCCGTCGCCCTCGCGATACCGTGCGCGCACCACGCCTTCGGTGATGTTTACCGCCCGCCCATCGGGATGCACGTCCACAAGACGGCCGACGAAATCCGTGTCGCACGCACTCGAAGCCGCCCACAGTTTGAGAAGAATATTCCCCGTCACCTCCAGGTCTTCCTCCAACGGGACTGTCGAATAAACCAGAATATCCTGCCGTTCCTCGAGAGCGCGCCGATCCGTAGGGCCGTTCCAAATCAGTTTTTTGTACGAATCGCTCCATGGACCTACCGAATGGTTGCCGCCATGGCTCGGCACGGGGTTCTCCGGATCGTACACAAAACGGTCCGAGGGTTCTGTTTTCGGCGCCTCCAAGGAAAGGCTTCCATCGCCACGCAACGTATTGGAGGAACCGCCGCTGTGCAGAAAATACTCGACGTTCCGCACACCAACCGGCGGCCACTCATCCGCATCCTTCCAAACGTTGCGTCCCATCACGAAAAAACGAATCGGACGCTCGCCAAGGCCATCGGTTGCGACGCCCCCTTTATCCGTTGGGGAGAGGCCTTTAAAGACGCGGTCAAACCAGGCGTGGTAAATCCGCTGTTCGTCCAGGCCCGCGGCGGGGCCAAAATCAAGCACACGCTGCCCGTCCTTGGTTGGTTCCACTCCGTGATGATGCCCCCAGGGACCAATGAGCAGGCAATGCTTTGTCTGGGAATTCCGCGCCTTGGCGGCGGCGGAGATGTGGGCCCATTGTGAGATCGCCTGCGCCGGATAGTAGTCGTACCAGCCACCAATGATCAGGGTGGGCATGGTGAACTTTTCATAGGCCCTGTCCGTGCCGTACTTGCTCCAAAAATCATCATACGTCGGATGCTCCATAAAGGCGCGCCAGAGGGGAATCTCGCCGCCCCCGCTTGCAACGTCCATCGTGCGTAAAGGCAGGTGGCGGCAGAAACGCTCCATGTTGAAGAAGCGCATCGTGGCGCTGCTTCCAGTGCGGGCGCCGCATTCAAAATTCAAACCGGCTGCAAGAAAAAGACTCAGCGGTCCACCGTTGTAAAACCCGTGCTTCCAAGCATTCCCTCCGAAGAAGGTCGGTATCAAGGCATCTGGATTCTCACCACCAGTCCCCCGGGTGACTCCATAAAACTGGGCGCACCCGAGGTACGACGGCCCCATCATCCCCACCTTGCCATTGCACCACGACTGCCGCCGAATCCACGCCACCGTGTCAGGCGTGTCGTTGGATTCCTGAGACAAAAAGTCAAACTCCCCCTCCGAGTCATACCTTCCTCTCACATCCTGACAAATGAAGATGTACCCGCTTTTCGCCCACTCCTCGGCGCCATTGATCCAGCCCAGCCGATTATAGGGAGTCCGTTGCAACACCACTGGATACACCCCCTCCTCTCTCGGTAAAAAAATGGTGGCCGCAGTTTTGACGCCGTCCCGCATGGGGACAGAAATCTGGCGTATCATCCGGAAATTCCGGCCTTCAACGGGCACGGTCGGGTCGGAGGCGTGCGTTGTGCTCAGGAGCGTTAAACCCGTGAACAAAACGACACGCAGCCACAGCTTTTTCAAAATCCATCGGGGTAAGACACGCATGAGGGGAAAGGGGTGGAGGTGACGGGGGCGAGGGTTCGAGGCTTATTTTGGCGAGGTTTTTTGAATTGCGGGCGATGACTTACAAAGACGTCACGGGTGCAGCGATGCCCCCCGCCTGCACGTTCTAGTTACCTCCGGTTGGCTGGTTCCTGAGCAGGGAGATCAAATCGGCAATGTCCTGTTTGCTCAACAGATTCTCCAAGCCCTCCGGCATCAAAGAGACTCCGGTGCTTTTGAGAGACGCGACGTCCTGCCGCATAAGACTGCGCAGTGTTCCATCCGGGAGCTTGAAGGTGATGCCGGTTGCGTTTTCGGATGCGAGAAGACCGAAGACCTGCTCACCGGTTTTAAGCGTACAAGTGTAGGCGTGGTAGCCGGGTTGAATGTCCAGGTTGGGATCCAGAATGTTCGCGAGGATCTTGCCCGGTTCATGTGCCGCGACCGACGCAAGATGGGGACCGATTCCCCTACCCTCCTTCCCAAACTCGTGACAAGCCGCACACACGCGCAGGTACGCCGCATGCCCGCGCGTCACGTCCCCTTTCAACGCGAGCGCCGCCTGATATTCTTCCACAACCTTGGAGCGGGAGGGAGATCCTGCCTGTTTAAGAAGCTCCTCCGCCCTCTGGCGCAGTCGCTTGTCCGGATGGTTGGCCAGTTGCATTTTTTTGGAGGCATCCAAGTCACCGGGCCGGAGCTCCGCGCTCGCAAGCGCATCAAGCAGCACACCCGTCCAGTCCGAGCGGCTCAAGAGCGTGTCGACGCCCGCGGAACGTTGCTCGGGTGTGAGCGAGGCAAATACGCTCAGGACGTTCTTTGCCAGCGCGGTGTCTTTGGTGTCAGCGAGGGCTTTGAGCGCCGCACGCCAAGACGCCTCTCCCGTGTACTGCACAACGCGGCTGCGCAAAAACGCCAGCGCCGCGTCCCGGTTCTCCGGCTGCCTCGCGAGAAGCGCGGCCGCTTCTATTCTCGTCTCCGGCGCTGCGGCCTCACTCTTCATCTGCGTGACGGCTTGCGCCGAAAGTACCGGCGCGTTTTGGAGAAGACCCGCAAGAGCGTCTCCAGACTGCCCCTCCAGAAGTGAAGCCAGGGTGGCTTTTGCGCGCGCCAAGCCACTCAACAGTTCGCCAAATATCCGCCATTTTTCGCTCAAGGCCATCGTCGACTTTGGGTCAAACGCGCCGGCCACCAAACTTGCAAGCGCGGAGCGTTCACCCGCACCAAGAGCCATGGCCAGCAGTACCGGACGCGTGCGCTCCGTCGCGGACTGCGCCAGTCGCTGAAGGTGTGGCAACGCGGAACTCAACGCGGCGCTGAAGATAAAGGGGTCCTCTCCGTTTTCCTGCAGGATCTGAGCCAGAGCCTCCCCCGCGGCTGGGCCGTTCCAGTTTCCCAAAGAAAACGCGAGTTGCAGTCGCACCTTTAAATCCGGGTCGGCGCGCAATTTCAAAGCAGCCTCCAGCACTTCCTGCTCTTTAAAATTTTCCGCAAGGCGAAGCGCATTTTCGCGCACCCCCGCATGTGAATCCGCGAGGGCAGTCGTCACCAATTTGGACGTCAACGCTCCGATGCCCTCGACGGTCCAAAGGGCTTGCACGCGCGTTTGCGCGAGTTTCGCCGTCGTCACCAGTGCCTTCAAGCGCGCAACAACAGGCGCTTCCAGCGGTGCGCGCCACAGCAGCATTTGCTGCACCTTGTCTCGCACCCAACCGTTGCCGGAGTTCAGAAGCTCCGCCAACGCGACGGGTTCGAGCTTTTCTAGACTGGGAATACCTCCGAGATGCCTGCCGGGTTTTGTCACCCGATAGATGCGCCCCATGTCGTCCCCAAGCCGGTAGTACGGCAGCAACTCCTGCTTTCCATTTTCCGGAAGCCAATGGGGATGCTCGATCATGAAACGGTACATGTCCGCGAACCAAAGCGCCCCGTCAGGCCCTGTGCGGACCATCACTGGGCGGCACCACCGGTCCTCACTTGCGAAAAAATCGGGTTCGTTTTCGAGCCCGCCTCGTGTGGCCTTATAACTCACCCCGTCTTCCTGAAGTACCAACTGCTGCACCAGATTGTGAAACGGTTCGGCCACGAACGCCGTAACCTGTCCTTCGCCAAACATGCCGCTGCCACGATCGATCATCCCGCTGCACGCAGAGGTGTAACACCCGGCCTGTTCAAAGCTGTGGTAACGTTTCTCGGGCGGACTTGCGGCATAAACCCGGGGATTGGACCCTCCCAGCATTTGCACCCGGGCATTGGGTGCCACAAAAAACGGGTTCCTCTGAAGGTACCGATCCGGAAGAACATACTGCCAAAGCGGATTGGAATTCTGAGTTCCAAACCAGTGCCCCCAGTCGTCCGTGTTTCGACCAAACTGCGTGGGACCGCTTTCCGCCTCCAAATCTCCAGTGTCAGGACGGAAGCGGAAATCACGGCTCCCCACAAGGCTCTCCCTGCCAGAGCGCGGATGCATCAGTTTTGTATCGGCGCCATACTTGCCATGATGGCCGCCTGCGGCAACGTACACCCAGTTGTCCATGCCCCAGCGCAAGCCGTTTGCGCGCAGTTGCTGGTTCCCCTCACTGAGGCCGGTAAAAAGGATCTCCTTTTTATCCGCGCGGCCACTGCCCTTGGTATCTTCGAGATACAAAATGTCCGGCGCTGCGGTCACAATAGCCCCTCCCTTCCAAGTGAGAATTCCGGTCGGGAAATTGAGCCCTTCGGCAAACACCGTGGAGGTTTCATAAACGCCGTCCCCGTCCCTGTCCTCGAGGATTCGAATCCGGCCCCCGCGTGCGCCCGCGTTGTCCAAACCCAGCGGGTAGTCCGCCATCTCTACCACCCACATGCGGCCTTTGGCGTCCCAATCAAACGCCACCGGATCCAACACCTGCGGTTCGCAGGCCACGATTTTCGCCTCGAATCCCGCCGGAAGATGCAGCTTCTTGAGCGACTCCGCGGGACTCAGGGGCGGAGGCACATCCAAGGCAGGTGGGGCTGGCAGGGCTGGTGTGGAAGCCGATCCCGCTGCGAGGGCGCCCTGCAAGGGTGGCGTCGTAGGCGCGGCTCCTTGGGCCAGCGACGCATAACCCAAGGCGAAGGCGACAGTGAGGGAGGAAGGTATTCGCATGAATCGATTTCCGCTGGGTGGTCTTGGTTTCTAGAGGGAGCAAATCAGACAAAGCGGTGAACCGCGCCCTCTATCATATTATTTATAGTCACTTAGCGGGTTCAATTTAAATCTCGGCTCAAAAAAAGAGCGGCGAACAGGTGATGGACTCTAAACTCGTTGTAGAAATCGTCTTGCGTTTGTAAATGAGCGCTTTCTTGCAAAGAAAGCCCTGCACTTTGCGCAGGTACGCTTTTTTTGATTTGTCGAAAATGTGTGAAAGACTCTGATTCGCAGATAGCCTCCGCCCATCAATGAAGGCTTGGAGTCGAAATGAACGCACGCAGAGCAAAAACCGCGGGATTCCGGGTCAACCCCGGCGCATGCCCCGGCCATTGTGCTTGGCAGGACTCCTTCTCGCCCTGCTATGCGGTCTTCCTGCATGCCGCGAGGACGGGCCTTCTCCAACCGTTCTGGGACGCGGCAACTGGATGGCTTCGAAATGGGACGGCCTCTACCGTGAGACGCAACATAAACTGGCTTCCGTCCGGGACATTCTGTCCAGCCTGGCCCCTGCTTCTCCCCTCGACAATCAAGGGGTTTGCATCGGGTACCATTCCGAATTCGCCGTCTCGGCCGACACCAAGAAGGAGTTCCGGCTCGATTTGAATAAAGTCCAAGCCATCGACTCCGTCGCCCTCGTCCCCGCACAGATTCTTGGGGTCGACGGAAGTCTGACGGGCTACGGTTTTCCCCAGCGGTTTCGGGTGGAAATCGCTGAAGAAAGCACATTTCAAACGCCGCACGTGCTTGGCGATTTTACAGCGACAGACTTCCCCAATCCGGGGCGCCTGCCCGTGGCACTGGATGCGGGTGGAGTCAAAGGCCGTTTCGTGCGGGTCATTGTCACAAGGCTCACCGGCGGGAGCAACCACTGGTTCTTCGCTCTTGGAGAGGTTTTTGTGTTCGGGGGTGAGCGCAACCTCGCACTCGGCCTTTTGGGGATGAATATTGATCCCACCGACTCGTTTGGGAATCCGCCCGCCTGGCTCAAGAGCAACTCTGCGGACGGGCAGTCCGGGTTGGGCCCTGCCATCGACACCGGCGGAAGTCCAACGATCGGTTGGCGCTCCGAATCCTCCGAAACGGAGGCAATGAGTCCGTGGGTTTGCCTGGATCTGGGGCGGACGGTTTCGCTGGACGAGGTCCGCATTCATCCAACTCAACCGCAGGACTCTCCGCGCGGGACAGGTTATGCCTTTCCAAAAGGCTTGGTGATCGAAGGCGCACTGGACGCAGATTTCACCTCCCCCATACTCCTTTTTCAGACAGGAGGACTCGAGCTTCCAGTGTCGGGAGGCAACCCCGTCTGTGTGCGCGTGGCGCACTCCCCTGTGCGTTTTCTACGGGTCACCGGCAAAAAGTTGCGTGTCATTCGGGACAGGTTTGAGTGCGCCTTTTCTGAAATCGAAGCCTTTTCTGAAGGGCTCAATGTCGCTCTGGGTGCGGGTGTTACGACCTCTTCGAGTGTGGACGATGCACAGTGGAGTGCGTCCGCGCTCACTGATGGGTATAACAGCAATGGCCGGCTTGTCGCTCTCCGGTCCTGGCTCGAAGAACTCTCCCAGCGGCGCACACTCGAAGAGTCCGCGCGTGTCTTGCAGTCCATTATCACGCGCAGGGAAGCCCAGTGGCTGAGCGCCCTGGGCCGGATTTATGAAGTGGGCGGGATCGTGATTCTTCTGCTGGCCACCCTCTTTTGGTGGAGGTCTCGCGCCGCCCGTGCGCGGGACCTCGAGTTGTTACGCCAGCGCATCGCGCGGGATTTGCACGACGAAATCGGAAGCAACCTCGGCACCATCTCGATGCTCAGCCAGATGGCCCTCGAGAGCCATCCGCCGGACCCGCAGACACGCTCTGACATTCTCGAAATGGGATCCCTGGCGGCGCACTCCGTGGGAGCCATTCGGGACTTGGTTTGGTTGCTCAAACATGAGTCCGCCCGAATCGCCGATTTCGTCGCAGAAATGAAGATCACCGCGGGTCCGCTTTTGCAAGGAATCCACTGGGAGCTTGAGGCGGACACGGGCAGCCTTCCCTCCTCGATGTCGTTTACGTTGCGACGCGACATTTTTATGGCGTTCAAGGAGATCCTGCACAATGCGGCCAAACATGCAGACGCGAGTAGCATCCGCATCCAACTTTCGGCCTCCGGGCAAAAAATCCGTCTGAGTGTTGCCGACAACGGGCGCGGCTTTGACACGGAGCGGGTGCAGGGCGGCATCGGACTGGGCAGTTTGAAGGCGCGCGCCGCGGCGGCCGGGGGGGAAGTGCGCTTCCAAAGCCGCCCGGAGGAAGGCACCCTTGTGGTTTTTGAACTCCCCCTGCACTCTCAGCGAAAAGAAGCCCCCCTCCGAGCGCCGCAGACTCCGTCATGAAACACAACTCAGATTCCGCAGTTTTATGGGTGATCGAGGACAACCCAGCGTTTCGCCGCACCCTCATTCGCGGCCTCGGACGGTTGATGCCGGACACCCTTTTTCACGAGTTTGGAACCATTGAGCAGGCCATGGAAGGGTTCGCGCAGCTTCCCGCACCCAACGTATTTTTACTGGATGTGGGACTGCCCGGTATGGACGGCCTGCAGGCGATCCCTCTTTTGCGAGAGGCGGCGCCCGAGGCCCACATTTTGATCCTCACGGTCTTTGAGGATGAAGCCAAAATTTTCGCCGCCATTTCCAGCGGAGCTCACGGGTACATTCTTAAAGCATCTCCGCTCAGACAGATATCGGACGCCATTAGCGAGATTCAGGCGGGCGGCCTGCCCTTGACACCAAGGGTTGCACGCAAGCTGATCGAGCATTTTACAAGCCGGAAAGCCAAGGCGCCGTCCCACGAACGCTACGACATCAAGGAAAAGGAGCGCGAAATACTACAACTTATTGTGGAGGGACTACTTAAGAAGGAAATCGCGGACCGGCTCGGAATCGGCATCCACACCGTGGATACGCATATGCGTTCGATCTACAAAAAACTGCAGGTCACGACCCGCGCGGCGGCTGTCGCCAAAGTATTGCAGAACAACATTTTAGAATAACAGACTCCCTGCCGTTGGTTTTACCCCGCGTTCGCGGGATTCAGGAAACCGCCGGTCTGGGGTATATTTCGGGTGTACCCCATGCACCCCACCCCATCGTTTCCAAAAGCGCGCTCGGTTTTCAGCGTGAAAAGGCACATTCGCCCTCTCCTGCTGGGTGCCGTTTGCGCGCTCTCCCAGGGAGGGTTCGCCGCTGGAGACGGTCTCGTGAGTCTGGTCAATGAGGTGGTCCCCGTTCTCACCAAACAGGGCTGTAACGGGGGCAACTGCCACGGCAAAGCCACCGGACAAAACGGCTTCAAACTGTCCCTCTTCGGATTTGAAGCCGACGATGACTACGCACATCTCGTGTACGAGCAACGCGGGCGCCGCCTGATTCCCTCCGCACCCGAGGAAAGTCTGCTCCTGACCAAAGGCGCCGCCGAGATCCCCCATGGAGGAGGAAAACGGCTGGAGCGTGGGAGCGCCGCGTATGAGACCCTTGCCCGCTGGATCGGCCAGGGAATGCCCAATGATTTTGAGGACCCCGCCCGGGCGAAGTTGCTGAGCATCAAGGTGACTCCCCCTGTCTTAACGATGAAAGCGGGGCAGACGCAAAAGCTCACGGTGACAGCCAGCTTTGCGGATGGTTTATCCAAGGACGTGACGCACATGACCGTGCTCGAAGCCACCCCGAAGGGCATGGCGTCTTTGGACGAAGACACGGGGATTCTCACCATGGGCAACCAACCGGGTTCGCTCTCGGTGATGGCCCGGTATCAGGGCAGTGTTTCCGTCTTTAGAGCCACACTTCCCTTGGGCGCGGAAATCAAAAACCTGCCTCCAGAGGTCAACTTTGTGGACAAAGCGATTTTCACCCGGTTGAAGGAAGTGGGCATGCCGCCTTCTGCACTTTGCGATGACTCCACTTTCCTGCGCCGAGTGACATTGGATCTGGCGGGAAGGCTCCCCACAGGCGAGGAAAGCGCCGCATTTCTCGCGGACACAGCCGCCGACAAACGCGCCCGCCGGATCGATTTCCTGCTCGAGAGCGGGGAATACGCCGACACCTTCGCCAATTACTGGAACTTCGCGTTGCGCAACCGGCGCGTCATTAACTCGGAGACACGGGATCTGGCCCACTTGGACGGAAACTTTGTTTTCCACGCGTGGATCCGGGAGAGCCTGTACAAAAACAAACCCTACGACCGGTTTGTGCGCGAACTGCTCACGGCCACCGGCCAGTCCGCCGACTCCCCACCCGTGACCTGGTACAGGCAGGTCAGCACCCAAATTCAGCAAATCGAGGACACCGCACAGCTTTTCCTCGGGGTGCGTATCCAGTGCGCGCAGTGCCACCACCATCCCTACTTCTACTGTGTGTAAAAAAAGATTGCTAAATTAAATCCTGTAATCTAAGCTTCCCCCGAATCCGAGCCTTAGCTCTCTCGCCGCAATGAAGCGGAAAGATGGCGGGCTTTAATAAAAAATGACTCTGAGCCCACTTTTAAACTGGG
>CANJPY010000047.1 GCA_947476255.1 Chthoniobacteraceae bacterium | reverse complement strand
TGAAACGGACGCTCCGCCAGAAGGCACTCGGGATAGTGACGTTCCATGACGTAGCGGGCGAGTTGCTCCACGGACGCGTCGTCGTTTCGCGCCGCAAAGTACTCAAAAGTCCCAACCCGAATGTGGCTTGCAGCGACGCGTGTAAAAACAGCTCCGGGGAGCGCGCCTTCGCGGAAAACGGACTCCCCCGTGCTCACGGCCGCGAGCGCGCGTGTGGTGGGAATTCCGAGCGCATGCATCGCTTCGCTCAGGAGAAATTCCCGGAGAACAGGGCCAAGCGCGGCGCGTCCATCGCCACGGCGCGAAAAAGGGGTCGGCCCCGCGCCCTTCAGTTGCACATCATATCGGGAGCCGTTTGGGGCGAGAATTTCCCCGAGAAGAATGGCGCGGCCATCGCCGAGCTGCGGCACAAAATTACCAAACTGATGCCCCGCATAAGCTTGCGCAATACTTGCCGCCCCTTCGGGCAGGCTGTTTCCCGAGAAAACACCTGCGGCGTCCTTCAAAAGGGCCGTTCCACCGAGCCCCAGTTCTGCACACAACGGCTCGTTCAGAGCAATGAGGCGGGGCGCGGCAACGGGCGTTGGGAGAACGTGTGCATGAAATTGCCCCGGTAAACGCTGGTAAGTGTTGTCAAATTTGAAGGGGGCATTTCCTGAACTCATCCACACAGCCTAGCAGAACTCCACAGACTTTGCTTCGATTCAGATGGAGCGCCTCGAAGAAGCGCAGAAAGAGCCGTGGAAGCGCGCTTGCGAAAACACTCGCCAATCAAGGTTGGCATCAATTTTGGGAACAAAACGTCCCTAACGGTTTCCTATGGAATCAAGACTCTGCTATAGATTCCAGTCATGGATCGGGAATTCGAACGGCTCATCGAAGCAAAAGATGGCAGCAAACAATGGCGGCGTTGGGGGCCATTTTTGAGCGAACGCCAGTGGGGGACGGTGCGCGAAGACTACTCCGAACATGGCAACAGCTGGGATACCTTTCCCCACGACCACGCAAGGAGGCGCGCCTACCGATGGGGCGAAGATGGCCTCCAAGGCTGGACGGACCGGCAATGCAGACTGTGTTTTGCCCCGGCACTTTGGAATGGAAACGACACAATTCTCAAGGAGCGTTTGTTTGGTCTCAACGGCTACGAAGGAAACCACGGGGAGGACGTCAAAGAGTGTTATTACTATTTGGATTCCACTCCGACGCATTCCTACACCAAGGCCCTCTATAAGTATCCCCACGGCAGGTACCCCTACACGGAGTTGCGCCTCGAAAACCAACGCCTGGGACGCCTTGGCCCCGAACTCGAACTCGCCGACATGGGGATGTTCGACGAAGGCCGTTACTTCGACATCTTGCAGGAGGTCGCCAAGCGCACCCCAGAGGATCTGTTGTGGCGGATTACGGTCACCAACCACGGGCCGGAACCCGCCCCATTACACCTTCTCCCCACACTTTGGTTTCGAAACGTGTGGAGTTGGACAAACAACCGCGAAATGCCGCTCAAAAAACCCGCCCTCAGCGGAGACGCGCGCAAGATAAACGCCCAGCACGAAACGCTTGGCACGTACGAATTTTTTGCCGACTCACCGGACCTCTCGGAAGCTCCCCAATGGTTGTTTACGGAAAACGAAACCAACCACCATAGTTTTTCGGGGGAGGCGAATCCAACGCCCCACGTGAAGGACGCGTTTCACCGCTACATCATCCATGGCGAAGCGCACGCGATCTCCCCGCAACCGCAAGGCACCAAGGCCGCCGCCTATTTCAAGTTTATGATCCCCGCGGGCGCAACCGTCACCGTGCGCTGCCGCCTGGTTCTGTGCGGAGAGGCCGATGGCATCGAAGATTTCGAGGGCTTTGAGGAAACTTTCGCCCAGCGAATCGCAGAAAGCGATGCGTTCTATGAACGCGTTATTCCTCCCGACGTCACACCCGCTGAGCGTTTGATTTCGCGTCAGGGATACGCCGGCCTCCTTTGGACCAAACAGTTCTTCTACTACATCGTCGAAGACTGGCTCAAGTGTGACAAGAACGCACCTGCTCCGGAACACCGCTTGAGCGGACGCAACGCAGATTGGACGAATTTCTTCGCCAAGGATATTCTGTCGATGCCCGACAAGTGGGAGTACCCATGGTTCGCGGCCTGGGATACCGCGTTCCACATGATTCCTTTCGCGGCCGTTGATCCCGACTTCGCCAAGGATCAGCTATTGCTGCTCTTGCGTGAATGGTACATGCACCCCAATGGTCAACTGCCGGCGTACGAGTGGAATTTCTCCGACGTTAACCCGCCGGTGCACGCCTGGGCGGTTTGGCGGGTCTACAAAATCTCCGATGCCAAAGGGAAGCGGGACATCCTCTTTTTAGAACGCGCTTTTCAAAAATTACTCCTCAATTTCACATGGTGGGTGAACCGCAAGGATGTCGAGGGACGCCATGTGTTTGGCGGCGGCTTTTTGGGACTCGATAACATCGGAGTGTTCGACCGTTCCCGGCCGCTTCCAGGCGGAGGGCGTTTGAATCAGGCCGATGGCACCGCCTGGATGGCGTCTTTCTGCCTGACCATGCTCTCGATCGCACTGGAACTGGCCTTGGAACGCCCCGTCTATGAAGACATCGCCTCCAAGTTTTTCGAACACTTTGTAAACATCTGCGATGCCATCAATGCTCTCGGCGGCACCGGCCTCTGGGATGACACCGACGGGTTCTACTACGACCAACTCATCATCAATCACCGGGAACCCATTCCCTTGCGCATCCGCTCGCTCGTGGGACTCCTTCCCATGTGCGCGGTGAGTGTTCTCAAACAAAAGACCATTGATGCGCTTCCCAACTTCCGCAAGCGCATGGACTGGTTCCTCGTCAACCGACCGGATTTGCTGAAATACATCACGGTCAGGCGCGCCACGGGCAAAAATCCCGGCCGGTGTCTGCTGGCGATCCCCTCGGCCGCCCGCCTCCGCAAGAGTCTGGAGTACATGCTCGATTCCAAAGAATTCCTGTCCCAGTTCGGCATCCGTTCCCTGAGCAAGGCCCACGACGAAAAACCGTTCACATTTGTCCATGAGGGCCAGACGCACGAAGTGGCCTATGCCCCCGGCGAAGCCACGACAGACATGTTCGGGGGCAATTCCAACTGGCGCGGGCCGATTTGGTTTCCCATCAATTTTTTAATCATCGAGGCCCTCGAACGATACGCCTACTTTTACGCAGAGACTTTCACTATCGAGTACCCTACGGGCTCGGGCAACGTGTGTACTCTGCGGGAGATCGCTATCGATTTGTGCGACCGCATGATCTCACTCTTTGTTCCAAACGAAAATGGATACAGGCCGTGTTTCGGAACAGCCAAACGTTACAGCGATGTCGAGCATTGGAAAGAACTGCTGCTATTCCACGAATATTTTCACGCGGAGACAGGCGAGGGCATTGGAGCTTCCCACCAGACGGGTTGGACCTCCCTCGTCGTCAGTCTCATACGCGACCGCAGGGCCGCGCTAAAACAAGCCGGCCCTTGAGCCGCAACTGCACGGAAATCCAGGCCCGCCGCTCGTGGATGCACCAGAGCCTCCCCAGCAAAGACAGGGGAATAACTCTTGGACACCAAACAGTCCAAGTGGATAGCGCGTACTCACTCGCAGAAAAAAGCAGCACCTTCGGAGCCACCCGCTCAGTTCCTTTAGCGCCGTTCTCAGGAGGCGCTACGAGCAGCCTCGAGCAGCTTGATCCATGGCCCCACGAAGTGTCCGCTATCGTGGTAAGTGCGCCCGCTGACCATGTTCCGGTCAATCACGCAGGGTGCGTTGATGTAGACCCCGCCGCATACCTCCAAATCAAATTTACACTTCGCCACCGTCGCCATCCGCAAGCCTTTGACAATCCCCGCCCGAGCCGGAATTTCCACACCGTGGCAGACGCTTGCCATCGGCTTTTGATGTTCCCAAAAATAGCGCGTGATGCTCAGCAATGCCTCGTCTTCCCGAAGGTATTCAGGCGCCCTGCCTCCGCTGAAGAAAATCCCGACATAGTCCTGCGGCCGTATGTCCTTGAAGGCGATATCTGCCTCAAGACTGTACCCTTCCCACTCCTTGGTGATCGTCCACCCCGGTTTAATTTCGTGCAGGACCATCTGGTACCGCCGCTTCTCAGGGGCGGCAATGACGGGCTCAAACCCGCCTTCAATGAGGCGGTAGTAGGGATAGAGTGTGTCCACCGTTTCCGTGGCGTCGCCAATGATGATCAGGACCTTTGAACTTTTCATAATTGCCAAGAGAGGGAGCGTGTGTGGTTCATTGTCCGACTATATATTTCAATTTTGAAGATTGCGAACAACATGCCAAAGCGAGCGTGGTGCCAAGATGCTCAGTTTTTGATTGCCTGAATTGCATTTGTGCTATTCTTCCTGAATAAAGCCCAAAAAGATTTTCACGGCCCGCCATCCCTCCCTATTTTGTCCCCGGAACGAGCATGAATGACGTACTAGCAATTATTCCTTTTTACAGGGAGCCCGAAAAACTTAAAGAGTGCCTCTCTCATCTGAGAGCCTCCACCTATCCCATCGAATCGTTCGTTGTGGATAACAATGTCCATAACCGCGGCTTCACCAAAGCCTGCAACATCGGTTTGAGAGAGGCGATGAAACGAGGGCATGCCTATGCCATTCTACTGAATCAGGACTGCTATGTGCAGCGTGAGACGGTTCAAAAGGCCCTCGCCTTCATGGAGGCTCACCCGCGGTGTGCCATTGCAGGCGCCAAACAATTAGCCACTGACAACACGGATTGGATCATCCATGGCGGCTGCACGGAGGCCTTTCCGGCGGGGCGTCACATTAGCGGGCTAGTTTCGCAGAATGACTGCTCCCTCTCGCTCCCCATGCCCTGGGTGAATGGAGCCTGCATGGTGGTGAGGATAGAGGCTCTTTATGAAATCGGCCTGCTGGACGAGGGCTACTTTCTCATCGCATCAGACGCAGACCTCTGTTTTGTGGCACGCCAGCGCCGTTGGGAGGTTTGGTATTGCGCAGAGGCCGTCGTTCTCCACGACAGAAACGGCGTTTCTTCGAGACCAAAAATCCTGGAAGAGGTGGCGCATTTCAACGCTGACCAGCTCTACTTTCGAGACAAGTGGATAGGATCCATTGGATGGGCTTGCCTGCAGAATACGCCTCCAGCGCCATGCGCACAGCTTTCTCCAAATGAGATTGATACAATCCTCGAAAAGGCCCTCAAGCACCTTGTTCAAGGCGAATTGGTACAGTCCGAAATACTGACCCGTCGGATCCTTGATTTTGAGCCCGAGCATTCCGCCGCAATTCTCGTCTTGGCGCGCATCCACATTGACCTGGGGGTTCCCGCATATGCTGCGCGCGCACTCCTGAAAATCATCGATCGTGTTCCCAACTCCGCTCAAGCTTGCCTCGCTTTGGCGGATGCGCTTTTTCTGAGCAACTTTACAACAAACAGCATTCCCTACTACCTCCGTGCAATAGACTTGGGTCTAACCAGTGTCGGGCTCTACAATAATCTTGGAAATGCCCTCGCTCAGGAAAACCAAACAGCACAAGCCATCGAAGCATGGAAGTCCGCGCTGGAATTGGATCCATCAAACCAAACCGCCCTTACCCACTTGCGCGCCAACGACAGTCCGCCATCCGGATCCCTTTAAGCACTCCATTCCAGCATCCGCCGCATGGGAATCTCCGCCCTTGCGCGAATCTGTTCGGGAAGTTCAATCGCTGGTTCCAAAGAAAACAACGCATCTCTGAGCTTTTGGAGTGTATTGCGCTTCATAAAGCGGCAGTCCGCGCATGCACACACATCCGTGGGGCCGGGAATGAAGGTTTTGTCGGGCATTTCACGCCGCAACCGATGAAGCATGCCTGACTCCGTGACAATAATGAACGCTTCCCCAGAGTGGTTCTTACAATACCCAATCATCCGTTCCGTCGAACATACTTCGTCCGCAAGCAGTCTAACGGCAGCCGTACATTCCGGATGCGCCACCACGGGAGCGTGAGGATACTCTTCCCGAATTTTCTGAATGCTTTGCCGAGTGAATTCCACATGGACGTAGCACGATCCTTTCCACAATTCCATCTCCCGCCCCGTTTGCTCCATCACCCATTGCCCAAGATTTTGGTCCGGCACGAACAGAATATTCCGGCCCTCCGGCGCCCTCTTTACAATCCTGACCGCATTGCCGCTCGTACAAATCACGTCTGAGAGCGCTTTCACTCCGGCCGAACAATTGATGTAGGCTATGACGTAGTAGTTTTTATCTGTATTCTTGTTTAAAAAAGCCTCCAAAGCCTCCGCCGGACAGGAGTCAGACAAGGAACAGCCCGCATCCAGATCGGGAAGAATCACTTTTTTGGATGGATTCAAAATCTTGGCCGTCTCCGACATAAAATGGACGCCGCAAAAAGCGATGACATCCGCCGTTGTGTTCGAAGCCTGAATAGATAGTCCGAGCGAGTCGCCAACGAAATCAGCCACTTCCTGAATTTCTTTGACTTGATAGTTATGGGCTAGGATGACCGCATTGCGCTTCTTTTTTAGCGCTAATATCTCCTCAACCAAATCAACACCGAGAGTGCTCATTAAAGAACACTGTCACAGGATCGTCGTCCGAGCAACTGAAGGGAATGATTTCAAGGAAAAGAAATGTTCCCTGCACCCTTTGGACGGACAACCTCGTGCACGGTTTCGTGCACGGTTGCCAAAGTTCTGGGCACACCCTTCCCCTCACTCTGAGGCCCTCCCAGTCAGATCCCTTTTGAGGAAGCCACCCAATTCTAAAGGCTCTTCGAGCGCCTACTCCGGACTCTCTTGCTCCTCTTTGGGAGCGTATTGCGATAAAAACAGGTCGCTACTTTCCTGCCAGCTTTTATTTGAAACCGCTTCGAGGCCGTGGGATAAATGGATCAAGTGGATGGGGTATACCCCCATTCTTAATCCGGCAATAAAAGCATCGATACAACTTGAGATATCGTAATGATGAAAGCGGTATTGCTCGTTAAACTGCCAGCCTGAATTCACGATCGATGGAAGATGAACGGCCATGAACAAGCCGTCCATGATCAAAACTTCCGACGGGGTTGGACCGAAATTGGTGACTGTTGTTTGTGCGCCCCCCGCTCCATGGTGAACGAATCCTCGCTGATGTTTCCTATCAGCCATCAAGTGCCAGAGGGTAGGGAAACCAATATTCAAGGAGGTGGCTCCAGCAACGCCTATAATCTTAAAACCAAGGCCGTAATACGCCTGCTTTAACTTGTCGTAGATCTTAAGGTCGTCGATATAGACATCGTCGTGAACAAAGATCAAAAAATCAACACCACTCCCCGCATATTCCCGTACCTTCCGGTTATAAACGACTGAGAGTCCTTCAGAGTTATTCCAAACCATCTCAAGCCGGCAGACCTTGCTCAGCCCTCCACTTTCAAACGACTGATAGAGAAGCACTTGAGAATGCTGCTCCGGGCTTTTCTGGGTGCAGCAGACGATGACAACGGGTTGATCCATTTGAGGCCTTTAAGCCCACAGTCTCCAGATCTACGTTCGAAACTTCAATTTCTTTTATCGAAGTTACTCTTCTTTTGGAAATCTCTCCTCTAACGAGCTTCAGTCCCCCCGCAACTTGCCGGAAGATAGGGCCCGACAACCTGCTTCCATAATTTATACCCCTCGGCATTCATGTGCAGATTATCCGCACTAAAAATTTCCGGTCTAGGCAGCCCATCAATGCCCAGCATAGAGTGAAATACATCGATAAAGACCAAGCCGGGATTCTCCTTGGTATAGGCCTCTATGAGGGCATTCGCTCTGATAACCTCCGCTACCTGGGACCATCGTTTCGGATTGCCGGCGATGGAAATGAACGCGATGCGAGTAGCGGGTAATCTCTCGCGCACACGGGCCACAAATTCACGAAAGGAAGCGAAAACCTGATCCGCCGTCCGGTTCGCATTAATATCGTTCCCGCCAGAATACAGAACGATAAAACCAGGCTCGTAGGGAATGACAATGCGATCCGCAAAACTCACGGCATCCGATAATTGCGATCCTCCGAATCCATGATTGAGAACTTTATGCTGTGGAAAATCCTCGGCGAGCGAAGTCCACTTTCGAATGCTTGAACTCCCCACGAAAATGATCCCGTGTCTGGTCGCAGCCCCCAATTGATCGCGCTGCTCGATGGCCGCAATTTCCTTCTCCCATTTTGAAACCAAGGGCTGCGCAGCGCTTGTTTCTTCAACACTAAAACCAGAAGGTCCTAAGACAAGTAAAAGAGCTGCAAACAGCTTCAGAAAGATACCGAATTTCATAAGGAGGGGATGTTCTCAAACGAGTGCGAGTGAGCTAAGGGGCGTAAAATAGAGAAGGCAGATTTGGGCACAAACAAATTTTCGCCAACTCCACGTTGGTGCGCCAACAAAACGCCGGCGAGCTCCACAACGGACCGTTACAGGCTCGACTGCAGCCACAAAGACAATTGTCGGCAATCACCACTTTAAAATGTTTTCGGAGTGCAACAAACGACGGGCCTCCCGTCCCACAAGCATTTTTTGGGCAGAAGGCCGCCCAGCGTGATTCATTTGTGCTCAAAGAGAATTGGCTTTAAACGATTATCTCCAATAATCACTGGATTGTTCCTTGCCTGCATTTTCCCTGAATTATGAAACAGCCCCAGAATCAGACCAAACGCACGATTGCAACCTTCGTGGCCCTCGGTTTCATCACACCCACCGCGGCTCTTTGGGCGCTGCATCCGAAGAGCGCCGGCCCGGAGACGTTTGAAATCAGGTTCAAGCTGCCAGCGCCAAAGCCTCTCACGCCGGAGGAAGAACTGAAAACTTTCAAACTGGCCCCGGGATTTCACGCGGAACTCGTTGCCGCGGAACCAATGATAGAGAGCCCTGTCGCACTGTCCTGGGATCACAAGGGCCGGATGTTTGTGTGCGAGATGCGCGGGTACATGCATGATGTGGAAGGCGCGGGAGAGAATCAGCCCATCGGTCGCATTGTCATGCTTGAGGATACCGATGGTGACGGGCGGATGGATAAGCGGACGGTTTTTGCGGATGGCTTGTTGATGCCGCGCTCGCTCATGTGTGTCAACGGCGGGCTCCTTGTCTCTGAGCCTCCTCATCTTTGGTTCATGAAAGACACCGATGGCGACGGGGTTGCTGATCTCAAACAGAACCTAGATGCCTCCTATGGAGTGGCAGGCGGCCAGCCCGAACACATGGCTAATTCGCCCACGTGGATGTTGGACAACTGGATATACTCCGCAAACCACTCCAAACGCTACCGGCTCAAGAATGGGAAGTTCATTGACGAAATTACAGGTTCCAGGGGTCAGTGGGGCATGACGCAGGACGATTTGGGCCGTCAATTCTACAACTCCAACTCTGACTTCCTCCGCGCCAATTTTCTTCCTGAATCGCTGGCACGCCGTAATTCCAATTATACGGCAAGTTCGGGGCTGGGGGTCCAGGTCTTAAAAGACCAGTCCACCTGGCCGAGTCACCAAACACCAGGAGTCAACCGGGGCTACGACTCAAAACAGCTTCGCGAAGACGGAACCTTGGCAACTTCAACAGCCACCTGCGGCGCGTCAATTTACCGGGGCGACCTGTTTCCCAGAGCTTTTATAGGCAATGCCTTTATTCCCGAACCAGCTGGAAACCTCGTCAAACGGGTGTTGCTGACGGAAAAAGACGGAGCGGTTACTGGAAAAAATGCGCTGGAAGGAACTGAATTCTGGACCTCTACGGATGAACGTTTCCGTCCAGTCACCTCCTATTCAGGACCGGACGGAGCGCTTTATGTCGTCGATCTATATCGCGGTATTATTCAGCACAAAAGCTTCCTCACCCACTATTTGATTGCCAACATCAAAGACCGCAATTTGGAGACGCCTTTTAATCAAGGCCGGATTTGGCGTGTGGTCCCCGACAAGACCAAGCCAGCTGCAGTAAAAATACCGGAGGAGAGTGCCGGACTCGCAGCGCTCCTCGAAAGTCAAAACGGCTGGACACGCGACACAGCCCAACGTCTTTTGGTTGAGCGTAATGACACAGCAGTTGCTCCAGCCCTCCACACTATCGCACAAAAAGGAAAGTCCCCTTCGGCGCGCATTCACGCGTTGTGGACTCTGGAAGGAATGGGTGCCCTGTCGCCGGAGGTCATCAGCGCCGCATTGAAGGACAGGGATGCGAATGTGCGTTCAATGGCGGTTCGTTTAGCAGGCCGTCCGCAGGCGGGAGAGCTCGCAAAGATGCTCCACGATCCGAGCGTCGCTGTACAAATCGCGCTTGGGTTCCAGCTCAGCTCATTTCCAGAAACCCAGGTCGACGCGATAATCCTCGCGACAAAATCAGGGAACCAGCCTCTGGTGAAGGATGCCATCTTATCAGGGCTCAGGGGCCGTGAACTTGAAACATTACAGACCCTGCTGGCCAAGAAAACCTCTCAACTACCCACGCTTCTTGCAGAAGCTCTCGCTCAAGCCGTGATGACCGAGCGCCGCAAAGAGCATGTCAAAACACTGCTCGAAATCATTGCCTCCCAACCCTCCAACTCTTCAATCCAAATGGCCTTGCTGGCGGGAGCCTCGGGAAAGTCAACGGGGGCCAAAAAAGCGCCTGCCCCGAAACTCCTATACCTAGACAGCGTCCCAGAAGAGTTGGAAAAACTCTCAGCCTCCGCAAACACGGAAGCGAAACCCTTCGTGCAAGCTTTGGAGGAACGACTGGCCTGGCCTCAAAAGCCCGGCGTACCACCACCGCCAGTGATCCAGCCACTCACGGCCTCGGAAACCGCTTTGTTTGAAGTCGGCAAGGGAGTGTATAACACGCTGTGCGTGGGCTGCCACCAACCCACAGGTACCGGCATGGACGGACTCGCACCCGCGCTTGTAAACAGCGAATGGGTTTTGGGAAAACCAGACGTTCTTCCCCGTATTCTTTTGCACGGACTGGTCGGTCCCATCCAAGTCGGTGGGCAAACATGGAATCTGGAAATGCCCCCCCTCGGTGCCGCTTTAACGGACGAGCAGATCGCAGGAGTTCTCACGTATATCCGCCGCGAGTGGGAACACAATGGCTCACCGATCAGCACGGAAATGGTGGCTAAAATTCGAAGCGAAAATGCCTCCCGTACCAAGTCCTGGACAGCTGAGGAACTCAAACCAGCGAGCCCTCCTAAAAAAATAAATGCTCCTGAAACAGCTTCTGCAGGGGAAGCGACGGGCGGCGCTCAGAAACAATAAAAAACAAGGCCCGGATTTCTCAAACCGTTTGCAGTGACCGATCGCCCCGTGTTTCCGGCTCGGGAACGGGGCCGCTTTGCTCAAAGGAAATTCGTTGAAAACCGCGTTTCCACGCAGGTGAGTCCGCTTTGTGTTCAAACTTGGATTTGTCCATCCATCCCCCACTCAGCAACGATGAAATGCAAATCGGTGCACTGGCCACGATTGGCTTCCATTTCGGATTTTGGTGGGACTCTATGGAGATCCATTGTTTCGACCGGATGAGAGAAAGCGCCACAATCACACAACCAGCAAACTTTTGCTCTCGGTGCGTTAGGGAAAGAGGAGGAACTTTCCGTTCGCAAGGACAACGCCAGCAGCCCCGCTGCCAGGACTAGGCGTGCTTCCAGGCACACCCTGCGGTACGCCGTCTGCGCTGTACAGTTGCCAGCCAAGCGTGTCGTTGTTTTTCCAAGCAATCAGAGCGGCTCCATCCGGCGCACTTAGTGCAAGCACTCCCGTGCGCATGCCGTTCGTACCGGGCGTAAGAATCTCACCAGGAGGCAACACGGCGCCATTCTTGCCGAGGCGCGCGAAATAAACCTTCCCCATCGTCGGCCACGCCGCAACGTAACCGTCCGCTCTCGGGGTCACGCTAAAATACGTCATCGGACACGCCGCGACTTTCCACGGCGTGGCGCTAATTCGGGTGCATGTCACTTTTCCAGCACCCGCCGGATCCCAAAGAGCGAGCCACATGTCGCGTTCATTGTTTGTTTCCTCGCGGTACAGTAGCGCCTGCATACCATCGCTGCCAAAAGCCGTACTGGTCGTACAGCAACGGCATGGGCTCCACGCCGGGTCGGGCTCAACCGCGGACGAAAACGTAGCCCCCCCATCGCGCGACAGCATGGAGTAGAGTTTTCCGGAAAGGTAGTTCACACACACAGCACCCGCAGTACCGGCCGCGATCGAAAACCCTTCGCTGGGTTTGTGATTGATATTCCGCACCGGAGTGAATGCTTTGGCCCCCGGGGCAAGGCTCGTATAAAAACATCCCCACTCTTCCTTTGGCAGTTTGAGTTTCCAAGCGTTATTGCCAAGCACCACATGCACGCGGCCGTCCTTGCCGATGGCTGCGTCCCACACACCAAATTCAAGACCCGGTCTGCGCGCAGCATCGTCCACCACGGAAATTGGCTTGCTGAAAGTGGCCCCCACATCACGCGTCACCACATGCTGAGGCCCGCTTTTAGAATCCGCCAGCACATGAATGGCACCATCCGCCGCCAGTTCCGCTTTGAGGACCAGCAAGGCCCCGGGCACGCGAAGCGCGCGCACCCGAGCGGCTTCATCCGCCGCAGAAAGACCCGCACCAGCCATGAGTAAGGCGGCTGGAAGCATTACGAACTTTACGAAAGACAAACGCGCGGAGGCGAACGAGTTTTGAAGGGGATTCACCCTGCGTGTATCCCACATTTTTAGAGCTCCGTAAATGCGCAAGTTCCAGCCGCACTATGCTATGCCCTTTTTGCACCTCCACATTTAACGGCAGCGGCGCCGGTTGCTCAAACGGCCGTCTTGTGGACACACACCAAGGCATTCCATCTCTGCACCAAATAGGCCCGTGCTTTCGACTTTACAAGCAGCGGCACCCTGCCGCCACAGCCTGTCACTTCGCATCCTTGATAAATTCAAGGACCGCTCTCGCCTCCATGCCTGTCAAATTTCCCCGCACTCTCATGTGGTGCATAATCACATCCCACTGTGCATTGCTATAAGACGCTGGATTCGGACGATTGTGGCACTGTTGACAAGCCACCGACCACACTTTGTCACCCTCTACCTTCTCCGAGGAATTCCCTCCGGCTCTCATGCTTGGGGCGCCGCAAAACAAAACAAAAATTGCTAAAATGTTTCTCATTTTCATTGGATTTATTATTCGCGTTCTTGAATTTCTGCTTAGAACCCAGTGGCCACGCCTAGCAGAATGGAATTACTCCCCGCGTGCCCGTTATTTTGGCGATCCAACTCATACGCGGTCTTTAAGACAGTTCGTGCCGTAAGCCAGTAGTCCAAACCGAATGTGACTCTTTTCTCGTTAAATGCATCTATTGCAGTTGGATCCGGCTGCGTCATCCGATCCACGCGAATAATCCCCTCCAAATGATTGAGGAAATCCATCGACCACTTTTTGCCGCGATACGAAACTTGAGCGTAGCCCCCAGAGCGGTTCGCGTTCACTCCGAAGTCAGCCTTACTACCCACGTGACTCCAGGCATACTGACTCTGCAGAGCGAACCTGCCGTTTGCTTTTTCAAAAGACGTGCTCAGGTCAACAGACTGCAGAAGCGAGTTATAATCCGTGGCGGACGGATCACCGTCCAACCGTACATTAGATTGCTGCAGGCCATAGCCAATTTCAAGGTACTGACACGGCATAAAGCCCACGCGCCCCCCGACGGCCTTGCCGTTTGATGCAGCAGGTTTGAAGTTGTCGAACTCCAAGGAGCCATTGCTGTCCGTCGAGGGTGCATTGCTGACGTAAGCCGCGATATTAACCCTCGCTGAGCCCAATGGAATGATGCCTCTTACCTGCGCCCCCACGTGGCTTTCGGGAAGAATGCCATCATAAATGGCGAGGGGAGTGTCCGGCAGTTTATTGATCCACTTGGGCTCGTAGCGTTCCACGAAAATGTTCATCGGACTCAGGAACTTCCCGGCCCCAATGGTCACATAGTCGTTTAAAAGATAAGAGAGCTGAGCATACTCAAGATTCGTTTTCGTGGAGTTTGTGCCGTCGTCGTTCAGCTCATATTCAACCTCTCCTTCAAACAACAGCCTGTCATTGATGTGCCACAGCAAGATGGGGCTGAAAGCAGCATCGAATTTTGACGTGCCATGGGAAGGTGCGCTGAAAACCGAAGAAGCTCCCCCGGTCAGTACAAATTTTGTTTCTCCAGCCTTGGTTTCTTCAACCATCTCCCGCACCGCTTTGATCTCGGTTTTCAACGCCGAAATCGCTGGAGTCTCAAGGCGTGTGTCAGCACCGCTAGATTTCACGCGGGCGGGCCCTCCTTGAGATACTTTTGAATCCGAAGGCGGCGTTTTCTGCAAGGCGTCTGCTTTTTTGAGCGCCGCAAGTTCCTCACGCAACGAGCTCATCTCCCGTTGCATCTTCTCAAATTCTGCACGGCTGATCGGTCCATCCGATGGACTCGCCATCACCATGGAAGAGGTTAACAAAAGGCTTGTGCCAATCAAAGCACTTGCGGCACACCGGCGATTATTGATGGTAAACATATTTTAAAACAACCTTCGAGACCCCAACAGTTGCGTCAGGGCACGAATGACTGGTATTTGATCTATGGGCTTCGCTTCTCTCCATTTGTTAGGGACGAATGCGATGAAAAATGTAGGCAATTCACCGCAGGTTGGAGCAAAGCGTTTCCCGTCTACATATCGGCACAGAAAGAATGCTCGGCCGTAAACCCCAGAAACCTTGACGTGCCCGGGCCTTTCCTCCAGCCCCTAAACGCGGTTCTCGCCCTTGACTAAACCCTGTCTCCCTTGGTTTAACCGCGCAGGGCCGGCCTCCCAGAAGGCGTGGAGTTCTTCGTGCGAAGACACCCCATTCTTTACAGTCATCCAAAGAACTAATTCGGGATGAAAACGTTGTATGACTGAATGTCCTGGCTTAAAAACGTGACCCCAAACGGCCTCCATCAACACTTTCGTAAAACAAAGCATCTTCTCGCCCGCCCCCTTCTCCAAAGACGGACCTCCAAACACCCCCCGTGAAAACACTTCTAACACTCTGTCTTCTGCCTCTCACCAACCTCGTCGCCGCCGATGCTGCCGCCGATCCGTTGGCACCCTGGCGCAGTGACGTGCACATTCACGCTGTCTCTCCAGAAAAACCGCGCCACACGATCCACTCGTACTTCAACACCTGTCCGGAAAGTCCCGACGGCAAATTCGTTCTTTTCTACGCCTCGACCACAAAAGACGGCCACCACGGCGAGGTGGTCATCCGTGAGCGCAACACCGGCGAGGAAAAGGTGCTCGCCACAAACATCAACGCCGAAGACGCCCACCGTGTGGCCTGCCAGCAGTGGGTCTCCAATGGCAAACGCGTTGTCTTCCACGGCGAGCGTGAGGAACAATGGTTTGTCGCCTGTGTAGACGTTGAGACCATGCAAGAGCGCTTGCTTGCCCGCGGCCAACTCGCCGGATGGGGCCAACCAAACGCCAATATCGTGCCGCTCTACAGCCCTCACTGGAGGCCCGGTGAGCATCGCGACCTCGACCTTATCAACGTCGTGACCGGCGAAAAACAGACTGTAGTCACCGTCGCCGCTCTCAAGGCAGCCTATCCCGATTGGTTCGCAAAAACCTTCGCGGACCAACGGCCCTCCATCTTCTTTCCCATTCTCAGCCCTGATCTGCAGCGCGTCTTTTTTAAGATGGCGCTCGCCACCGGCGAAGATCCCCGCAGCAAAAGCGCCAGCGCTCGCCAGGGCCTCATCTGCTACAGCCTTGCAGAAGGTAAATTCCTCTACATGAATTCAAAGTGGGGGCATCCGTCGTGGCAGCCCGACTCTCGCCACATCACCGAGATGCACTTCACCACGTACGACAGCAACAATGGCAGCATGACGCAAAACCCGGGCATGGCCACCAAGGCAAGCAAGGCCAAGGCCGCCAGCGAAGGCACTTCCAGCGAGGCTCCCGTGCGCGATGTCAGCGGCGATCATCCCTCCGTGAGCCCCGATGGCAGGCTCGTGGTCACCGACACCATCATGACAAGCTTCGGCGGCGAGCGCAACGAGTGGGGTGTCGTGCTCACCGATGTCAAAGGTACGGGACAAATCCTGCTTCATCATTTCGACAACTCCCACGGTGCAAAATCTTGGAGGGTGTCGCATCCGCATCCGGTCTTCAGCGCGGATGGCAGACGCATCTACTTCAATGTCAGCGAAGGCGAGTTCACGCGCCTTTTTGTGGCGGAAATCAAGTAAGCGCAGTCGCCCTTCGGCCTGAGACGCCCACCCCCGGCCAGTCTCACGAGTAGTACGAACCCACAAAAGTGAAGGTCCGCAATGCCAACGCTGTCCCCCTAAACATCGAATTTTCTGGTGAACCCGCACCGTTCCCCGCTTTATTTAGAACTCGTTGCCGCAGAATGTCCTCCCCAGCCCGCCCCCAACGCCTGCCTCTCCGCCTGACTCTTCTCCTAGGGTGCTTCACGTTTTATTCAACGTCCCTCCGAGCCGCGAATAGTGACTCCCTCAAAGTCTCGCGCGCTCAGACGCCCGACTTCACCGAGTCCGCAAAGGCTGAATTCTTCGAAAAAGAAATCCGCCCGCTTCTCATCGAACACTGCTTGAAGTGCCACGACTCCGCCAAAAGCAAAGCGGGTCTGCGTCTGGATTCCCGGCCCTTTATTCTCAAGGGCGGTGATTCGGGACCTGCCGCCAAACCTGGGGAACCCGAGTTCAGTCGTCTCATTGAGGCAGTGCATGGCACAAATCCCGAGCTCCAGATGCCGCCCAAGGACGAAAGGCAACTCTCGCACGAACAGATCCAAAAGCTCGAGCTTTGGGTGCGTCTTGGGCTCCCCTTCCCTGGGGGCGCACCCGCACCCAAAACGCTCGAAGAAGCCCGCAAATTCTGGAGCTTCCAACCGCTCAACTGCGAAGCATCCCAGGCGACAAAAACATCGCCCCTAGAAAGATCCTCCGCAGAAATCGACCGGCAAGTTCGCCGCAAGCTCTCAGCGCAGGGCCTGCCCCATTCGCCCCCGGCAGACAAACAGACCCTCCTGCGCCGCGTCAGCTACGACGTCACCGGACTCCCCCCCTCGCCTGCAGATGCAGAGCAGTTTCTATCAGACAACTCCCCGGACGCCTACGCCCGCCTCGTGGACCGCCTTCTTGCCTCGCCGCAGTACGGAGTGCACTGGGCCCGCCACTGGCTGGACGTTGCGCGTTACGGAGACACGCGCTGGGTGGGCGCAGGCGAAGACCGGCGTTTTCCGTTTGCTTACACCTACAGAGACTGGGTTGTGGGTGCCTTCAACGAAGACATGCCCTACGACCGCTTTGTCACCCTGCAGCTTGCGGCGGACCAGACGCCAACGGCACGCCAAGGGGATCTGGCGGCGCTCGGCTTCCTCACCGTGGGCCGCTGGTTCGCAGGCGCCATTCCCGATGTCATCGACGACCAAATCGACGTCATCACCCGCGGCTTGCTCGGTCTCACCGTCCAGTGCGCACGCTGCCACGATCACAAATTTGACCCCGTTTCAGCGAAGGATTATTACGCGCTTTACGGTCTTTTAAACGCCTCCCGCATGCCCGTGGACGGCTCCGGCACCCTGGCCTCTCTTCCTCTTTTGGAAACCCCTCCCGTGGCCGATTCGCTGGAGACTGAACACGCCGCACTGCGCAAACGTTTTGAGGATTTTCTGAAGGAAAAACAAGACGTGTTGCACCGGGAATTTGGAGCCCCTGAAATGCAGTCGCTCCACCTGCTTGCGGCGACCGCATGCGTTGGCAACAAGGACGATGCCAACCGGGCGTTTGCGCGGGAACGAGGGCTCAATGAATACATCTTTCTGCGCTGGGTACGCCTGCTTCAGCGCACGTCCAAGGCGCAGCACCCCGTCTTCGGCGCGTTTCAGGCCCTCGCAGCCCTCACTGAAGAGGAATTCCCTTCCAAGGCGCCCGGAGTTCTAGAAGCCCAGCGCGCACAATCCAAAAACAACAAGAAAGTTCTGGAAGCCCTTGAGCCCGCACCGGCCTCACTCGCAGAAACAGCAGCGCGCTACGCCGGAGTGCTGCACAAATTCGACGGCCCCGAGCCCCTTTCCCATTTTGAAGAAGAAGCGCTCCGGCAGGTTGCCCGCAACAATGAGAGCCCCTTTTTTCTCCCCTTTCCCGAGGTTGCACAGACGCTTGGTGCGGAGGACAAAATCCATCTGTTGGACTTGCGCCGGCAATGGCTGGAAAAACTCGCCCCCCTTCCGGAGGCGGCGGACCAATACCTGACCTATCAAACCGAAGCCCGCCAGAGCATTGCAGAGATCGAAACATTTCTCAAAACACGGACCGCCGCGCTCCAGTCGGAAATCCAGTCGGCCGAAAAAATCGCCGAATATCTTTTAGCCACACGCGAGGTGGCGGTGGCCGAGTTGCAAGACATCGCGCTCAAAAACGTGGCCAAGACCCGGAAGCTGGGCGAAAAAATGCTCCGCCGCTGGGTGGTTTTCCTTTCGCAAAAAGCCCTCGAAAATGACCCTGTCTTTGCCCTTTGGAAAGCTTTCGCCGCGCTCCCGGAACAGGACTTCCAAAGCGCCGCCGCCGGCGTTCCTGCCCAAACCAGCGGAGCCAACGCACTGGTTTTTAAAAAGTTTCAAACGCCTCCCGCGACCCTCAAGGAGGCTGCCGCCTGGTACGGCGAGTTGCTGGCGGGCGCCCTCGCACAAGATCTGACGCCGGACGCAGCGGCGGAAGATTTACGCCGCGTTTGTGCGCAGATAGGCTCCCCGATGCTATTGAAGCAGACGGAGGCGATCGAATATTTCGGCAAAAAAGATACCGACGAACTGCTCAACAAAGAGCGCAAACTCGCCCGCATTTATCAAGACACTCCGGGTGCGCCCGCCCGTGCAATGGCGCTCCGCGAGAACCGCCCCAGCTACGCTCAAAAAATATTTGTACGAGGCAACCCCAACGTGCTTGGAGAAGATGCCCACGGCGGCTTTTTAGAAGTGCTCGCCGGGACCGCTCCCTCCAAATTCCAGCCGGGACGCGGCAGGGCGGAACTGGCACAGTCCATCCTTGGGCAGGCACAACCACTCGCCGCGAGGGTGCTTGTCAACCGGGTTTGGCAATGGCACTTCGGCTCCGGCCTCGTCGCCACGGCGAGTGATTTCGGCACCCGCGGCGAGATGCCCTCGCACCCCGAACTGCTCGACTCGCTGGCCGCTCAATTCATCGCCTCCGGATGGTCCGTCAAACAACTCCACCGCGACATCCTCCTTTCCGCCACCTACCAGCAGTCCAGCGCCGACTCCCCCGTGTGCCGCACCACAGATCCCGATAACCGCCTGCTGTGGCGCATGAACCGGCGCCGTCTGGGCTTTGAAGAACTCCGCGACTCGTGTCTCCAAAGCGCCGGCAGACTCGACCTCCAACTCGGCGGCCGCCCCTCCGACCTCAGCCACGGAATATCCCGCAGACGCACCTTGTACGGCGCTGTCGATCGCGTGGCGATGCCCGCGTTCTTCCGCTACTTCGATTTCCCGGGAGCCGACGCCCATGCGCCCGCCCGCTTGGAGACGGCGATCCCGCAGCAGGCACTCTATTTGATGAACAACAGCTTTGTACTAGAGCAGGCCGCCGCCTTGGCGCAACGCAGCAGCGGCGCTCTCGAACAAAGCCCTGCCCACCGCATTCAATCCGTGTTCCAACTCGCGTTGGGACGCCGGCCCACACCCGAAGAACTTTCCCTCGCGCTTGCCTACATCGCGAGCGCCCCCCCGGAGGTTCTGGAGGAACCAGCACAGCCCGCCAAGCCCTGGACGTACGGCTGGGGCGCACTCTCGCCGAATGAAGGCAGGGTGGTTGAATTCGTCCCCCTCGCTTATTTTACAAACAACCAATGGAAAGGCGGCAACACGGAAAACGATCCCGTGCTCGGCAGGCTCAGCTTCAATGCCAGAGGCGGCACCGCGGGCCGCGACAACACGCAGGCGGCGGTACGCCGCTGGACGGCTCCAGAGAGCGGCACACTGGCCGTCTCGGGCACCCTCTCCGTGCAGGCAAATGCGCTCGTCCCCACCGGCGAGGGAGTACGCGCCCGAATCCTCAGCAGCAGGCACGGTTTGCTCGGTTCGTGGGTTGCACACGGCACCGAGTCGCCCACGATGGTTGCCGACATTGCGGTGGAACGCGGCGATACCGTCGATTTTATAACCACCACACGCGGACGCGAGCAACAGACCGCCGGATACCTCTGGGCACCGGTGCTCCGACTCAAGCCGTCCGCCTCCGGCGAAGCCACCGCAAAAGAAATGGTGTGGGATGCCGCCAAAGATTTTAAAGGCGAGACCCCAAGGCCGCTTTTTATGGGAGCCTGGGAACGCTTTTGCCAAATCCTGCTCGAATCTAACGAGTTTATGTTTATTGATTAACCCCCGCCCCATGCACACACCCCCACCGATCTCAAAAGGCAGACCGCTGACCAGAAGAGACATGCTGTTGCGGACCGGCGCCGGCATCGGTGCCGTGGCACTCGCAGAACTGCTTGGTGATTCCGTCGCAACCGCCGCAGAGGGACCGCTGGCGACCGCTCCGCAAGGCCCCCATTTTGAGCCGAAAGCCAAGCGCCTTGTCCATATCTTTGCCAATGGCGGTCCTTCGCAGGTGGACACATTCGATCCCAAACCGCTGCTGCGGCAATGGCACGGAAAACCCATCCCGCGCGAAGTGATCGCCTCCGCGCGTGATGCTCAGGCGAGCGGCAGCCCGGCCTTCGCGTCGAAGTTCGCTTTTAAAAAACGGGGGAACAGCGGGATCGAAGTCAGCGAGCTTTTTCCACACGTCGGCTCCATGATCGACGATCTCTGCGTGATCCGCTCCATGCACGCGGACGATATCTCCCACGATGGCGGAATCATGTTCATGAACACGGGTTCCGCCCGTTTGAGCCGCCCCAGCCTGGGCTCTTGGGTCACCTACGGACTGGGCTCCGAGAACCGCAACCTCCCAGGGTTTATCGCCCTGTGCCCGGAGGGCTACCCGCTCAACGAGGCGCAGAACTGGCAGTCCGCATTTCTCCCCTCGAACTTTCAAGGCACCCTCGTCAACAGCAAGCATCAAGAGCTCGACAGGCTGATCGAAAACATCCGCAACCCGCGTACCGGCACCGCCGAGCAGAGAACGCAGCTCGACTTGCTGCAGCAATTCAACCAAATCCACCTGCGCTCCCGACTGGAGGAGACAAGGCTTGAGTCGCGCATCCAGACCTTCGAACAAGCCTTTCGTATGCAGGTAGAAGCGACTGACGCTTTTGACCTTTCCCAAGAGCCAAAGAGCATTCTGGATCTCTACGGCCCGGGGGTTCAGGCGCGGCAACTCATTCTTGCGCGCCGACTTCTGGAACGCGGTGTGCGTGTGGTTCAGGCCTGGTATGGCGCGGGTTTCCCGTGGGATCACCACGGCGAAATTGAAGACCGCCTTCCCAAAGCCTGTGCCGACGTGGACAGGCCCATCGCCGCCTTTCTCGCCGACCTCAAACAGCGCGGCATGCTGCAGGACACCCTCGTTCTTTGGGGCGGTGAATTTGGCCGCACGCCCACCTCGGAACTTCCCCATCCGACAACCACTCCGGGCCGCGACCACAACCGGCATGGCTTCAGCGTCTGGCTGGCCGGCGGCGGCACCAAACAAGGCCACGTCCACGGCGCGACCGACGACGCGGGCTTTGCCGCTGTCCGCGACAAGGTGCATGTACACGACCTCCACGCCACATTGCTGCACCTGCTCGGCTTGGACCACGAAAAACTCACCTACCGATACGCCGCGCGCGATTTCCGCCTCACGGACGTCCACGGCCGCGTCGTCCGCGAGATCCTCGCGTGAAGCACTGGGGAAGCCAACCTGACGCGCAAAGCCTCAGAATGAAAAACGGGTTCCCGCAGGCAGGCAAACAGAGGGATATCCCTCCCAGAGAGGGGAAGTAAAGCCCGTCTTGTCGGAGTAGTAGTAGGTCTTGTAGTTGGGACTAACGCCCCCGAAGCCATCATAGCTCGATAGCCTTGGCGCATTTCCGTTAAAGACAAGGCTCACCAATTTCGTGCACCCATCGAAGGGATTGTGGCCAAATTCGCTGACACCGTTTGGAATGGTAAGACGACTCAGGCTGCTGCACCCTTTGAATGCTCCGTCACCTATGGATGTGAGGGCACTGGGAAGGGGCAGCGAGGCAAGGTTAACGCAATTAGTAAACGCCCCTCTTCCAATACTTTTCACACTGTTTGGAATACTGACGCTGCTCAGCCAAACGCACCCCTGGAAAGCATCATCACCAATGCTCGTCACGCTGCTCGGGAACACAACTGCGCCCTTTTTACCTGCTGGAAAGGCAATCACTGTTGCCTTTATTTTGTCGAGCAAAACTCCCTCCACGCTTGAATACGCCGTGTTCTGCGATTCCACACTGATGCTCGTGAGGGCGCTGCACCCGCGAAATACTTTCGGACCGATGCTCCTCACACTGCCGGGGATGGTATAGGCCCCTTGCTTCGCCGCTGGAAATGCGAGAATGCTTGTTTTCGCTTTGTCGAACAAAACTCCATCCAGGCTCAAATACATCTTGTTCTGCGGCTCAACGGTAATGCTGACGAGTGCTGTGCAGCCGTCAAACGCGTCATCACTGAGGCCTGTCATTATCATGCCCCTCGGGATGCTCACACTCGTCAACCCACTGCATCCCCTGAACGCACTCGCTCCAAGACTAGTCACGCTGCCAGGGATGGTATAAGCCCCCTTTTTCGCCCTTGGAAATGCGATGAGGCTGGTTTTCGCTTTGTTTAACAAAACGCCGTCTATGCTGGAGAACTCCGTATTCTGAGACTCAACGATTATGCTCGTGAGCGCGCTGCAGGCCTCAAACGCTACTTCCCCAAGGCTCTTCACGCTGCTCGGAATGGAATAGGAACCTTTTTTGCCGACAGGAAAGACAATCACCTTCGTCTTCGCTTTGTTGAGCAAAACTCCGTCCAAGCTTGCGAACTCCGTATTCTGAGGTTCAACGGTTATGCTCGTCAGCGCTCTGCAATCCTCAAACGCTGCGTCACCAATGCTCTTCACGCTGCTCGGGATACTCACACTGCTAAGCGCGCTGCATCCCCAGAACAAGTTATCCCCAAGGCTCGTCACGCTGCCTGGGATAGTGATATTTGTCAGTGCGGTGCAGCCCTGAAACGCGCCATACCCAATGCTCGTCACTCCCCTTCCAAAATTCACGCTCTTAAGCTCTTTGCAATAATCGAAAGCGCTATTGCCAATAGTTGTGACGCTGTCCGGGATGTTCACACTTGTCAGTCCGTTGCACCGCCTGAACGCGCAGTAGTCAATTTTTTTCAAGCTGAACGGGAGGTTCACACTCGTCAGTCCGCTGCAAGCCCTGAATGCATTCCCTCCAATACTGGTTATGCCCACGGGAATGGCGTATGCTCCTTTTTTCCCGCCCGGATATAAAATGATTTCCGTCCTCGCTTTGTTCAGGAGCACTCCCTCCAGGCTTGAATAGACCGAGTTCCCTGATTCAACGGTGAAGCTCGTGAGGGCGCTGCAATCCACGAATGCGTTATATCCAATACTTTTTACGCTGCTTGGAAGGCGCACACTTTTAAGCCCGCTACAACCCTCGAAAGCATTATCGCCTACGCTCCTCACACCCGTTGGAATGATAACGCTGGTCAGTCCGCTGCAATTCTCGAACGCGCTATCTCCGATACTCGTCACTCCCACTGGGATGATCACACTTGTGAGTCCGCTACATCCATAGAAAGCCGAATCCCTAATACTCGTCACAGGCAGCCCACCAATCTTGGCCGGAATCACCAACGTAGTCTCCTCGCCCGTAAACCCCGTGATCGTCACCTTGCCCCCGGAGACACTCGACAACAACTCCGCCTGCAACAACGGAGTCCCAGCAAACACGCAAACCAAAACCAGCAGCCGCCAAAGACTACCAACCAAAGCACCAGGCTGAGAGACGTTTTTCATACTTCACAAACAACGAAATTTTCACCCCGCCAATCCGCCGCCCCCTCTCTACGCGCTTTTACTCGGAAGCAGTTCGTTGATGGTGTCGCCGAAGGGAAGAATCGGCATCGGACGCCCCTGATGGTCCGGGAAAGACTGGGTGAAATCGACGCCCAAATGCTGGTAAACCGTTGCCCACAAATCGTTGGGAGACAATGGTCTCTCCACAGGGTATTCCCCGCGGCTGTTGGTCGCCCCGATGATCTGTCCGGTGCGCATCCCGCCCCCGGAAACAATCATCGACATCGCCTTCGGCCAATGGTCGCGCCCGGGCTGCATCACCTTGCTTTGCGTGCCCACTGCCGTGCTGATTTTGGGAGTGCGCCCAAATTCACCGGTCACCACAAGCAGCGTGCGCTTGTCCAGACCGCGGGCGTAAAGATCCTCGATCAAGGCGGAAACAGCCTGGTCGTATACGGGGAAACGCCAGCGGGCATCGTTGAAGAGATTCCCGTTAACCGCGTGGCTGTCCCAGTTTTGAACGCAATCCACGGGCGTGGGCCGGCCGGGGAACGGATTCTCCCACACCATTTCCACAAACCGACACCCCGACTCCACCAGACGGCGCGCCAGCAACGCGCGCTGTCCATACGCGTGCATCCCGTAACGATCCCTCACCCGGGTCGGTTCCGCTGCAATGTCAAAGGCCTCGCGCACCTTCGTGCTGGTGAGCATCTGAAAGGCGTTCTGGTTGAAACTGTCCATCGCCGTCAGCACACCGCTTTGGTCCACATCCCGGCGCAAATTGTCGAGGCCCTGCCGCAGCGCGATGCGGTCCTCGAGGCGCGCTTCCATCTCTCTGGAAATGGCGAGATTGCGCACGGAGAAGTTCCGGTTGCTCGGATCATCCCCGACCATGAAGGGAGTGTGGGAAGCGCCCAGATAAGCGGGCCCGTTCGCATAAGCGTCGAAGGACCCCGCGCCCCCAAGCACCACGGGCGGCATCCCGTCTTTAAAGCCGCCCTGCTCGGTGAGGCACTTGGCGATGATGCTCGTCACTGCGGGAGCGTCGTTGATCGTGCCCGTCGGAGTCGCGGGGATACGCCCCGTCATGAAGCGCTTGTGCCCGCCCCCGTGGTCGGCAAATTCGTGGCTGACGGAACGGATGATGTTAAACTTGTCCGCGATCTTCGCCTGCATCGGCATGAGTTCACAAATCTCCATGCCCGCCACGTTTGTCTTCATCGGCTTGAAAATGCCGCGATATTCCACCGGCGCTTCCGGCTTCATATCATACATCTCCATGTGCGGCGGACCGCCCGGCAGCCAGATGAAGATCACCGACGTATCCTGGGGCAGCTGGGGTGCGCCCAGAGCGCTCGCCGCATTGAGCCGCATTTGGTCCAGCATGCTCATTCCAAACAAAGACAGACCGCCGAATTGCAGAAAGCTGCGCCTGGAAATGGGGCCGGGACAAAAGTTGGTTTTCATACAGGGGGTGAAAGTTAGGGACGAATCTAGCGGAACCGGAATCCATGAAAAGCCTGTAAATCAGGGACGCCAGCTTTGAATTATTTTGCCGTCGCGGCTCGCCAGCCACACCGTGCCGTCGATGTCTCCAAAAAGCTCCGTCTGCCCGTCCGTGCCCGCCGCCGCCGCGGTCACAAACTTGGAGATCCCCTCCGTCTTTTGGGTGACGGCCCCCGTGTCCGTGAGCACCTGCACCGTGGGCGCGCCGCTTGTGGCAAGCAAGGAGTCTCCCCGGCCGAAGTAACTCATAAACGTCACTTCTTTGGTGAACTTCGTATAGCTGGTGAGGACATCTGATTTTTCCACATCCCAGGTCTTGATGTGGTTGTCCGCCCCGGCGCTGGCCAGACGTCGGGCATCAAAACGAAAGCTGACGGCCAGAACATGGTGGGAGTGGGCCTCCAAATTCCGGTAGAGCTTCCCGGTGCCAGCCTCCCAAACACGCACCGCCCGGTCTGCGCCCCCGCTCGCCAGCCAGCGACCGTCCGAGGAAAAGTCCAGACAAAGCACGGCATCCTTGTGCGGCTTGGGAATTTCACGCACCAGTTTTCCAGTGGCCGGGTTCCAGAGTTTGATTTCGCCTGAACGCGACGGTTCGCCGCTTCCCGTGGCCAGAAGTTTCCCGTCCAGAGAGAAAGCGAGGGCGTTGACCCGGTCTGTCAGGGGAGAATCCGCCTTGGTCGCGCTGCCTATGGTGAAAAGAGGCTCCCATCGAACCTGCTGCGAGGCGGGGTCTACCGGAACGCCCGTGCGCCCGCTCCACGCGCGCAGGCTGCCATCGGAGTGCAGGGTCTGAAGGACCACACCGTCTTCGCTAAAAGCAGCCGCTTCGAGCGCGGGCACACCCTGCGCCGCAGTGTCCTTTGCGAGCTGCGCCACGGCGGCCTCTTCTCGGACCAGGGTTTCTTTCGCAACCGCAAGCGACTGGGTATAGGCCTCAACCTCTTTTTGGACAAGCGCCGCCGTTTCGCTGAAATCGCGGACATTCGCATCCACAGTCTGCGCATTGGAAACAGCGCCCGCTGCCACCCCATAACTCTTGATCGCATCCTCAAAGTTTTTTTGCAGCGCATCCCGCTTGGCCTTGACGGGAGCCTCCGACGCATCCGCCGCCACGCGCGCCTTTGTGAAATTGTTCAGGGCTATACTGGCCTCTTCCAACTCTTTTTGCGCCGCCGCCTTTGCTTCCGGAGCCGCTTTTTGCAACGCCAGTACCGCAGCCTCCCGCTTCTTCGTCGCGCCGAATTCGTCTTTCCGCCGCGCCTCTCCTTCCTTTTTGAAATCTGCCAACTGCACGTCGGCCACGTCAAATTCCAGCGCCAGGTCCTCCTTTTTTTTGCCCGCAGCCACCAGCGTTTTCTCCAGTTCCGCCCGCTTTGGAGCCAGCACGGCCTGTTCCTTTTTCGCCTTTGCAAGGTCCTCTTCGATCTTGGCCAGACGCTCTTTCTGCAGCTTTTGCTGATTCTCCAAAAACGTCACCTCAAAGCGTGCACCAGCCAGCGCCACATTTCTGGAAAGCGCCTTGTCCATGGCTTCGCGGTCGCTCATGAGCTTGGCAATTTCCTTGCCCTCGGCGTTTTTTAAAACCGCCGGCTGGCCCTGAACGGCCTCTACAAAAACCGACCCTGCGCGATTGCTCACTTTCAGGGGGCTTTTCGGGTCCTTTTTGACCTCTCCCGAGACCGCCTGCACAAAGCGTTCTCCGGGGGTTGAGACACGGCGCCAAAGTTTCACCTCCCCGCAACTCGCCGTGGCCAGGAGAGCCCCATCGGGACTAAACGCCACCGCACTGACAATGTCCGGATGCGCTTCAAACCTGGCGGCCTCCCGCTGGAGTTGCAGATCGTAAACCGTGACCATCCCGCCCCGTCCCGCGGCCGCGTACCGTCCATCGGCGGTCGCCGCGAGCGCGCTCACGGAGACCACGCGCGCAGGCATGCCCGCCCACGAGGCACTCGCCTTCGGCCGCGCTTCCCCCTTGGCCCCCTGGTCAATCCAGCGCCGCAAAAGCTCCAGCTGTTTCTGGTTCAAATGAGCCGCCTTGGCTTTGTTCGGCTCAGGCGGCATGTAGGGCTTTTTGGTGCGTGCCGCCGTCTCATACATGAGGCTCTTGAGCCCCTGTTTCAGAACAATCGCAGGCCCGTTGTCCCCGCCCTCGAGGATCGACTTTGGAGTTTCCAGAATCAGCCCCCCTTCGGATTTGGTGGCGTTGTGGCACGGCAAACAGCTTTGCTCGAGCATCGGCTGGATATCGTTCGCGAACGACACTGCCTCAGCCGCCCCGACGCACCGCCCCCAAAACGCCAGCACCATGCCCAACGCAAAAACAACCGGGCTTCTCCCGGGTAAACCACAACAATGGAATGTCCTCTTCATTTCTTGCTAGGCGCCTCCTTGAGTTTTAAGAGCACGGGATTTGAATAAATGACAACCGGTGCCTCGGCGGGTTTTCCATTCGCCTCGTACTTGAGCTTGTCGGTCCCGCGAAAACACACGCTGTAATTGCCGGGCACCAGCTTGAGCGGGGCAAGGTCCAGTTCATATTCCACCTTCCCTCCCGTGCCTGGAATGTCGATTTCCTTGAGTTTTTCCACGCCGACAATACCGATCGGTTTCACCTTCAACGGCGCCTGTTCCGCCGTGCTTCTTTGAAAACTCACCGGAATTTTAACCTTATCACCCACCGTTCCTTCTACAGGCCCCGCTCCGGCCTGAAGCAGCGTGGGACACACCGGGTTCTCCAAGATCGCGAGCACAATCTCTTCGCTAAACCGCACCCGGGGCGCATCAATGAGTTCAGCCCCCGTGACCTCCCACAAAGGGATTCGCATACGCATTTCATGCTTGAGCGCGGCCCCGCCCACGTCTGCGGTTCCGAAAAGCCGGATGGCCCCCGCCCAGGGCTTCGCGTCCGCGGCGACTTTGATCAGAAGCACTCCTTCACTTTGGCCGGGGCCGATCACCGAGGGCTCCACCACCACGCCCGGCGGCAGCTTGTCCGCACACAACTCGATGGCGCCGTCGAAGCCGTCCTTGCGCAAGGCAAGCACCCGCAGCGCGAAAACCTGCCCGGGAAGAATCCCCGTGCCACGGACCTGGAGGAGGCTGCCACTGGTGCCCTTGAATTGTGTGTTGGGCGTGGGCAGCAGCGCGGCGCACACGAGCGCGAAATCCGGGGAGGCTTTTCGCAAACTCAGAACATAACGCCTGTCATGGCTCGGCACACTTCCATTGTTGATGTCCCTGAGCACCACTCTGTAGGTCCCGTCCTCCTTCGGGGTGAACGAACCGATGGGGTCAAAATGTTCCCCATTAAAATCCACGTCCCCCAGGAAAAACGGAGCTTCATCAATGACCACCGGTTCAGGCAAGGCGACTCCAGCGGCCTTGTCCTTGAGCACCGGCTCGATGACGAGGCGCGCGTGTGTGGGCGCACCCGCGCGGTGGGAAACCACCTCCATCCAGATCGGCTCCCCTTTTTTAGCGTCAAACTCGAACGCATCCGCGTCCCGCTCCGGATAAAATTCACCCTGAATCTGGGCGGGCAACGCCAGCTTTGTGGCATGGGCCGGATCGTTCGGTTCTTTCTCCGGCGTCGAGGCTGGCGGCAGCGGCCAGGGAAGCAGCGGAGCCCTGAGCTGCAACGGAGGAACCTCCGCAGGCGAGCCCACATGGAGTCGGTAAAAATACTCGGGCCCACCCGCCGTAATAAAGTCACGCAGGGTGAGAAAAAGAGGGGCGTCGGCGGCAGGGGTCCATGTCAGCGGCTTGCCCCGGGAGCGGGCAAGTTCGCGTCCGTCAGCATCCCGCAGGACGAGCAGTGCCTCCATCTTGGAGTCCAAAACAGACGCTCGGCAGTCCGCGACCAACGGCCGCCCCTTCACTCCGGAAACCTTGAACCACAGCATGCGGTCCCTCTTCATGGACCCGTACACGATGCAGGGAAGCGCCAACTCCTGGCTGTCTTCCGGCTTGTTCGCTTTCTCCGAGGCCGCCACTTCGGGCAAAGCGCTGACTTCAAACCGGCGGGAATTTGAGACCCCATGCTTGCCGGCGGCCCGAACCTCATACAGACCCGGCGGCACACTCGCAGGAACCGTGACGGAAAACTTGAGCGGGTCTTTTTCATCCACCACCGCGCTGATTTGAGAATTTGAAAACCGCAGTTCCGCCGCAGCGAGGTTGGTTCCAGTGACCACGAGCGAAACCGTCTCGCCCTTGCGCGCCCCCGCGGGCGTGACGACCGTCAGCCTTGGGTCGGGCAATTGGGCGTGGAGTTTGGGCGTGAAGAGAATGCCGCAAAACACAAGCAACCGTCCCAAACCGGAGAAGGGAAGGGAGCGTGAACAACCGGAAAAGAGGCGCATAGGAAGGGCGGCGGCAGCTCAACGGTTGAGGAGAAATTCGCCGCTTGTGGTCAAAGCCCACAGCAGATCCTGCCAGGCTCCCACGGCCGTGGCGGGTGCCACCAGCCCAGCCTTGCTCGACACCTTGTCCACATACTCGCACCCCGTCACGATCTCTTTCTCGGTGGGCTTCCGCGCATACGCACGCAGATAAAGTTCCTCTATGCGCTCTTCCACGGAGCGCTTGGTGTCAGCCGCGAGTTTCGCCGCCGTTCCGTTGCCAGCGTTGATTTTCGCCGAGATCTCCCCGGATGTCGCCAGAAACAGGCTTTGACCCAGGCTCGCGCTGCCCTGGCGCTCGCAGGTGCAGGCCGTAGTCGCGTCGGGCCGTCCGAACTCACGGAGCAACCCAACGCTGTTGTAGGAATTGTCAGGAAGTTGAATGGCGCGCGTGGGAAGGGGTTGGTTTGCCCAGGCGTCTTCGGCTCCCGTCACACTGTTCAAAGCGTCGGCAAGTTGCTCCGCAGAAAGTCGGCGCGCGTAACGGCGGGAAAAGTACTGCTCATCGTCAGCGTTATGAGCGTTGGGGGTGGAGTCGAGCTGGTAGGCGCTGGAATTCACAAGCGTGCGCACCAACTGTTTGAGGTCGAAGCCACTCCGGACAAAGTCTGCGGCAAGCGCGTCGAGCAGTTCGGGGTGCGAGGGAGGATTGGTGTCGCGCATGTCATCCTCCGGGTCCACAAGGCCCCTGTTAAAAAGGATCTTCCAGTACCGGTTCACCAGCGCTTTCGCAAAAAAGGGATTGGCCTTGTCCGTCATCCAGTCCGCCAGCGCCACCCGGGCGTCGTCATCGGGACCAAGCGGCGGCGCCACCGAGCCAAAAGCACCCGGAGGCACTTTCTCCCCTGTTTTTTTATGGATCGCCTCCGGCAATGTCCGCTTCAGAGACACCGTGAATTCGGACATGCGCGAGGTCGAAACTTTCCGCTCCACCTGTGCAAAATAGGCCCCCAGCGCGTAGTAATCCCGCTGACTCCACTGCTCGTACGGATGATGGTGGCATTGCGCGCACTGGATGCGTGCGCCCAGAAACAACTGGGCCGTATCCTCGGTTTGTTTCAGCATGGAATCCAACTGGCGGTACCACGTCGCGGCAGGCGCGTCGGCGGATTCGCCCGAGGCCGTCAACAACTCCCTCACAAAACGGTCGTAGGGTTTATTCTTGTACAAACTTTCGCGAATCCAACTGTGAAAGGCAAAATTACCGTGGATGTGCGCCGGCGAAAGTGTCAGCGGCAGATCCCCGCGCCGATTGCGCATCAAGCCGCTCCAGTAATTGGCAAAGGTATCCGCGTAATCGTCGCTCTGAAGCAGGAATTCCACCCAGCGTGCCCGCTTGTCGGAAGCGGTGTCGGCGGCGAATTTCCGCGCCTCCTCCGCAGTGGGGAGTCGGGAGGCAATGTCCAAGGTCACGCGCCGCAGGAACATCGAGTCTCCGCAAACCGCGGAGGGAGGCAACCCCACCTCCTTCAGGCGCTTGAAAATAGCGGTGTCCACCAAATTGCGTTCCGCAGGCAGTTGCGAAACAGGCACGCCGAAGGGCAGGCTCGCGCGAAAGGAGGCCACCCTGTCCTGATAACGCACCATGGCCGTCACGCTCCCCGCACGCGTCCCCATGGTGAGCACACTGGAGGCTTCATCCAGCTGCGCCATTCCCTTGCTGTTGAGCTCCATTGTCGCATACGGAGTCACATCCACCGTGCGCCCGTCCGAAAAACGGGCCTCCACCTTAAGCGCTTGGGACTCCCCCGCCTTCATGAGCCGTGATTCTGGAAGCACCCGGATACTCTCGAGCTTGGGCCGCTTCGGATCCTCGATGTCATTCGGCATGCCCTGGGCAATCCATTTCTGCAGAGTCTCATAGCCAGGCGTCCCCGGTTCCAAACGCCGCCCGCCTCCATGGGGCACAATGGCCGCACCCTTGGTCAGCAGAAGACTGCGTGCCGGAGCCGAGGGCACCAGGCGCCGACCGCGCTGTTCGTACACCAAATGTTCATAGTCCTCATCCGCCTCAAACCCGAAAAGCGACAATTTGAACCCGTTTTGACCCGTGGCCTTCCCATGACACCCCCCAGAATTGCACCCCATCTTTGTCAAAACAGGCTGCACCTCATTGACGAAACTCACGGTGGGTTCCGCCGGGGCAGAACCTGCCAAACAGGCAGACGCCCCAAGCCACAGCACCCAAAGGGCAGCGAAGCGCGGCAGTATTGGCGCAAACACCTCTGAAAAGCGAAAATAGTCCGGAGCTAACATTACATTCATTCATACGTTAGAAAGCGGCATTTCTTAGGGGTAATCACCGACAACTTCGCCAACCCCTACCAGAGGCACGTTCTATTGCGCCCTGCCCCCAGAGGATCCCAGATTACCCTCTTCTCCTGAGTACTTTGTGTAATAAATCCGCACCACTCTCCATCATCCGGCCTGCGACTCCTCCCAGCAATCAACCGTTTCGCTCCAAATTCAGTCTTGTTCATCCCAATCCGCTTCTTCCGTGGCCCCTTGAACCTATGGTCACGCCTGTCAGTGATTCAAACCTCACCTCCTCCCAAACCACCCCTCCCGCCCTCAAAGAACCTCCAGTCAAAAGCCCCAACCAGAATCTCCCTATGAAAAAACTCCAAACCCAACGCACGCCCTTCTCAGCCAAGTGTCTCGTCGCGGTATCCTCCGGGTTTCTCCTTGTCTCAGCCAGCCTTCTGGCACATTCCCACCGTGAATTTCAGGAATCATACTCTTCCGACCGCTTCTCTTCCTTCGGCGGATCGGATCTCCACGGAGGCCAAAAAACAGGCGCCCGGCTTTTCGAAGGGGGTACTGTCCCAGCCCTCCTCCTCACCTACGACACCAACGGCGACGGCATTTTTTCAGCCGACGAAGTCACTAATATCCAGGGGTATGTGCTTAACGGCACGCTCAACCTCAGTTCCTTGCTGCCAGTCTGGTTGCAAAGCTACGACGCAAACCATGACGGGAGCCTCTCCGATCTTGAATGGGCCGCGCTCAAAGCGGATATCACCTCCGGCAAACTCACTCCGCCAACCCGCGTCAACCTTTCCTCCCCCCTGCCTGCAGAACTCACAATCTACGACATCAACTCCGATGGACGCCTCAGCGCCACGGAATGGGCGGCAGTCAAAGCGGATGTCGCTTCCGGCAAACTCAACCTCTCGAACACAATCTGGTCCAACGGCATCCTCCCAGCGGCGCTCGCCTCCTACGATCTCAATGCCGATGGCACCCTCAACGCCGCCGAATGGAATGCGGTCTTCAACGATGTCGCCGCAGGAAAGCTCATTCTGAAGATTGGCGAAGGCAAACACTCCCACGTGAATGTGGGGAGCGGTTGGGGCGTACGTCATGGAAAACTCCGCCCTCTGCTCAAACCCTATGATACCGACGGTGACGGAAAGCTTTCGCCCACAGAATGGGCAGTTGTCCAGGCAGACCTGCTTTCGGGCTCGCTCAATCTCTCGCCGATTCTGCCCCTCTGGCTCCAACCCTACGACATCAACCACAATGGACGCATCGACCAGGCAGAAGCCACGGCCCTGCACGCAGATATCAAATCCGGAAAAATCACACCCCCTGTCCGCGCCAGCCTCGCAGGCCCACTCCCGGACGTGCTCAAAGTCTACGACTCCGATACCGACGGGCGCTTGAACGCCACCGAATGGACCGCTGTGCGCACCGCGATCAGCTCCGGCAAACTCACCCTCGCAAACGCCGTGTGGCCCAACAGCACACTGCCCTCAACCCTCACGGCCTACGACACCGACAAAAGCGGTGACTTGAATACTGCCGAATGGGATCTGCTCATCGCTGACATCGCCGGCGGCAAACTCATCATCAACGTCACACACCTTGAGCCGTTCTCCGGTTGGCGCGAGCACAACCACCGCGGCCAACACCGCGATTAAACCGGCACGGCGGAACCCCCCGCGTCCCAGCGCTCCACCTCCGCATAGACAAAAGCGCTTCCCTCAATCAGAACCGCATCCTTTAAGCGCGCCCGAAGGTCGCCTTCTTTTTCGAAGACGCCTTCGGCACGCTTCAACCTAAAAACGGCAATGAGGGATCACATGCCGGAGGCATCACCGCCATTTGCCGGTGGTTGAGCGTAGCGACACCACCGGTTGTCAGACCACAAAACAAGGCATCCCGGAGGGATGCAAGACTGCGCCAAGCGTAGGTTCTTCACCGGTATCACGCAGCTTCAGACAGCCCCAGCACACTCTGGCATCCGTTTGGGATGCGTGTTTGTGGGGCTGTAAGGTACCGGTGGTGTCGCTTCGCTCAACCGCCGGCTAATGGCTGGAAACCCTTCGGGTTCATGCAGTTTTGCGGTCCATGGGAAAGTGAGCACATGGGGAAGACAGTCCTGTCTTCCCCGGCTTTGGAGACAGCGCACGGAGGCTCACCCAGTGGGGGAGGCCCAAAAGAGGTTCTCTTGACATGTATCAACCTCTTCTGCATAGAGTTACATAAAGCATGCCGCGCTTTCATTGCCGCATTTAGGGTTATTTCACACGAACCATGCGGAAGCCGTAGTAATCCTCTGCCGAGGCCATGTGCACAATATGAATATGAGCTGTTCGCATCCCCTTTTCGGGATTTGATTCCGTCCAAGCGCCGCCTCGGAGTTGCCTCAGCTCGGTTCCCACAGGATAAATATCCCCCATACACTCCCACACGTTCCCGCCAAGATCAAAAATTCCAAGAGCGTTCGGCTTAAAAGAAGCGACCGGTGCTGTGCCGAAGAAGCCATCAATCCCGATTTGGTCACGCGAGCCACGGCCGTCCTCACCGATGGCGTAATTCCCATCCTCCTTCTTCGGAGGATAATAATTGCCATAGGGATAATACAACTTCCCGACTGCACTCTCCCATTCCTTACTGGTGGGGAGACGCCAGGCTTTGAGCGTTTTGTAAGAAATCCACTCACAGAACTCACTCGCCTGCTTCCAGTTGACGTTTACAACGGGATGATCGTTGGTCTGTTTGAGCTTATCAGGAGCCGTCCATTCTGAAAGACCACGCGCGCGCAGATAGAGCTTCCACTCGCCGACTGTAAACTCAGTGCGACTCATCATCACTTGGGTTCCGGGAACGGGCACGAGCTTGGTCTCCATTATCTGCACCAACTCCCGAAGCGCCGCCTTGTCTTGCGGACGATTTTGGGGGGTTGGCAGCGCTCGAATCTGAAAATTCCGGAACGCAATTTCCCCTGACCAAGCCTGCAACCCGAGCCATCCGCTGGCGGGCGGAGCCGCATTGGCAAACAGCGGATCGCTAAATTCGTATTCACAGACCAACTGCTCGTTCACCCAATGCTCCACCCGGGAACCGTCCACCACCAGGCGGGAGCTGTTCCATTTCCCGTTCGGGTTGGAGGCGTTGCGGGTGGCGTTCTTGTAACCAAAAATGGATCCCGTATTAAAAGGCGGCTTCATGGAGGCGTCCGATAACTGGAACTTCAGCAAGCTCACCGCTTTCACGGTGTTTGGAGCAGGTACCCGGAACAAAACACCTCCCGCGCCGTTGGCAGAAACAATCCAATCAAAATCCAGAACAAAGTTGTCGAAATCACCGGCCACAAAGATGTTGGCAGCCTCTGCATCCCGGGATCCCACCCCAAGAATGGAGCCCCCACGCACCTGCCACCCCCGGGGAATTGCCGCAGTTTTGTAACCCGTCCAGCCCTCAAGATTGGTTTCATTAAACAGAGTTTTGGTCACCCACTCTTTCCTAGCAGGCTGATCTGGGTTCGTAGGAGGGGGTGTCCCTGTGGGCGCCGGCGCCATCGGCGGCGGCTCTGGCTTCGGAGTCATCGCCACCGGCGGGGGCGCGGGCGTTCCCTCGGGTGACGAAGGCTTTGGCGCAGGGGTTGGCGGGACGACGGACGGAGCAGGGACGGCGGCTGCCATGGTTCCCGAATTCGCAGCAACAAGGGGCGCTGGGAGTGGAGCAGCCTCTTTTGAAGTTACAGTCACCGGCGAGGACATCTCCGCGGGCTTCGGTTCCGCTGGCGAGGGCGTCGAAGCCGGTGGAGTAGAAATGGCCGCGCTCCACGTTCCCTGCGTGGTAGGCGCAGGCGGATTTTGAGACGAAGCCTGCTCGGCTTGAGACGCTCCGGGAAACTTCGCCGCATCCTTTTGGGACGTCAAAACCAACGCCGCCAAACCGGCAACCACGAGCAAAATTGCCGCAAAAGGGAGCCACTTTTTCGCGGGCTTTGATGCAGCCTGGTCCTCCTCTTTAGAAGCGCCGACCGCAGCACCTGCGGGCGTGCTCAGCGCCTGATAAGCCCCCGCCAGAGCCCTCGTAAGCTCTTCATAACTCTGGTACCGGTCCTTGGGCGACTTCTGCATCATCTTGGCGATGACAGCCGCGACAACCGGATGAACCGAGGGTGCAACCTCACGAATATCCGGCACTGGAGCCGTTACGTGCTTTAGCAATAACGCCACTGCACTATCCCCCACATAAGGCGGCGCGCCGGCGAGCAGGTGATAAAGCGTCGCCCCTAGGCTATAAATATCCGTGCCCAGACTGATGTCGGGTTTGCCCTCCGCCTGTTCGGGACTGATGTACAAGGGCGTCCCCATGGAAGCGCCCGTCATGGTGAGCCCTCGTTGCTGGTCTGCACTTTTAGCGAGCCCAAGATCCCCGAGTTTTACCTCACCATCATTCGAGAGAAAGATGTTGTCAGGCTTGATGTCACGGTGAATGAGCTGAGCTTTGCGCCATCCGTATTCCAGGGCCGTTTGAACGTGCATGCAGATGGCGAGCGCCTCAGCAGGTTCGAGTTTTCCGAGGCGTTTGAGGCGGGCCTGGACGCTCTCGCCATCAACAAACTCCATCGCGAACCAGTGAATCCCATCGCTTTCACCCGCGGCATACACCTGCACCAAGTTGGGGTGGTTCAAGCCTGCGGCGGCGACGGCCTCGTTGTGAAAACGGGAGACAAATTCGGCGTCCGAGGAGAAGGCGGGTTGCAGAGTTTTAATAGCGACCACACGCCTTAGAACGGTTTGGTGAGCCTTGTAGACGGCGCCCATACCGCCCTGACCAAGCTGAGCCAGAATCTCGAATTCACCAAGCCGGTGTCCCTCTGCAAGCATAGAAAAAATATCTATTCAGTACTCACAGACACCCATGGTGATGACGAAGCAAGATAAAGGCATGTTTCCTCTTTGTTGGCAATGTATCCACCTTGTAACTAATCCCAGTTTCTCAAACCGGGGCCCTTATTCCAGTTTTTTTGCCGTTTTTCATCACTCGCCCAACTAAAGCCACTCAAAACGGCTGTTTTTGACAATATCAAATGTAGCGCCTCCTGAGTTAAAGCGCTCTAGTTTACTGGCTCAGCGCGCCTTTTACCCGCGTGTATTTCCGAACAACACTGCCCTCTCTCCCTTTTGGGGCCGCCGGACTCCCGCCTCCATCGGTGATCGATGGACGCGCCGACTCCCACTTTTCCAGACATCTTCACCGCCCTGACCCCTTGCCAGCCGCACCGCACCTTCCCGTAACTTAAACTACTTCAGGAAGATCACCTGATAATTAGTGTCGCTGATTGTGTCACCGACTAGGGCCTTGCTTCTACCTCTGATACGATAGTTCTGAGCAAAGGACGCATGCCGCAGGTCTTTGACACGCTCAAGGGACTGGGGGAAGCCGTTGACCAGCTTAGATGTGGATAGAAGCGTGGGGAGACTAATATGGACAACCGGTCCAAAGTCGCTCTTTTCTGGAAGTACAAATAATAATTTTCCAGGAGCGAGGGTTGTCTGCTTTCCACCTTTGAGCGTGATGGTATTGCGGCCTGAGAGGCAGATTAACTTGCACCCGCCGTTTGAGGTAGTCTCCATAATGAGACATCCATTGAGTCGCACCATGAACTTGCTCTTTGCTGTGGCAAGTTCCACCTCCTGATTTTCACCCTTGGCCGCCAACAGAACAGCCCCTTGCTCGAACTCAAGAATTCCACTGGGCCCCAGAGAGAAGGCGCTTCCGCCTCCCACACGGGCGATGTAGCGCGCGCCTGCAAGCTCTACTCGCGTCTCAGGCCCGACGACAATCGGAAGGCTGGTGGGCACCGTTTTTCCCACGGGAGAGACTTCAGGGGCTCCTTGTCCGTGGCTCTTGGACTTTGCATCGCCACCATCGTTCTGAACCTGCGTAAAAGTAAGTGGATCAATCCCAAAAGCCG
>CANJPY010000046.1 GCA_947476255.1 Chthoniobacteraceae bacterium | reverse complement strand
ACGGTGCTGCAGACGCCGTTTAATCTGCTCAAACCGCTGCCTGTTTCGTTCCTGCTCGCGGAGGTGTTGCCGGCCATTGGAAAGCCTCAGCATGGGTTGAGCCTGAAGATTTTTAATTATTTTAACTTTTCCCTGGAGCCCTGGAGTCTCGCGCAAATTGTGGCGGGATGTTCGATCTCGATCGTTTTGTTTCATCTGCTGGCGGCTTGGATTAATGTGGTTTCGCAGATGATGTATTTCCGGGTGGGGCTGCAGGGGCTTTTGTTGCTGCGCACTGACTTGTATAGTTATCTGCATGCATTGCCGCTGAAGTATCACGACAGCCGGCGCAGCGGAGATTCCACGTTTCGAGTGGCCTACGACACGATGTCGCTTCAGGCGTTTTATTCGAAATTCATCTTCCTGTTTCAAAGCGCCAAAGATTTGCTGGGGTACGTGATTACGATGTGGGTGTTGGATGTGGAATTGACGCTGGTCGCCATGGCGGTTGTGCCCCTGATGATGCTGACGTTTCATATTTTTGCGAAACGGATCCGCGATAATTCCACCTACATTTCCGAGCGGGAAAGTGCCGTGCTGAGTCTTGCACAGGAGGGGTTGAGTTCTGTGAAAATGGTGCAGGCTTTTGGCCGGGAAGAGCATGAGGTAAAACAGTTTGCCATTTCTGCTAGGCAAAGCCTCGAGGCCAACGTCCGGATGCAATACACGGCGATGTACAGTTCCATGCTCACGGCGACGCTGCTCATGGTGAGTTTGGCCGTGGTGTGCTGGCGGGGCGGGTTGCACGTGCTTGGGGGCACCCTTACCATCTACAGCCTGATGCTCATCACCCAGTACATGAACAACCTCTACCAGCCTCTGGATTCGATCACTTCGGTGGGCTGGGATTTGGAGCGTGCAGCAGGAGCCGCCCGGCGCTGTTTTGAGGTGCTCGATCAGAGTGATGACGTTGCGGACCGCCCGGGAGCCATTGAGATTTCGGAGGTTCGAGGGGAGATAGTCTGTGAAAATGTCGCTTTTGGGTACACCCCGGAGCGGCGGATTATTTCCGGGGTCAACCTGCGCCTTGCTCCGGGGGAAACCGTGGCATTTGTGGGAACCACTGGGGCTGGTAAAAGCACCCTGCTTTCGCTGGTACCCAGGTTTTACGATCCGGACGAGGGGCGTTTGCTTTTGGACGGGCACGATCTGCGGGATCTCACCAAAAAATCGCTGCGTTCGAAGATTTCGATCGTGCTTCAGGACACCCTGCTTTTTTCAACCACGATTCGGGAGAACATCGCGTATGGACGCTCGGGTGCAACGGAGGAGGAAATCGTTGAGGCGGCCAAGCGCGCGCAGGCGCATGAGTTTATCATGGCGATGCCGGATGGGTATTCCTCCACGGTGGGAGAGCGGGGGAGTCATCTTTCGGTGGGGCAGCGCCAGAGGATCGGGATAGCGCGCGCGTTTTTGAAAAATGCGCCGATATTGTTGCTGGACGAACCGACCTCGGCGCTGGATCCGACGACGGAGTCGGCGATCATGCAGACGATTGAAGAACTGATGGCGGGACGGACGACGCTGATCATTACGCATCGGATTGCGACGGTCCACAATGTGGATAAGATTGTGGTGCTGGGGCCTGGTGGAGTGGTGGAGGAAGGGCGCGGGCCGGAGTTGGTGCAGAGGGGGGGCTTTTACGCCAAATTGTATCATTCTGCGAATTTGGGGGAGCATGTGGTGAGCGGTGCGCAGGCACGAGGGGTTGAAAATGAATCGTAAAACATGTCGCACTGCAGGAGTATTCATTGAATATTAAACCCTCCTTTTCAAACCTCTCATGAGCAATATCCAGCCCAACCGGCATATTGAATACGACTGGTGGCCGAAACCGATTCCAGAAAATGTGAATTACGGGGTGGGCTGCTATATTGAGTCGTCCCAGATTTTCAAGAATTTTAAGGGCACGAAACAGCCTGCGGTGGAGATTGGAAATTACGTTTCTTGCTACTGCGGGTGTTCGTTTTCAGTGGGTGAAAACGGGCACGTCAAGGTGGGGGATTATTCGCTGCTGAACGGGGCGTTAATCATGGCGGATGAGTCGGTGGAAATCGGGGCGTATTGTTTGATTTCCTGGAACGTCGCGATAGCTGATGGAGACTATCATCCCATTGACGCGGCGCAGCGCCGGCAGGATGCCATTGCGCTTTCTCCCTACGCGCCGAACCGGCCGGAACGGCCGAAGATCAAAACGGCGCCTGTAAAGATCGGGGACAACGTTTGGATTGGGTTGAACGCCGTGATCCTCAAGGGGGTCACCATTGGGGACAATGCAGTGATCGCCGCGGGTGCGGTGGTGACGCGCTCTGTGCCAGCGAACACGATTGTGGCGGGGAATCCCGCTGTGGTGGTGAAAGAGTTAGGTTAGCCGCAAGCACAGTCCCGAGTTCCTTCCAAGTTCCTTTATTGAGAGTTAAAACGTTATCCCCACAGAGATTTGTATGCAGAAGAAAAAGATTATCGTGATGGGCTTTATGGCCGGGTGTCCGATTGCCGGCGTTGTTTGGCAGCATGTGCATTACATTGTGGGGCTGCAGCGGCTTGGCCATGAAGTTTATTATATTGAGGATTCAGCCCGGCTGCCCTACGACCCTGTGGCTTATGAAGTGAACGAGAGTTATCGCTACGCCGCGAAGGTGTTGAAGCAACTGGCGCGCGAATTTGGTTTTGAGGGGCGGTGGGCTTATTGTGCGAGATACCTCAAAACTCCCGAATGCGCAGGGATGTCTCTGGAGAGGGTCCGGGAGCTTTACCTTGAAGCCGACGCCATTCTGAATGTGTGTGGCGCGCAGGAGATGAACGAGGATTTGCTCAAGAGTGACCGCATGATTTACGTCGAGAGCGATCCCGGCGTGGAGCAGATGAAAGTGGACAATGCGGGAGGAATACAACCTGATTATCTCAAGCAGCATCACGCTCTGTTTACTTTTGGAGAACTGGTGGGGACTCCTGACTTTGTGGTGCCTACGCACGGGGTGCGCTGGTTGCCCACCCGGCAGCCGGTGGTGACGGACTTTTGGAAGACCGATGGAGCGCCTCGCCCCGGAGCCCGGTTTACGTCCGTTGCGAACTGGAACACGAGCGGGCGCAAGGATGTGGTCTGGCGTGGGAGCAATTATTTGTGGAGCAAATCGCTGGAGTTTTTGAAGTTTGTGGAGGCGCCTGTGCGTTCGGGCGAGGCGTTTGAATTGGCAACGGGCATCAATGACGAGCACGCGTTGAACCGGTTTAAGGCCAACCGTTGGGAGTTTACGGATCCCAATCCGATATCCATCGATATGCACCAATACTGCGACTATCTGCGCGGTTCCAAAGGAGAGTTTACGGTGGCCAAGGACCAGTATGTGCGCCTTCACACGGGATGGTTCAGCGACCGGACTGCGTGTTATCTTGCGTGCGGCCGTCCTGCGATTACGCAGGAGACGCAATTTACAAAGCTCTACGGCGGGAACAAGGGGTTGCTGGCCTTTGAGACGTTGGACGACATCGCGGAGGCGGTGCGCTCGATCAATCTTGATTATGCGGCGCATTGCAAGGCGGCCTACGAAATCGCAGCGGAAGTGTTTGAGGCGACCAAAGTACTTGCCTCTCTTTTAGAGCGGGCTGGAATTTAAAATGTATGCGTTCCAAAAAGTTCTTTCTAGGCATTCTACTGGTGTTGCTTGCGGCTGCGCTTTGGTATTTGGGGAAGTCTGAGGTTTCAGGCCCGGCTGAGGTGAAGGAAAGTGCCGTAGGCGAAGCTCAACCGACGACCTTGGAAAGTTCGCTGCCTCCGCCATTGGAGGAAGCGAAGGCTGCAGCGAAGCCGATGGCGGTTGGGGAAGGAGCGCCAAAGGCGGAGGGAATTCCGACGTGGGAGCTCAAGATCGACGACGCTTTGCGCTCGAATGCGGATACTGCTGCGATCGCACAAGTGTTGTTGCAGCAGGTGCCGAGCATGCCCGGGGAGGGGCAAACCGCGAGCGCGCGTCATATCGTGAACCTCATGCCGGACAAGGACTATTTGTCAGTGCTGCCGTATGTGCGCAATACGAAGTTGGATCCGGGTTTTCAGGAGGTCATCGTGTCCGATGCGTTCAATCGAGCTGACTCGGTGAAATTGCCTTTGTTGCTGGCGGCGGCTCAGACTCCAAACCATCCGATGGCACAGATAGCGAAGTCGACACTCGCGTTTCTTTTGGACTCAAATTTTGAGAACGACTGGGGCAAGTGGGACACCGCGGTCAAAGCAGCGCTCGCCAAACAGCAACAGCAGTAAGCGGGCGGTGCGGCGTGGGTTTTTGCGTTCTGGGACGCAGGGGCGTGAGAGCGCGCCCAGGGGTGTCAGAGAATCATTTTAAGCGAAGCGGCGAGTGCCGAGGCGAGCAGGATGCGTTCGAACACGTGTTGCGGGAGGGAGTGTAAGACGCGTCTTCCCAGCCAGTTTCCGAGAAGTACGAGAGGGCACAAAGTCAGGTCCAGAAGCAGGGAAGGGGCGTTTAAGAGGCCGAGGGCGCTTGAGAACGGGAGTTTGACGACGTTGACGATGAGGAAAAACCAAGCGCTGGTTCCGACTAAATTTTCTTTGGGAAGCGCAATGGCGAGGAGATAGACGGCCATAATCGGGCCTGCAGCATTGGCGACCATGGTGGCCACGCCTGCCCAGAAGCCCATGGCCCAGGCGAAGGTACGCGTGTGGGGAAGGTTGCCGCCCATTCCGGGCCAAAGAGTACGGGCGCCCTGTAACAACGTGGTGGCGAGAAGCATCCATCCCAAAATCGGCCTGAAGGCGGCATCTGGAATGGCCTTCATGAGGTAAAAACCTGCGGCGATTCCCAAGAGGGTGGGTGGCAGCATGCGCCCTATCTGGGCCCACAGGGTATGTTTGCGAAAGGCGTGTACGGCGCACACGTCTCCAAAAATAAGGAGGGGCAGGAGGATGCCGGTGCTTTGACGCGCAGGAAAGGCAGCGGCCATGAGGGCGACAGTGACCAGGCTCACCCCCGGGAAGCCACTTTTTGAGAGTCCCACACAGACGGCTGCGATGAGGCAAAGAAGAGGGGGCGATTCTAAACTCACGGTCTGGTGGCAGTGTAAAGAGCTGCGATGCCTCCCAGCAGTGGTGCGTAAGTGGGGTTGATATAGCTACTTTCCTGAAGGCGCTCGCACATGGCCGCGCCGTGGGGGAAGGTTTCGATGGAGTCTGCCAAATAGTCGTACGCGGAACGTTCTCCGGTGAGAAGGGTGGCAATGAGGGGCAGCACGTTATGGAGGTAAAAGCGGTAGAGGCCCAAAATGGGCGGGTTGGGCATCCCAAAGTCGAGGATGAGCAGGTGGCCGCCGGGGGTGAGAACGCGGTGCATTTCCGCCAAGGCTCCGGTCCAGGACGCCATGTTTCGAAGGCCGAAGGCCACGGTCACGACTTCAAATGAATGGGCGGCAAAGGGGAGTTCCAAGGCATCTGCTACCACGAGATTTGGAAGTTTTTTGGCTCGAGCAACTTGCAGCATGGGTTCGCAAAAGTCCGCTCCCACCAGGAGCGCCTTTGGGCATGCGCGTTGAAGTGTGCGCGCGAGGTCTCCCGAACCGGTCGCCAAATCCAAGATGGACGAAGGGTCCCATTGTTGGACGATTTTGGCCGCCCGCAACCGCCACAGCACGTCGATGCCTCCACTGAGCAAGTGGTTTGCGAGATCGTAGCGCGAGGCGATGCGCGAAAAATAAGCGCGTACGCTATTTGCCTGAATAGAGCCGTCCAAAGCCATAGAGAAGAATCATCCGCGGGTAGGGCTCCGATTGGAAGCCGCGCGTGAGAAGGGTTTATTCCAGAGCAAACCCGCGGCGCAGGCGCCTGCGGCGTAGCACAGCGCGTCCCGCCAGTCGGCGGTGCCCCAGTGGAGAAAGCGGGGAAACACGCCTTCAAACAGGAGGGACCAAAGGAGCGTCCATTGCGCGATTTCACTCCAGGTGGGAGGGGCATCGTGGCCGCGAAGACGGCTTTTGCGCAATAGCCACAAGAGAACGGGCAGGGCCGTGGGGATGAGAAAACAGTCGTTCCAGTGATTGCGCAAAAAAGGAAACTGCGGGCCGAAGCGTGGTTTGAGCAAAAAGCGGTTGATTCCGTAGAGGAGTGAGGCCCCTAGGAAAAGGGGGTCTTTAAGGTAGCCAAACACGGGAATTGCTTTCGATCGGGTCAGCTCATCCATTGGATGCCTGTGGCTAGGAGAAGGCCGATCCCCAGTCGTAATAAATGTTCCATGCGTGTGATTCTGCGGTTGTTTGAGAAACACTAGGCTAAATTGAGGGATAATATCTCTTAAAAATTGTGGTTTTCTCCCGAGGTTCCCCGCAAACGAGTGAGACTGGTGTATCTTTCATGGGGTTTGGCCCCAGTATTGCTAATCTTTGACGCATGCCAGAACTGGTTCTAAAAAAGGCGCGTTTTTTGATCGTGGACGATGAAGCGTCCAACGTGCGCCTCTTGGAGCGGTTGCTGGAACTCGCCAAGGCGGGCTATGTGGTGAGTACGACGGATCCGCGGCGGGTGATTTCAATGCTGCTGTCTGAAAAACCGGACATCGTGTTGTTGGATCTGCACATGCCGTTTGTGGACGGGTTCACGTTGCTTTCGCAGATCAAGACGGCGCTGCCCCTTGGGGAGTACCTGCCCATTCTCGTACTTACCGCGGATGTCACGCCCCAGACCCGTCAGCGCGCCCTCGAGAAAGGGGCGCATGATTTTCTCACCAAACCGCTGGACTCGGACGAGGTGTTGCTGCGGATCCGCAATCTTCTGGAGACAAGATTTTTGCATTTGGAGTTGCAGCGCCAGAACGAGGCTTTGGAGCGCCAGGTAAAGGAGCGTACGGGCCAGCTCGAAGATACTCTGGTGCGCTTGAAGGCGGCGCAGGAGCAGCTTGTCAAACAGGAGCGGTTGCGGGCTTTGGGGATGATGGCCAGCGGTATTGCGCACGATTTTAACAACGCCCTCACCATGGTGCTCGGATACGGGGAACTTCTTTCTGGATTCTTTAAAAACGAGGTTCCGGCCCGCGAGCGCGAGCAATTCCAACACCTGATGGAGGCTGCCGAAGACGCCTCGCATGTCGTCGCTCGTTTGCGCGACTTTTACCGACCGGCCGAACAAGACGAACTGCGCGTCCCGGTGGACGTGAACATCGCCATCCAGCAGGCCATCGTTCTGACGGCTCCGCGCTGGCGTGACAAATCTCGGGCGAAGGGGATTCAGATTCAGGTGGAGACGAACCTTGCCAAGTTGCCGTCTTTTTTGGGGCACGCCCCCGAGGTGCGCGAGATTCTTACAAACCTCATTTTTAATGCGGTCGATGCGATGCCCGAGGGTGGGGTTCTGCGGTTTACAACCTCGAGTGAGGATGGGTGTATTGTGATCCGTGTCAGTGACACGGGCGTCGGAATGACGGAAGAGGAATCCAGTCGTTGTTTGGAGCCGTTTTATACCACCAAAGGAGACAGGGGGACGGGGCTGGGCTTGGCGGCGGTTTACGGTTTTGTGCAGCGCTATGGCGGTTCTGTGGTCGTCGAAAGTCGTAAATGGAACGGAACCACTTTTACCCTCACGCTGCCCTCGTCCACGGTAAAAAACGTGCCTGTGGAACCTCCTGGGAATCTCTCTGTGCCGTCCTTGCGTGTCCTTGTGGTGGATGACCAGGAGATCATCCGGCAGGTTATTGTGGAAATGCTTCAGGCGGAGGGGCATCAAGCGGTTCCTGTGGAAAGCGCCCAGGAGGTGCTCCGGCAACTCGCTCTGTCCACGTGGGATCTTGTTATTTCCGACCAGTCCATGCCCGGGATGACAGGGGCCCAGTTGGCCGCTGAAATGCGAGTCCGGGGGAGCACGGTTCCACTGATTGTGCTGACCGGGTTCGGGGACGAAATGCGTACCAAAGGCGGCACGCCGCAGGGGGCGGACCTGCTGATCAGCAAGCCCGTAACGGCAAACACGTTGAAGAAGGCAATTGCAACGGTGCTCAAGCGTTAGAGGGAAAGCCTCAGGGCGGAGTCCCACAGCGATTCGCCTTTTTTCGTCTTTTGTGCCCGCTCGTGCCCGCTCGTGCCCCACTGAGGCGGCAACTTTCTGTTCCGAATGCCAGGTGATTCGGCCGGATACCGGAAGTCAGGCAGTCCGCTTCGCTGAGGGGGGAGGTGCTTTTGGGGTTTGAGCAGGTGCATTCTCCAAAGGCCCGGTTTAACGCAAGAGGATGGCATCGACGGGGGATTTGGTTGGAGGCGGTAGCTGGATCTCCACGCGTCCCGAACGCATTTCCCATTTGAGGGGGCCGTTCAAGGCGCTGAGAACTTCCCGCACTTCTTTTGCAGGCTTCACAGACAGCTTGCCGGGGGTAGTTGGCAAAGCATCGGCTTTAGGGGCGTGGTGGGAGACCAGTACGGCGGTGCCGCTCTCATGGTCGTATACGGTGACCTCCGCCTGCGGGCAGTCGAATTCCGCGCGCGCACGGCCCAAGCGCCAGAGAGGTGGACTCGCCAGCCACGCATGCGCGCTGCCGCCCGCTCCCCCGTGGGCTCGGAACATCTCTCCGGTGGTGACTCCCAACAGGATGGAGCAGCCTTTGCCAAGAGCGTGCACCACCGCAGCCGTGTCTCCTCCATCGTAGGTGGCGACGGGTTGAGCGGTGCTGGGAGTGAGGATGTATTTTTGCTCGCCCGCCGTGGAGGCGTTGAGTTCGACTTCAGGAAACTGAGCGCATTGTTTGAAACGCACGCGTGTTCGAGAGTTGGTGTCCTTCGCGCTGGCGAGGTGTTGTTTGGCGCCAAACAGACTTTCGGCTTCGGGCATCGGATCTCCGTAGAGGTCGTAGAGGGCTGTACCTGCCGAGGCAATAAGCAGGCCGCCAGCTTCCACCCACTCGCGCAAGATGCCGAGCTTGGTCCGTTGCAGGTTCTGGCCGCCGAGGTAAAGCACATCGTATTGCTTGAGGTTGTCTTTGGTGAGGTCCTCTTCAAGCACCAGTTCCACGGGAATTCCCGAGTTGCGCAGTCCGAGGAACGTCCACATCCAGTCCCTGTTAAGCCAGACTTTGGAGCCGCTCATGATTTCGTGACTGCGGTTGTAAAGCAGGGCGGTGCGGCGTGGTTCGCGTTTGCCCTTGGCCACGATTTCATCCACCGGACCAAGGGCGTGTGTGGCCTGCATGACTGAAAGATATTGGTCCTCCATTTCGCTCCAAGCGTTGGAGCCTTCGGCGAGCCCGTCGATGGATCCCCAGTCGTAGAGGTAGAGAAGGTTGACGCCCTGACTCAGGCAGGAAAACATTTTTTGCGCCGAGTAACCGCAGTTTGTACCGACATAAAAGCCTGCAGGATACCCGCGCGTGCGTACGGAGCATTCCACAAGTGCGGCGTAGAAGGTGACGCATTCCGCCATCGGCGTGCCCAAACTCCAGGCGCCCCCCGTGGCCCAGTCTTCGCCCCAGCCCAGGGTTTGCCCTCCGTTTCTCGCCATGATGAACCAGTCGGAATGGTTCATGTCACGGCCTGTGAGAAAGACAGGGTGGGGAGAATAGTTGTTGTAGATGCGCGCGTTCGGGTGCTGCAGCAGGAGCTCCCGCACTTGACGGGCATATTTCGGGACTGTTGCAAGGTGACCGTAGCGTTGGGAGCAGTAAAACTGCCGCCTCTCATAACGTCCTGGATTCTCGGGCAGCGCGTCCATGGCGGAGATTTCCGAGGGATCTTCGACGCCCAGAAATTCCCGCATGCTCAGTCCTTCCTCTGCGGCTTGTTTTCTCAGAAATTGATGGAACCCAGCCCTCATGTAAGGGTCCGCGTTCAGCAGGGAGGCCGGAGTGTAGGTGGAGATTTCATCCCCCATCTTGAGCTTTTTGGAGGAGGAGTCATCGTACAGATTCAACTTTTGGCGCAGGTCGGGAGTGGCATCTGGGAGCCAGTTGAGCCCCATTCTGGCGAGCATCTCGATGACGCGCGGTTGGTGGACGGCGCCGGTGCGGGAGCCGGTCAGGATTTGCAAAAGTTTGGGTGTCGGGTGGTCTTGCGGGAGTCCGAGTGTCTGGCGGGCTTGCTCTGAGAACTGGAGGTATTTTTCGACAACGGCTTCTTCGGGGGCAAACTTCTGCCCCAGTGTGTGGGCCCACACTCCCCAAGCAGGTTCTGCGACCGGGGCGCGGAAGCCGTACAAGCCGTGTGGCGCACGGAAGAGAGCGCGCCCCTTGCTGATGGCCGTTTTGAAGGAGTGCACCACGGCGGCCTCGTGGGGTTGCCAGGCGATTTGCACCTCCACCTCTCCCTCCGAGACACCCGTAAAAGTGGGCATCCAGCTTGAGAACGGCCCGCCACCGAGGACGAGTTGCTCACGGACATCCAAAAAATCGCTCCATTCTCCGGCGGGCACTTTGGTGAGGACGTCGGTGTGATCATACCAGAGCGCGTCTGTGGAGTTGAGCGGTTTGCGTCCGCGCCAGTGGTAGTTCAGGGGGGTGTTTACCGTGTAATGTGTGCCGGTGGCTCCGCGAAGCAGTTTGTAGCGCAGGAACACGCCTTCGAGGGTGTTCTCGGCCTTCACCTCCGACATGCTGGGGCGAAACCCCTTGCTCAGGGAGAGGAACAGTGCTGTGACGCGGTTGTCAGTGCGTTCACTCTGGAGCGAGATGCGGTGGGGGCCTGCAGCGAGTTTGATGTCCTTGTATTCCCACACGAACATTTTGTCTCCCGGGAAAGTGTTGCGTTGCACCTCTGATTCAAAGCGTACCGGCAGCTTCTGCTCCTGCTCTTTTCCAAGAGTGGAGGGGAGAAGTCGTGTTTCTCCAAAAACGAGGGATTGGGCGTTGGAGGTGCTCTTGCCAGTTCCAGACGCACCCGTGCGAGTTTCTAAAGGCTCGACCGTGAGCTTGAGCGGTGCAGATACCTGCTGCCCGAGAGAGTGGCGCAGGTAGATCCGGTAGTCACCCTCTTTGGGCACGGCGACCAGAGTGGAAATGGGCTGTGCGTTGAGAGGCGAGGCATATCCCCGCTCCATTTTCCAGTGGTAGGTTTCCCCGTTTTTTTTGAGCGGGGCTCGCAGCGGTTCCACCTGCTCCCAGCCCTCCAGCACCGAGAAGTGACTAAACCTCATGTTATTGAGGTCGGCGGCTGCACTTCCCGTGTCGAGTTCACCGAGAACGTCAAGGGAGGCATCGTCGTCGGGATTTTTTTTCGCTGCCGTGGGGGAGCCCTTCGCGGGCAGTCCTTTCGCGACAGAGGGAGCTGCAAGCGCGTTGTGGCCTGGGCAAACGAGGGCGCTCGCAAGGACAACGCACCCCAACACATTCAACTGGAGTGGGGCTTTCATCGCAGGCTTTCAGGGGTGAGTTTGAGCAGAAAACCCAGATTGTTTGTGCTCAGGAAGAAAGGTTTGTGTGCGGGCGCTGTGAGGGCCTCGCTCAGGTCTTCGTCAGCGCCTTTCTTTTTGGAGGCGCGTTGCCGCCAAATCTCAGGAAGGACTGCAGAGAACGTGGCGCCCGTCAGTCTGGTTTCCAGATTTGCGCTTCCCTGCGTCACGAGCCTGGCATCGAGCAGAGTGAGGCGGCCTCTTGAATCATTGAGAGCCAGAACCGTCCCTGCCGCTGAATCAACGGGTTGCAGACCGCTAATCCATGCGGGCCATTGGACTTCATGAAGAACGGCGCCGCTCTCCGGATGCAACCGTACCACCCGGTTTGCCTTGGTGACTAAAAAAAGAGAGCCATTGAATTCGAAGGGTTCCTGCGCCAGAGCGTCTCCAGCTTGAAACCGCCATTTGAGGCTTCCGTCCTCGGGTGAGAACGCCACAAGCGTTTCGGTTTGAGCGCAGAACGCAAAGCGCAAAGCGCCAGCCGCAGAGATACTGCCATAAAAAGATCCACCCGCGGGCGTTCTCCACAACTCTTTGCCCGTAGCGCGGTCCAGCGCCAGAAGTTCCCCGCCGTCGTGGCCGATGAGTACGCGGTCTTTTTCAAACCGCGGTCCGCACCGGATTTCGTGCTTTTCGGTGGTGGTCCAGATTTCCTTGCCCTTCGAAAAGACGCGCAGTTGCATTGCCTCGGCAGAGGCCAGTGCGCCGTCGCCGGCAAAGTCGAAGGAGTGCGGAGCCGATGCCGCGCCAGCGGCCAGAGGGAGGAGGGCTCCGTCATGGGGAGATACTTCCGAAAGGGCAATATTCCAGCGCACAATCCTTAGTTTACCCTGCGGGTCGCGGCGTGTCGTGTACTGGGGGCGCAAGCGCGCAGGAAGGGCTTGGCCGGGACGCTTGCGGATGCGCCAAAGCTCCGCCGCAGTGGTGGCGTCGAGGGCGGCCACTTCGTCCCCGAGCAGGCAGAACAGTTTGTTCTGATCGAGGCCTAGCAATTGGAGGGATTCAAAATGGGGGCGAGCAAAGTCCGAGACATGTTTTTCGAGGGCGGGCCAATGGAAAAGGAGTTTGAGTTGCTCGGGATATTCCTCCCACGGAATACGCCTGAAGCCCGTGTGTGTTTCCCGCCCTTCATGCACGAAGGAAACTTGGATGGCACAGGCGCGGTCCTGAACCCGTAATTCCACCCTGGCGCGGCTTGGCGCGGCGCCCGGGCCTGGCGCCCAACCTGCAGAACAGGCGGCAGCCGTGATGATCGCATCGAGAACTGGCAGCACTTTTTGGGGAGGCAGGCTCATGGCTGTATCCAACGAGGAGCCTCTTTCTGTGTCCTGAACTTCCGGGGCTTCAGATTCCTGACCGTGTACGATTTCCAATTGCAGGGGCCTGAAGCTCTTCGCTGTTTCTGGGTTCGCGGGCGGGGCCTCTCTATGGGTGCGCAGGGCGGAGGCCACATTGGGGGATGCGTCGGTCCACACGTAAGCGCCTTTCATGGGATCCTGTCCAACGCCGGGGACCATCTTGTGGGAGATGTGCGCGAGAAGTTTGGCCCGGCCATCCTGCCCTTGAAATTGGAAGGCGTACACCTCGCCGCGTCGTCCGAAGCTGGCAGTGACCAGGCTTACCCAACTTTCAGGATGCGTCCCCGCAGGGATTTTTCGCCAGTTGGTTGCCGCCGGGCTTTCTGCAGGAGCAACCTTTGCAGGCCAGCCATCGGCGCGGAGTTCGCGCACGATGTCCGCCGGGTTCATTTTGGGTTGGCCCGCCGCGCCAAGATCACAAGACGAGAGGACCCACTCCGGGCGGGACACTGTGACGGGTTGCCCCACGGCCTTGGAAGTCTCCTGCGTGCCGGCGCTTGGTTTTTGAGCATGTGCACCCAGCGGGCACGCGTGTAGGGCGCACACGAGCGCGAACAGGGGCCGTAACCGAGGCAAGACGGGCCGTGGTAGCCGTGGTAGCGAGCGTGGAGGCACGTCGCCGTTGGGGCGCGCTCTTTGTACGGTGAACACTGGCCGTGTGGTTTGAGTACTGTGCGGCATTACGGGAGAGGAAGGCGGGGCCGTTAAACGGAGTGCAAGGAGGCCCTGCTGAATCTGGGGACTACTTCTCTTTGAAGTTGTCCTGCGTGACGAGTTTGACCGACTTGGAAGGCTTGGACTCGCGTTTGTCCGCGCCTGTGTGGGTCAGGAACAGATACATGGGCGTTTCCGGCTTAAAGGCGGTGACGAGCATTCCGGTTTTGACTTTGGCGTTGATGAGTTCTGCGCCGCGGCCGTCGGGGAACAGGGAGATATAGAGGCTGTAGGTTTTTCCCGCCTCTTCGTTGAACTCGATGAGCATCCGCCTGCCATCGTTGAAGTGCTCGGGTTCCTTGAAAGCAGGGGCCTCCGGGGCGGGATCGGCGCCCTCTGTGTTGAGCTTTGCGATTACGTTTGTGGTCGGTCCCGTCCACGGCGGGGTCGGCATCCGCAGGCGCAGGGCAGCCAGAACGGCAGGGGTCGCCGCCTGTTCCGAGGCATACTCAGCCACGAGCCCTGAGAGTTTGTAGGTGCGCTCGGGCACTTGCGTCATCTGGGCGAGGACCGGCACCTCATTGCGTGCTTCGACGAATATTTTTTCGAGGCTCAGCGGATAATCCACCACGCCGTCCCCACCCGAGGAACCCCACCAAGTGGTTTCCAGACCGCGTGCCAGATCCCAGGAGTGCGTGCTGGGCAGCGGGAAGCGCACATAACGCCAGCCCTCGAAATGAACGTAGGACCAAGCGTGGGTATCGTCACAGTTCCAATCGTCTTTGGTTCCGTTGGAGGTCCAGATTTCCCCCTTGGCGTCGCGCAATTGAAAGACGACGCGGCCCCAGGAGGAGTTGCCCTTGATGTAGAGGCCGAGGGCGGAGGGTTGCCCTTGGAGGGGCAGGGGTTTCTTTAATTTCAGCGCTCCGTAGCGAGTGGCAAGCGGTTTGTCGGACGGCCCGATGGGAAGGGTGATTCCTACGGCGTCCGGATGGCCCTCTTCGGCCTGTCCAAACTCGGCAAACAGACTTGGGTCTGCGATGCGCTTGATCGCAAAGTGGTTGTTGGCATATGCCTTGTCCTCGGCGCCGTCGTAACTCCAGAGGGCGGGTTGAAATACCGCGAGCGGTTTGCTCACGGGGGCAGGCGCGGAATCGTAGGCCGGAATTCCCGAGCGGACTTCACTGACGGTACCGGCCCCAGTGAGCCAGATCGGAGAGGGACTCAGCAATACGGTGACGACTCCGTTTTGAGCCTGTAGGTGACGGGCATTGCCCATGGAGTCTGTGACCGTGGCTCCCGGAGAGGTAATCCGCAACGAGGCTTCGGATTTGCCCACTGCGCGCCAGAGGGCGTAGGTCTTGGTTTTGTCCTTCGCGCGAACGAAAGTCTGGCAGTAGGTGGTGAGACTGTCCGTGGGCACACTCCCAGCGGGATCGCTGCCGCAGAGCATGCTGGTCATGGTGGCGACGGCCGCTACGGCGGGTTTTGGACAGCCCACGGGATGGCGGCGGAATATGCCCGCACCGTAATGTTCGGCTCCATAATAGTTCCCTGCATCGAAGGGGACGATGGCGGATTCAAAGCTGTCCACGCCATAGGCCAGACCGAGCAGCATGTAGCGCACTTGGACCTCTGCCTGTTCCTGCTCGCTCAACGCGCCCGGATTGGTGGGAAGAAAGGGGCCCTCTGTCCAGTTGATCGGCAGTTTGGGCCACCCCAGTTTTTGGGTTTCCTGGCGCAGTTGCCACAATTCGTTGATGGAACCGGTTACGTTCGAAATTTCGGGAAACAGTTCAAACTGGGGGGCATCCATGCCGTACATATCCGCTAGATCTTTGGGAAAGCCGCCCTTGATGTAGGCTGTGGTTCCATTGACCGCGCCCCATTGCAGGACCAACCGGGTGGTGGGGCTTTTCTGGCGAATGGCCCTGCCGATGGAGGAAAAGATTTTGACGTGGCGGTCTACATTATTGCGTTCGGCGGCGTTGAGCGCGCGGTCGCCCTCACCTGTGTAACTGGGCCAAGGAGCGTGTTGGACTTCGCGAGAGATGCCCCATTCTCCACCATAAAAATAGGTGGACCCAGGGAACAGCGTTTCGTCGTTAAGCAGTTTGATTTCGCGTTCAATCCCTTTTTGCATTTCCTCCCCATTCACGGAGCCATCCGGATTGAGGGATTTATTCATGCCGCCGGCGGTCGTGTGCGGGCCCACTGGAAGGATGTCCAAGCGCTTGAAAGCGTCGGCGTCGCCCATCATTTTGTGGACGGAGGCGCGGCGCAACCCGAGTTTGCGGCACATGGCGAGGTAACCCTCGTTTTGCTCCTGGGCTTCCTTGCCAACACCGAGGCCCATGGGGGTGTAGTGGCCAAGTAACCACCACATGCCAAAGCGGGTTTCATTGGCAGCGGTGCCGTAGGTGCGGGTATTCGGCGGCAGCACTACGAGGCTCAAGGTGTTTTTGCGGGTGGTTCCGGCCGCCTCGACGCTGATTTGCAATTCGTGCCAGCCCAGTGTCTTTAGGTTGAGCTGCAGATTGGGGTGTGCGGTTTCTCCCGCCGCACATTGAGCGGTGGCCGTGAGGGTGGTTTCCTCCTGAGCGTCGAAGCTCCGGGTTTTGAGGGTCACGATGGCGCTCAGTGGTTTTGCGCTCAGGTTGCGCACGGGCACTGTCACCGACGGTTTTTCAGGCTGCTCGAACACGAAAGCGGTCTGGGAGGGTTTGACCTCATAGTCAAAAGCCGCCTCCTCGAGGGTGATCCCCACCACATGCACAGAACTGGGCAGGCCCGCAGGATGGTACCCGTAGTAGATGGGGTCTGGATAACTGCGCCCCAAAACCACGGGTTTCGTCAGTTCAAATTCCAAAAAGGAGTCCTGCATGTCGCGGAACCCAAAAAATTCACCGGTTTCAACCGGCACCTTCACAAGGTAGAGGGGCCGACCGTCGGCTGTTTTTTGAGCGAGCGGGGTGACCAGACCTTTTTGAATGGTTTCTTCGGTGATTTCAAACGGTGTGGCCGCCGGGTAGCCGGCGTCCTGACGGAAAAATCGGAAAGTGCCTTTTGGGACGGCATTGGGCGTTTCATCCAGCCACGCGAGTAACCATGCGGTTTGATAGGGCCGGTACGGAACGCGAAAGGTGAGGGCCGCGGGATCGACTTGAAAACTGCCCGGCCAGGATTTGAGAGCGTTGACGTAGGACGTGTCGGGGCCGCTTCCAAACGTGCGCCTGTAACGGTCCAAAGATTCGCGCAGGTTGATGTCAGCGCCGGGGGCTAAAAAGGCGCGCATCGGCACCCCTTGAACGGTCCAAGGTTCACCCTCTTCTGCAGGTGCGGGTGTTGCGGTGGGCGTTGTCTGGGCTGGTGGGGCAGAAGAGGCGGCGTCTGCGGCCGCGGCAGGCTTGCGTGCCGGAATGGGCGCTGGTTTGGAATGGCTCCAATACTGAAGCGGAAGGGGATGAAAGCGGCCGTTTTCAGCGGGGGATTTAAACTCTGCGCTCAGCACGTGCGCGGACTTTCCCAACTGCAGCCCGAAGGAAACCTGCCCCTTGGTTTCCAGCCTCCTTTCGGCCAGCAAGCGGTCGTCGACCCAAATTTGGCGGGTGTCTTTGGTCAGGACAATCCGAGCCGTAAAAGTCTTTTCCTCAAAGGGAATGAGCTTTGCATAGGAGGCCCCGATTTCCCTGCGGTCTTCCTCGCTCCAAAGGTTCTTCACCACAGGAAAGCGCCAGCCATAACTAAGGTTGCCGGAACCTCTTCGGATCGAGGGGGGGACGGTTTCCATGGGGTCTCCTGAAGCCTGAGCGGTGAGACTGGCGGAGGCGGGGCTCATGCCGCGGAAACTGAATTGCAGCAAGGGTTTTGCGCTTTTGTCCTCCTCCAGAGCCAGAACACTGATGCTGTCACCGGTGAGTGCGCGGAATCTGAAGACGGCTTCCACGGGCAGGTTCATGGGGGCGGCGGTCCTCAGTTCCAAGGGTTGATTGCTCTTGGCGCTACGGACGGCGCCGGCGTCTGTTTCTCCCTTCACCAGAGACCAGCCTTCGGGTGCCGAGAGGGTTCGGAAGGCCGGCGGGGCGGCTGGAAGCGGTACGGGAAGATTCAGGGCAACAATCGCGGTGCACAGAACCAGGCCAAGGCGAGGGGAGACGTTCATAAAGGGGTGAGGTGAGGTGAGGGTATCGGGCTGCGCGTGCCGGAGCAAGGCGTCGGGCTCAGCCAAGAATTAAAACATGAGGCCCGCCGTTTGTATACAGTATTCCAATTGAAAGACGCTTGGGAAAGCTTCGTTCGTGGTGGACTCAGGTTTGGGGGGGCGAGACGTCGAGATTTTAGAGAGGCCTCACGGCTTCGCGGGCAGTGTATGAGGCTGAAAGAGATTGCTGCTGGAGAGTGTTTTTTGTAATTAAACCGCATGAATGTGTGGTGGGAAGCTCTTTCCGATCCGACTCAGTGGCTCGATCTTTTTGATAACCTGCCTTCGGTGTATTTTTACGCCAAGGATTTGAACCACCGGTTTATGCGGGTCAACCGGGCAATGGCTGAACTCCATGGATGCCAGTTTCCCTCGCAAATGGTGGGGCGCAGTGATTTGGACTATCACACGCCTGTATTGGCCGCGCAATATGTGGAGGAAGACCGCGAGGTTCTGGTTTCCGGCGAGCCCGTCAGGGACCGTGTCTGGCTGGTGCCAGGGGCGGATGGTTTGCCGAGATGGTTTTTGTCGAGCAAGTACCCATTACGAAGCCGGGCTGGAGAAATTTCCGGGATTGCCGGGGTGATGCGTCCTCATGAGGGGGCGAGCAGCAGCGGCCGGGATGCGCACGCACGCCTCACCCCCGCGCTGGACCATGTCTTGCAAAACTACGGCACGCCCCTGAGCGTGGAAGTACTCGCTGCGCTTTGCCATCTTTCGGTGAGTCAGTTTCAGCGGGAATTTCAGAGGTGTTTTAACTCCACGCCCTTTCACTATATACTGGGCGTCCGCCTGCTCATGGCCCGGTGGAAGCTCCAGCATACGTCCACCCCGGTGGGGGGCATCGCCCAGGAGTGTGGGTTTTACGACCAGAGCCATCTTACGCGCGCTTTTCAGAGTGCAACCGGCGTGAGCCCGGGAGCGTTTCGGAAGAAAGTGAAACGATTGTGAACGCATCTTCAGGATTTGTCGTGCGGCTTTTGTGGAAAGGTGCAGGGGCACTCAAGCGGAATGCTCTGTTTTTTTCTTCCTTTCCGCCTCGTAGACGGTTTCCCGTGTTTTTAGGAGTGCATCCGGGTCCACGGAAATGCTGGTGATGCCCGTTTCCACCAAAAAACGGGCGAATTCCGGATAATCGCTCGGGGCCTGTCCGCAGATGCCCACGGGCTTGCCAGCCTCGGTGGCGATCTTCACAAAATCCGCAATCAGGCGTTTGACCGCCGGATTGCGCTCGTCGAAGAGGTGGGAAAGCCGGCTCGAATCCCGGTCCACCCCGAGGGTGAGTTGGGTAAGATCGTTGGAGCCGATGGAAAAGCCGTCAAACAAGGGGCAAAACTCGGAAGCCAGCAGCACGTTGCTAGGAATTTCGCACATCATCCAAACCTCCAGTCCGCCACGGCCCCTGACGAGGCCGCTGCGCGCCATTTCCTCGAGCACCTTTTCGCCCTCGGCCGGAGTGCGGCAAAAAGGAATCATCACGCGGAGGTTTTTGAGTCCCATGGCTTCACGGACCCTCCGCACCGCTTCGCACTCGAGGGCGAACGCCTCCCTGAATTCGCTGTCCAAGTAGCGGCTGGCACCGCGGAAGCCGAGCATGGGGTTTTCCTCCGGCGCCTCATAATCATGCCCGCCGACGAGGTGCGCGTATTCGTTGGATTTGAGGTCGCTGAAACGCAGCAGCACGGGCCGCGGATAAAACGCGGCGGCAATCATTCCGACCCCTTCGGAGAGTTTGGCGATGAAAAACTCCCGTTTGTCGGGATAGCCGTGGGTGAGCGCCGTAATCTGTTCCCTGAGAGGGGTTGCGAGTTTGGCGTGGTTCAGGAGTGCCAGTGGATGGATGCCGATTTCACCCGCGAGCAGGAACTCCTCGCGCACGAGGCCCACTCCATCGGAGGGCAGGGGAGAGAGCCGGAAGGCGGTGGCGGGATTGGAAAGGTTGAGTTGGAGTTTGGTACGCAGTTGCCCGGCATGAGGAGGGGTGAGTGGTTCGTGATAAAACTTTAAAAAACCCTCGTAGACGGTTCCTCTTTCTCCTTCGGCGCAGCAGAGTGTTACGGCCTGGCCCTCCTTGAGGCGGCGGGTGGCGTCTTCGGCTCCTACAATCGCAGGCACCCCGAGTTCGCGGCTCACAATGGCCGCGTGGCAGGTGCGCCCGCCGCGTTCCGTCACAATGCCCGCCGCCAGACGCATCACCGGCTCCCAGTCTGGATCCGTCCTTTCGGTGACCAGAATGTCTCCCTTCGAAAAGCCACCAAGCTCTGCGAGCGAATGCAGGATACGTACGCTTCCTCGCACGATCTGGGTGCCGATGCTCGTACCCTGCACAAGCACGCGTCCGCGCTCCGAGAGCACGGCGCGCGTTCTCCCTTCAATGGGGCCCGGCGCGCCTCCCTTTGTTCCAAAGGCGCCTCCCTGCGCGCTGAACGCGCCTCCCTGCGCGCCGAACGCGCCTCCCTGCGCGCCGAACGCGCCGCCTTCGCCCTGCGTGTTTCTCTCCCGGGTGGATTGCATCGCGCGCTTGGCGTGGACCGTCTCGGGCCTTGCCTGTAAAATCGCGGGCTCCGCAGAACCTCCTTCCCAGGCCCATTCGACGTCCATCGGGGAGACACTGCCCCGGAGTCTGCCGTAGTGGGACTCAATCGAACAGCCCCAGCGTGCGAGTTTTAAGAGGGTTGCGTCGTCCACTACCGGCACATCCTCGTACCCGGCCGCAAGCACCTCCTCCCTAGTTCCCCCCCCATCTGCGGAAACGGTGCGCACCAGGCGCGCCCCGGCCGCCCTTTTGAGAATGGGGCAGGCGGCGCTGCGGAGGGTTGGCTTGAAGACCACGTATTCGTCGGGAATCACCTTTCCCTGCACAAGCGGCTCGCCGAGGCCGCGCACGGCATTGAGAACGACCACGTCTGGGTTGCCCGTTTCTGTATCGAGGGTAAAAAGCACGCCTGAAGCGCCGTCGCTCACATCGACCATTTCCTGGATGCCCACGGAAAGAGCGACGGAGCGGTCGATAAAGCCGTGTTCAAAGCGGTAGCTGATGGCCCGGTCATTGTAGAGGGAAGCGAAACAGCGCCGGCAAGCGTCGAGCAAATCGCTTTCTCCAAGAATATTGAGAAAGCTCTCCTGCGCCCCAGCAAAGCTCGCCTCGGGAAGGTCTTCGGCGGTGGCGCTGCTGCGCACGGCGACGGCGAACCGCGCCTCGCTTTCTTTGGCTGGGGCGGGTTCCATTGCTTCCACTGCCGTGCCCATGCATTCGGCGCGCAAGTTTCTGTAGGCGGCAGTGATATCGTCCGCGAGGGCGGCGGGCAGGGGGGTGTTTAGAACGGCGTTGCGCAGCGTGGCTCCGGCCCTCTGAAGGCTGTGGATGTGCCTCGGGTCGAGGTTTTTTAAGGTTTCAACAATGAGTGCCTCGAGTCCCGTCTGTTCCAGATACCAACGGAAGGCCGTTGCGGGTATCGCGAATCCTTTGGGGACCCGGATGCCCAGGGCGTTTGCCGCTCGTGTGAGCTCTCCGAGCGAGGCGTTTTTTCCACCCACAAGACCCACATCCCGCATGTCCAGAGCTGCAAACCACAGGGTCCGTGCATTTGCCGGCAGGGCACTGCTTGAGTGGTGCTCTAAAGCTGGCGCGTGGTGCTCTAAAGCTGGCGCGTGGTGCTCCAAAGCTGGCGCGTGGTGCTCCAAAGCTGGCGCGTGGTGCTCCAAAGCTGGCGAGCTGGGCGCGGCTTTTGAGGGCGCTTGGGGTTCTGAGTGCGGCTGAGCAAGGCTGTCTGTTTGGAGTGCTTTGGGTACGTGCTCCGGGGGGACGGCCGAGCCTGCGTTGTTCACGGGGGCCGTGTCCAGATGAGTGCTTGTTGGTGGCATAGCGCACGGGAACCCTCGGTGTATCCCTTCCGGCATGGACAGAACGGCACCAACCGTTCCACGGACATTCCCGAACCTGCGAGGTCTCGCTTCCCGAGACCCCTGGTGTTCAGTAATATTCCATGATGACTTTGCCCCGCCGGACCTGACTCGGAGGATGCTCCCTATGGTCCTTAGCTACGGAGCAATGTTGCGCAGAGTCTTAGAAAATGCAGAAAAAGTGTCGTCGTCGATATTGCAGTTTTATCGGCAGACCCCTTAGATTGGCGATGCTGCGGCGTATTCCACAGAACGGGAGAGTTGCACCATGTAGGTCCAATTATCCACCGCTAGACGCATACCCAAGCGTCCTTGGGAAGCCGCGTGAGAACCTTTGAGCGGACCACGTTTTGCTTGGGACAGGAACCCGCAGTACAGAGTGTCGAGGGGTGCCAAAGCGGATGGGATCCGATGTATCCCTTTGAGGAAAAGGGTGAGGTTATGGAAGCCAAGAAACAGGGGACCTTTCCGAGTGCACCTCTTTGGAAAGGTCCCCAATTGATACTAATGACCGAGCATCCAGGGACGCGCGCTTGGTTTTGCGGCCTGAGCGAGCCCCAGGCGTGTTTGCTTTGTGCGTCCCTTGCGGATTTTGGTTCCGCATCCGCAGCGGCTGTGACAGGAGTGTCCGTTGCTCACGCGCGGCGCGTGTGCGCTGCGCTCATTGACCTTCGCGGCTTTTCGAGCGACTGGGTTCATGAGCGCAAGGTTCGGGGCGGTCACCAAACGCCGCGCCGACAACCCGCATTCGGGACAATCGAGCGCGTGGTCTCTTTCACTGATGGACCGAAACGCGCCAAACTCTCCACACAAGTCACATTCGAAGTCGTAGAAAGGCATTTTTTGGAAGGGTTAGTGGGTGACGGCGAGGTCGATGCCTCCGACCTGCTTGGTCGGCCCATGCGCATTCGGGGTGATATCGAAGGCGAAGATTTCCGTGGGCAGGTAGAGGGTGGCGCAGGCGTTGGGGATATCCACGATGCCACTGATGCGCCCCTCGACCGGGGCGGTGCCGAGAATCGCATAAGCCTGTTCGCCGGTGTATCCGAATTTCTTCATGTACTCGATGGCGTTGAGGCAGGCCATGCGGTAGGCGACATGAGGGTCGAGGTAGTGCTGTTTGCCTTTTTCGTCCACGGAGATGCCTTCAAAAATGAGGTGCTTCGTGTAGTTGGGCTGCAGGGGGCTGGGCATGAAGATCGGGTTTACGACTCCATACTTGGCCATTCCTCCCTTGATGATGTTGACTCGCAAATCCAGGTAGCCAGCCATTTCAATCGCACCGCAGAAAGTGATTTCGCCATCTCCCTGCGAGAAGTGGATATCTCCCATGGAGAGGCCGCCGTCTTTGACGTAGACGGGGAAAAAGACCTTTGAGCCTTTCGTGAGGTTTTTGATGTCGCAGTTCCCACCGTGTTCACGGGGAGGCACGGTTCGCGCTCCTTCCATCGCAGCGGCCTTCGCCTTGGCACCGGTGAGTTTGCCCATGTGCGCCGTTGGTTCGTAGGGAAGCGCGCAGAGCGGGGGCGTGCGATCCGGGTTGGTGGCAAAGAGTTCGGCCTCGCGCTTGTTCCAGATATCCAGCATTTCCTTGGACGGCAGGCACCCGATCAACCCCGGGTGCATGATTCCAGCGAATTCAACCCCTGGAATGTGGCGGGACGAGGTGTAGATGCCGTGAAAATCCCAGCAGGCTTTGCGAGCCTCAGGGTAGTGCTCTGTGAGAAAACCGCCTCCATTTTTTTGGTCAAAGATTCCCGTGAATCCCCACTGGAAGTCATCCAGGACGCCCACGTCGAGAAGGTCGACTACGAGGAGGTCTCCGGGTTCGGCACCCTCGACGCCGATGGGGCCGCTCAGATAGTGGACTTTGGATAAATCGACGTCGCGAACGTCGTTTGCGGAGTCGTTGTTGAGAATCTGGCCGCCGGTCCAGTCAATACACTCGACTCGGAACTCGTCTCCCGGCTTCACGTAGGCAATCATGGGAATATCCGGGTGCCAGCGGTTGTGCAGTACGTCCTGGGATTCTGGGGTGGCTTTGAGGTCGACTTTGATCAGTGTTTTCATGATGCGGTTGGGTTTGATGTTGAGTGGGTTTTTTGGCTTAAACGGACAGCATTTTGCGGATCTCCTCCGCGTTGACGGAGGCCCTCGGGTCCTCGCGGACGAGGGACCCCTTCTCGATCACAAAAAGGCGGTCGCACACTTCGAGCATGAAACTGAGGACCTGTTCGCTCACGACAATGGTCAGGTTCCGGAGGTTTCGTATCTCTTTGAGAGTGCGCGCAATATCTTTGATAATAGAAGGTTGAATGCCTTCCGTGGGTTCGTCCAGAAGCAGCACCTTAGGCTTGGTCATGAGGGCGCGTCCGATCGCAAGCTGCTGCTGTTGTCCGCCAGATAGGTTGCCGCCTTTGCGGTCCTTCATGTCGCGGAGCACGGGGAAGAGGGAGTAGATCTCTGCGAGATCCTCGGAGCTCACGTTCCCTCTGACGCCTGAGATGAGGTTTTCATAGACGCTGAGGTAGGGGAAAATCATGCGGCCTTGAGGAACGATGGCGAGGCCCTTGGTGACGCGCTGATGGGATTCGTCTTTGGAGACATCGGTGCCATCGATGGAAATGCTGCCGTTGCGCAGAGGCAGCATGCCGATGAGGCTCCGGAAGAGGGTTGTTTTGCCCATTCCGTTGCGGCCGATGATTCCCACGATCTCAGCCTTGGCGGCTGTGAAGCTAAGGCTGGGGATCACCACACTCTGTCCGTAACTAACTTGGATGGAATTGACTGTGAGCATAGGGTTGGTCTGTTAGTGGCCGATGTAAACTTCGATCACCTTCGGGTCGTGTTGCACGTGTTCCATGGAGCCCTCGGCGAGGATTTTGCCGAGATGCATGACGGTGACGCGGTCGGCGATTTCTTTCACAAATTCCATGTCGTGCTCGATGACGATCACAGAGCGTTCCTTGCTGATTTTGCGGATGAGCTGAGCTGTCTCTTCGCGCTCCCGGACGCTCATGCCTGCGACGGGTTCATCCAGCATGAGGAGTTCCGGGTTCTGCATCAGCAGCATGCCAATCTCCAGCCATTGCTTTTGACCATGGCTCAACACGCCGGCTTCTGTGTCGAGGCGGTCTTGTAATCCGATGTCCTTTGCGACGCTTTGAATCCGTTCGACAACATCCGGTGTGCGTTGGAAAACGAGGCAGCCGAAAACGCCACGTCCCTTGGGATGAGAGATCTCCAGATTTTCGAGAACGGTGAGGTTTTCATAAATGGAAGGATTTTGAAATTTCCGACCAATTCCTGCCCGGACAATTTCGTGTTCTTTGAGGCCGCGGATTTCGCTGCCCTTAAATTTAACGCTACCGTCAGTGGCTTTTGTTTTGCCGCAGATGAGGTCGAGAACAGTGGTTTTACCGGCGCCGTTTGGACCGATGATAACGTGTACCGTATTGGTATTGAGGTAGAAGTTAAAGCCGTCCACGGCCTTGAACCCATCGAAGGACACACCAAGACCTTCGATATAAAGGAGGAAGTCTTTTTCAGTGCTCATTTGGTTGCGTTGGTGACCTCATTGAGGGCGGTTTTCTCAGCCAGAACTGTGGTGGTTGCAGTCGAAGAATGATTCTCTGCAATGCGGCGCGCGAGGCCTGGCAGGAGGCGTGCGCCCCACTTTTGCCAGAGCTTTGAGAGAGGCCCGCCGGGTTCCGTCAACCCGGCTAAACCGTCCGGGAAGAACATCACGACGGCGATGAAAGTGCCGCCCATGAGAAAGAGCCACAGTTCGGGAAAGGCTTCTGAGAAGGTTGTCTTTCCAAGGTTCACAATGAGCACGCCATACACAGCGCCGATCACTGATAAACGTCCGCCCACAGCCGCGAAGATGACCATTTCGATGGAGGGGACAATCCCTATCAAGGAGGGGGACATGAAGCCGACCTGCAGGACAAACATCGCGCCGCCGATTCCGGAAAAGAGTGCGGCGAGGGCAAATACGAAGCTGCGGCACATGGCGACGTCGTAACCGGAGAAGCGCACACGATCCTCGCGGTCGCGAATGGCCACAAGGACGCGGCCCATGCGACTGTTGATGATGTATTTCCCAAAGAGGATGCAGGCGAACAGAAGCAGGGCGCTGATGTAATAGATGATATACTGGGAGACGTTGCTACGGATATCCATGCCAAGGAGCGTGCGCAAATCGGTGATTCCGTTACGGCCGCCGGTGTAGCCTTGGTTACCATCAATCCCAAGGGAGATGATGAGCGCGATGGCCTGGGTAATGATCGCAAAATAGACGCCACCAACGCGCCTGCGGAACATGGCCCAACCGATCCCGAAGGCCACGAGCGTTGGGATGACGAGGATCGCTGCCATGGCGAAAGGGAAGCTCTTAAATGGCTCCCAAAACCACGGGAGCTTCGTGATTTGATTCCAGTCCATGAAGTCCGGAATGCCGGGTGTACTTTGGATCTTTGTGCTGATGGGATCCGATGCTTCGAGCTTTAGGAACATGGCCATGCAATAGCCTCCGAGTCCGAAGAAGACTCCCTGTCCCAGGCTCAGGATTCCGCAGCGTCCCCACAGGAGCACGAGACCGACACCCACGAAGCCGAAGGTGAGGTATTTGCCGAAAAGGTTCAGACGGAAGATGGGCAGGAGCAACGGCAGGACCACGAGCACGAGTGCGGCGAGTGTGACGGTGGTGTAGACCTCAGCCTTGCTTTTGAAGAGCGTCTTAATGTTCATAAATGCGGGATTTGTTTTTGAGGGATGCGCTTATGAGCGCACTTTGCTGGGGAACAGCCCCTGTGGCCGGAACATCAACACCACGACGATAAACAGGAGTGTGGCGACCTTGCCCTTGGTGCCTTCGAGGAAGAACTCCAGGATCGACTGGGCCTGTGCAATGCCCAGGGCTGATACAACGGATCCGAAGAGATTTGCTGCGCCGCCGAAGACAACGACAAGAAAGGCATCCACGATGTAGCGGCTGCCGCTGTCGGGCCCTGTGGAGCCGATCGTGGTGAAGGCGGCGCCCGCAATGCCCGCAATACCGCAGCCGACGGAGAAAGCAAGACGGTCGACCATCTTCGTGTTGATGCCAACGGCGCCGCTCATGAGGCGGTTTTGAACAGTGGCTCTCAACCGGAGTCCAAACGCGGTTTTGAACATGAAGAGAAGGAGGCTTCCTGTGACAGCGCCCGCGAGCAGAAGGACAAAGACGCCGTTGATGGGAATGTCGATGGACTCTGTCGGCTTGAAAGATCCCATGAGCCACTCGGGAAGGGTGGGAGTGACTTCTCGCGCGCCGAAGATGGAGCGGTAGGTTTGTTGCAGAATGAGGCTTAAGCCCCAAGTCGCCAGAAGGGTATCGAGCGGACGTTTGTAGAGATGGCGAATCATGCCCCATTCCACAAGGGCGCCGAGGGCTGCGCTCAGGATGAAGGCGAGCACGATAGCGATGGGGAAATAGATGGGCAGGAGCGAGGGAGCGTGATCCTGCACGAGCGTGGAGCAGAGGTAGGTTGTGTAGGCGCCGAGGGCCATGAACTCACCGTGGGCCATGTTGATGACGCCCATTTGGCCGAAGATGAGGGCGAGGCCCAAACCCATTAGCAATAGGACGCTAAAGAGGCTGATTCCTGCGAACCCCTGCATGATAAAGATGGACCAAAGCTCTTGAAGATTCATGACGTGAGAATGCTTTAAAGTGGGTGTTCCGGGGGGAACGTGGTTCTCAACTCGACAACAAGCGGCGCTCAACCGCGTGTGGCCTACTGGTACCCTTTCGGGAATGGATCGGGTTCGATGAGTGCGGATTCGTACAACACCTTCGCCTGACCGTCGGTGCTCCACTGGCCGATGCGCAGCTTGCTCCAGAGATGGTGGTTGGTGTCGTGGATGCGCACGTAGCCCTCTGGGGCGCCCTTGAATTCCACACCGGAGGAGGCTGCCGCGATTTTATCCACGTCGAAGCTGCCTGCTTTTTCAACGGTGGCCTTCCATAGCCATGGTCCAAGGTAACCGGCTTGTGTCACATCACCGATGACGCTCTTCTCGCCGTATTTCTCCTTGAACGCCTTTACGAAGGCGGCGTTGTTGGGGTTGTCCTGGCTCTGGAAGTATTTCATTGCAGAGTAGAAGCCGGTCAGGTTTTCACCCCCGATGCCAAGGACTTCGTCTTCGGTGACCGAGATGGTCAGCAGCGTTTGTTTGTCGCTGGTGATTCCGGCGGCCTTGAGCTGCTTGTAGAAGGAGACGTTACTGCCACCGACGACGATGGCGTAAATGACGTCGGGCTTCTTCAATTTGATCTTGTTAATCAAGGAACCAAATTGCGTGTGCCCGAGGGCGTAAAACTCCTCGCCTACGACCGTTCCCTTGAGCACATTTTCAATGTGTTTGCGGGCGATTTTGGCGGAGGTACGAGGCCAGATGTAATCTGAACCGATGAGATAGAAAGTTTTGGCTTTCTTTTCTTTGGCGATCCAGTCCAGGCCGGCAATGATCTGCTGGGTGGCTTCCTGACCCGTGTAGATCACGTTCTTGGACTGCTCCAGACCCTCGTAAAAGGTGGGGTAGTACAACATTCCGTTTTCTTTTTCGAAGACGGGCAGCACTGCTTTGCGTGAAGCGGAAGTCCAGCAACCGAAGACCGACGCCACCTTGTCTTTGACCAGCAGCTTCTTGGCCTTCTCTGCGAAGGTGGGCCAGTCTGAGGCGCCATCTTCCTTGATCACTTTGATTTGGCGGCCAAGAACACCGCCTGCGGCGAGCCAACGGCGCAGGTTGACGTGCTGCGTGGCGTACTCAAAAACGGCAGCGAACCGGTAACGGCGAGAGGCGCCCGAGCGACGCACCACTTCCGCGAGAGAAAGGGGATCAACGGCACCTGCGCGTTTCAGAGTCTGCGAGAGCGTGATAGCGCTGCCATTGTGTGCAAGGACGATGGCTGTGAGGCAGGGGACCGCAAGACTTCCCAAGCCGCAGCGCAGGGCAAATGCCATGGAGGCGGGGGCGTGGGCCCCGACGATCTCCTGATGGATCAAACGGTCGCGAATGCTCGCCCATCCAGCTTCACGGCCCAGCCTCACCCGGACGCCGAACTTCCGGAACAGGCCCATTTCGTGCGCCACAATCACGGGCGCCCCATCAATCATCGGGACAAACCCGAGGCGGAAGTCGTGTGATTGAGCCACGGGTCGCACCCGGGCTCGGGTGGCGGAGTGGGGCTGTGGTTTTTTCATCTACGACCACCTTTAGCAATGGGCATGCCCGAGCGCGGGCTGTGGGAGGGCATTTCAGAGATGAATATTTTTCAGGCTTTTGTTGAGAAGAGTTCAACGCTAATAAAACCGGCCGTTTATGGACGCTCCACTTTCCTCGCAACAATTAAGGTCGTTTGTGGTTCTTGGTCGGCACATGCACATGGGTCTGGCCGCTGCTGAACTTGGGGTTACTGCCTCTGCCTTAAGTCATTCGTTGAAGGCTTTGGAGTCGGAGCTTGGATGTCAGTTGATGGATCGAGGTCCCAAGAGCATGCGTTTGACGCAGCCTGGGAGGGAGCTTCTTGCGGAGGCTGGGCAGGTGATGGAAAAGTTAGAGTACGTGCGCAGTCGTTTTAAGGAGCGACCCGAGTGGAAGCAGCAGAGTCTTCGGATTGCAGCCGAAGCAAGCGCGTGTCAGTATCTGCTACCGCCTGTGCTGCGCGAGTTTGTTGAAAGTTTCAAGGGAATGCACATTGCGATGGATCCATGTTCGACTACGGAGGCTGCGCAGCGGGTTTTGCGCGGGGAAGTCGACTGTGCGGTGTGTCCCGAACCGGAGGATCTGAGCGGCCTTGTCTCGTTTCCCATCGGGGAGGACGAGTTGCGTTTTATGGTTCCTTCGGCACATCCCTGGACACATCGAGGAAAGGCGACACGTATCGCGGAGCAATCGCTGATTACGCCCGACCGTCACAGCGATGCCCGGAGCCTGATATGTGCGCATTTTCGGAGCGAAAGAATAGCGCTTACTCCACTGATAGAAGCAGGAAGTGATGATGCGATTAAACAGTTTATACGTCTTGGTTTAGGGGTAGGTATTTTGCCTGAATGGGCGGCCCGATCTGAGCTTGATTCGGGCTTGTTGTGTTCGGTTCCATTGGGGCGTCGACGCCTGCGTCGGACGTGGTGTGTATTGCATTCCAAACAGCGGCGCTCCTCGATGGCTGAAGACTTGTTTGCAAACTTATGCCGGACGGTGGCCAGGGATTTGATGAGTCCTGCTCCTGCAAAAAAAAGAGCGCTGGTCCGCGGAAAAGTGAGTGCAAATTTGGCGGTGAAAAGCCGGAAAAAAAGTTCTTAAAAATAGATGGGAGTGGAGACGTTTTTTGCGCGGATTTTCGATTGTGCAGCTTTTCGCGCAGCTTGGTGACTTTTAACGGACTGGCGACTCCGCAAATCAGGCCTGGTTCTTAGATTAGGCGACGATCTCTGGTTTGGTACTTGGGGCCGGATGGTGAAGCTTGAGCCCCAGAGAGGGAGGTCGGATGTTAAATGGTTTTTGAGATCGGATTGGCAGCATTGGTGGAAAAAGAAAGCTCCCCGGGGCGCAGCACGCGCGCCCCGGGGAGCTTCTTTCAGGCCGTGTATGGTGTCGGTGTTAGAATTTACCTTCTGTCACCATCGGGAAGTTGTCTGTGCGGAAGGGACTTGCAGGGAGGTCTGCCCCATTGACTAGATTCGGGAGCGCGTCTTCGCGCCACGCAAAGCGCACTGCCACGGGTTTTGCGACCTCTTTACTGCTCACGACAAGCGAGTTTCCCTCGATCTTCGCTTCCGCGGGACTGAATACCTTGTCTTCTCCGGCGATCGTAAAGAACGACAGAGCGGCACCATCATTGGCTTTAAGCCCTTCGGAAAATTCGAAGGAAATGCGCACCTTGTCGCCTTCGATTTTTGCTTCTTTGTAGAGCGGTCCGGAATAGGTCAGGCCTTTGACACCGTAATCCTTGGCCAGCGCCCAGAGGGCGAGGCGGTGGCCGACGTCTTGTTTATTGCCGGGATGGATGTTGTCCACGTTTCCCACGTCCATTGTGACGGCCATTCCTGTATGGGGCAGTTTCTTGAGGGTCTCCGACTGGGCTTCCCAGAGTTCGGCGCAGGGCGAGGTGTCCGCGTTTGGATTTGCTTTGTTGTATTTGAAGGGAGCGATTTGGACGAAATAGAAGGGAAGCTCGGGTTGTTTAAAATCGGTGCGCCAGTTTTGGATCATCAAGGGGAATAGGGTTTTGTACTGTTGCGCCCGGCTGACATTGGATTCGCCCTGGTACCAGATGGCGCCCTTGACTGCGAGAGGCAGGAGCGGGGCGATCATGGCGTTGTAAAGATTGGCGGGCCGCCCGGCGCCCTGGGCGGGTGAGGTGGGAGGCGAGGGGGGGCGGGGGACGGGTTTTCCTTCGGCTTTAGCGGTGGCCGCGAGAGCAGTCCACGCATTTTTGGCTTTTTCAAAACCCTCCAGTGCTTTGGTTTCATCGTAGGAAGCCACTTGTTGGTCCCAGCGCTCCAGCAGGGGCTTGAGCGCGGGCGAGGCTTCCATGGACGCGCGACTTGCCCAAGACTCCGCAGGCGTTCCCCCCCAGTTGGATCCAATGAGGCCGATGGGAGAGCCGCCGAGTTTGTTGTGGAGGTGGCGCCCAAAGAAGTAGCCGACGGCAGAGAAGTCGACGACGGTTTCTGGGGTGCATACCACCCAGGCTCCCTGTAAATCCTCCTGTGGAGTAGAGGCCGTGGCTCTCGTGACTTTGAAGTGACGGATCAGGGGGAAGTTGGCTGCAGCGGCTTCTTCTGCGGCCTTGTCAGACTGTTTGACGGTCCACTCCATGTTGGATTGCCCTGAGCAGATCCAGACTTCGCCAACAAGAATATCGGATACCTTGAGGGAATTTTTCCCTGTGATCGTCATTTCAAGGGGAGTTTTCGACGCGGGCACTTCGAGGCTCACGGACCATTTGCCTTGGGCGTCTGCGGTGGCGGAGGCGGATTTTCCAGCGATGGCGACCGTTACTTTTTCGCCTGCGTCGGCCCAACCCCAGACCGTGGAGGGTTTGCCGGACTGAAGCACCATGTGGTCGCTGAGGATCTTCGGCAGCTTGATGTCGGCGCGGGCGGAGGGTGAGGCTGAGAGGGTGAGGAGAAGTGCCGCGAAGGAGAGGCGTACGGGGGTATGTTTCATAGGAGGTTAGAATCGACTAGGTGTTCCTGTATAACACCGAAGGATGAGACTTTCTTATATGGGAGAACGGGGCGGTCTGCGTTTATCGAGGGAAGATGGGTTCGGAATGGGTTTTGAGTTCGACTGGAGCATCGTGGGTGAGGGGGGGCTTGGAGAGATTGAGGGAGTTGTAGGTGTGGTCAAAAGCGATAATTCTTCAGGGTGCAGTCATTCGATCCTTGTAAAAGCCCGATTACCGCCTTTGTTAGGCCCTACAAAAATGGCAAAGATAAATTACTCCTTCGAAAAACGGCAAAAAGAGATCGCAAAGAAAAAGAAGAAGGAGGAAAAGCTGCGCGAGAAGCAATTGGCGAAGGATGCGCCTCAGAATGAGGGAACTAAGGAGGAAGGTGCACAGGGAGAGGGTGGGGCGCCGGCGCAAGAGAGCGAAGCTTAAGAGGGGATTTCCGGGGGTGTTCGGGTGCTTTTCGGGTGCTGAGTTGCGCCCTGACTTCAGTGCTGCAGGGAGCTGTGGACCAGAGGGGAATTGGGGAGGGACCGATTCTTTTTGCACGAATGTGTTGCAGTGGATCGGATTTTGTGATTTTCTTGAAAGTGCAATGTCTGAGCCCCTTTGGGCTGTAGGTAGATAGCTAGTAGTGTTTGCAGATTGGCCTCGGCCATGACTCTTCCTGTGGCGATTCAAATCCGATTCTCGGAATCCACGGCGAAAAGACTCTGAACGCAAAACACTAAATATATATTATGGGTAGCAAACTATACGTAGGGAATCTTTCCTTCAACACGACCGAGGCTGAACTCAAGAGCCTCTTTTCCTCTGCAGGTGACGTGACCGAAGCGTCCTTGATGATTGATCGCGAAACCGGCAAGTCCCGCGGGTTCGCGTTTGTGACGATGTCTTCCGATGCAGAAGCGCAGGAAGCCATTTCTCAATTCGCCGGCAAGAACATTGGAGGCCGTAGCCTCACAGTCAACGAAGCACGTCCTCGTGAAGAAGGCGGCGGCGGCGGCGGTGGTGGACGCCGTTTCGGCGGTGGTGGTGGTGGCGGCGGTGGTGGTCGCGACGGTGGCCGTCGTTACTAGTAGATTTTCAAGCTTGTTTCGCTTCGCTGAGGAGGGGTTGTTGAGTTTCAGCAGCCTGAGATGACAGGGGGGTACCTTGTTGGTCTTCAGTCGTTTTAGAAACAGTTTCTTTATCAAACACCCCGGCATTTTTGCCGGGGTGTTTTTTTATCCACAGACAGGGTTCGCCTAAAAAGGGCAGGGTGTGAGGGACAGGACCCGCTTATTCAAGAATCAGAAGATCGATATCCTCGATCCTAGGCACCAGTACGGAGGCGTTGGAGATCTTCAGCAGTCCATGGGTGAGGGATCTCACTGATTGGAACCCGCCCATGCCGCTCAAATCGATGCGCACATTTTCGAGAGGATAAAGAACCGGTTTGGAACGTTCGCCGTCGGGTCTTTGATGGCACCAGTTTATGAGCGCAACGGAGCGGTTTGCTTCGCGCTTGAGCGCCACGGTTTCGAGGAGGGGTTCGGAGGCAACGGCGGGCCTGTAGACGGCGCGTTCGAGGGCAGGAGTGGAGATGAGTGCGCGCAGGGGGGCTTGGAAATCGGTGTGCATGTCAAAGTCGGGGCGGCGTACGACGGCTGAGTAGGTAATCCCAGTCCAGAGGCCTGCAACAATCGCTTCCCCCTTGCCGAACTGATTTCGGGTAAGTGCTACTTTTCCGTCGGAAAAAGTCGCCGCAGATTTGGCAGTTTTAGGAAGGAGCGCTTCGCGGCCAATGCGTGCGGTAATGGGTTCGTCCTGCCAGATGAGGGCGGCATGTTTTGGAGGCTGATTTTCAGTGAGCGGCTTGAGTTCAGTGGCACGATATTGTTCGACGCTACCCCAAGTTTCGAGGGTGCGTTCGCCCAAGCCCAGCACTTCTTGAAGCGATGTATTCGGCTGATTGGACTCGTCTCGGGAAAGGCCCATGGCGTCCGTCCACAAAATGCCGCCGGAGGCTACCCAGTCACGCACCACTGCGGAAGCGTCGCGTTTGAGATGGGTGCCCGGAACGTAGAGGACTTTGTATTTGGAGAGCATGGCTGGATCGGCTAGCTGGGCTTCTCCGAGGATATCGAGGGGAATGTGGGCGTGGCGCAGCGCTAGATACACCCATTTGGCATTCTCAAAGGTTGTGAGGCTCGGATCTGTGACCCGGCTCCAAATTTCCGAGGAGCGTGGCGAAACAAACGCCACCTCGGGTTGGCCGGCAAAGGGTGCGCGGTAAATAAAGTCCTCGGCAGCGCCGAGGAACCGCGCCGCGTGTCCCACCTTTTTGAGGAGTTCTGGGTTTTGTGAAAACGAGTCTCCTTTGGAGTAGTCCGGGCCGTAGGTGTACCACTCAAAGTTGCTGGTGCCTCTGGAGACGACGCTGAGCATGCGCTGGGCAGGCGCCCCTCGGTGAGGTTTGATGAGGCAGCCTTGTTCCAAGCCATGGCGAGTGGCGATTCCACGACCGATGTCGGCAAGGTAAGACTCCCATTGCCAGACGCGGGCGTCTCGGTTGGAGGTTTCGAAGACAAAGGCGTTGTTGGCGTTTTGGTCGTAGAACTCATGCCAGTCGAGACTCGCGCCGTTCCAACTCGGGGTGGGGCCTTGCATCGCGTAGAGGTGGAACCCTGCCGCTCGGAAGATTTTGGCCGGTTCGCTAAAGACCTGGCCGGTGGCCTGTGTCATCATCCGGTAGGAATAATAATAGCGCAGTGCTTCGCCGGATTCTTTGGGCGCGGGAGCAAGGCCGCTTGGGCGAACTGACTTGCCCCCCTGCTTTTCCGCCGTCTCCCAGATGGGGTAGGGTTTCACTGTCTCCCAGTTCTTGGCGCCCAGCTCCGAAAGGGAGACTTTCTGGCTCTGAAGATATGCGCGGAATTGACCTTCGCACCTCTCGCAACTGGACAGGTGTTCCTTGGCGTAGACCCCAATCTCGTCGTTCCAAAGCGCCCAAGACTGTTCGGCGCCCGCTGCTTTGTGCGCTTCAATGGCTTTTTGAGTACGCTCCAGAACATGGGCTTTTAATGCGGGATCATACGGGCAACCTTCGGGCGCTTCGGCTGTTTTGGATCCTTTTTGGAAGAAAGACATAGGGCTTCCCGAGCCAGGTTCGCCCCAGAAAATATGGCGCAAATCTGCTCCCACTCCCGCCGCATCGGCCCACTTGAGGGAGTCTACGAGCCCGTTGACGCCCAGAAGACGCATGGTGCGAAATTCGTCCTTGAGAATTTCAGGGTTGCAGTGCCGTGTGCCAAATCCCTGACCGCCGTGGACCCCCGGAGGACCTTCACCGTATCCCCCGATGTGTCCGATAATTCCAAAAAGCTTGGGCAGCCGCGTGCGTTCTGGAAAAGCCGCTTCCAAGCGCTCTCTGCGCAGGCGCGCATGACCGCTGACTCCATTGAGATTTGCGGAGAATTCTGGAGTGATTTTATCCGCGAGCATTCCCCCCGGAAACGCAAACCCTACCGTGGCCCCGTTGGGCGCGGCTTCCGTGAATTGGCGGAACGTTTTACCCATGGTGGCGAATTCAAATTCGACGACCACGTTGGTAAGAGGAGGGCCTGCTTTTGCGCCGCGCGCTGCCTGCGGTCCGGGTTCGGTGCTGGCGACGAGCGTGGCAAAAGCCCAACCGCGCGGGGTGCCAATGATGTCTTTGAGACTGGCCCACGCCGTCCATTGTCCGAGTGGAACCTGCGTTTGATTTTCCGCGCCGAGTAACTCTCCTCGCACCACAGTTCCCCCCAGGCCCTCTCCCCCGCGCCTCCAGAGTACGCGGACGCTTTCCTGCGTGGGGTGCGCTTGGGTGACGCGCACGCGCATGTTGATATTGGCCGAGGCGGCGGATCCCTTTCCTGTGGTGTCGGAGAGGTCTATTTGTTCCTGCGCGGGCAGGGGGGGCGAGGTTTGCGAGCTCAAGATTGCGCAAGCCAACAGGAGGAAAGAGGGGAGTTTGTGCATGTTGGGGAGGATGTTGGAGGAAAACGTGCGGCCGAGGGCAGGGCGGGGAAAATGGATTTTAGAGCGGCGTGTGTGGCTGGCGTTGGAAAGGCGGCGCTGTCTGGTGGCTTGAATTCTGCTCAACAACGGACTCTCCCAATGAAGGATTTACGCCGCAATGTGCCTCTTTTCCACATTTTAATCACTCTGCTTTGGAGCGTTTTTGGGCGCGTAAACGCTTTTGGAGCACCGCCTCCCAACGTGGTGATGATTCTTTCGGATGACCAGGCTTGGGGCGATTATGGATTCATGGGGCATCCGGCGATTCAAACCCTCAACCTCGACCGATTGGCGCGGAAGAGTCTGACGTTTCGGCGCGGCTACGTGCCCTCCAGCCTGTGTTGCCCGAGTCTTGCGTCGATTATCACCGGGCAGTACCCGAGCCGGCATCGTGTGGTGAGTAATGACCCTCCCGTGCCCCTTGGAATGAGCCAGAGTGAATTCAGGACCAGCGGCCTGTTTGCGAGGGGGCGCGCGAGGATGAACGAGTTCATGGATGCGGCACCGACGATCCCAAACCTCTCGTGAACCAAGGCTATCTGGCGTTACAGACTGGCAAATGGTGGCAGGGAAATTACTCTCATGGCGGGTTTACCCACGGGATGACAAGGGACAGCCGGCATGGGGACAAGGGGTTGGAAATTGGCCGCAAAACGATGGAGCCCATCAAGGACTTTATTGAGGATGCACCTCGCTCCATGCTGAGCCAGTACGACGGCGGGTTGCGCTCCCCGATGATGGTGCGCTGGAAAGGGACGATTGCGCCGCGGATGGATGACAACACTCTGGCGAGTTCCATTGATTTTGCCCCCGCGATTCTGAAGGCGTGTGGGGTGCCGATTCCGCCACAAATGCAAGGGGTTGACCTCTTGGATGGAGCCGCGCTGCAGTTCAGAAACACGGTTCACGGGGAGTGTTACACTCACGATATGATGGATTTTGAAACACCTGCAAATAGTCTGCGCTGGCGTTGGGTCATCGAGGGTTTTCAGAAACTGATCCCTCCGCACGCGCGCAACGAACCCGAGGCAAAGGTGGAGTTGTACAACCTTAAGAATGATCCCTACGAGGAGCACAATCTCGCGGCTGAGAATCCTCTTGATATGGAGAGACTTTCTAAAAGCATGAATGCACGCTGGAATCCTTGATCGTTGGCCGGGATGTGTTTGTGTTTATGGAACTACCGTTGAGTGCGTTAGTGCTTCTTTTTCTGGCCGGGTTGACGGGTGGTTTTGTAGACTCGATTGCCGGCGGAGGGGGCCTGATTACGGTGCCGGCGTTATTGTGGCTTGGACTGCCGCCGCAAGTGGCGCTTGGTACAAACAAGATGCAAAGCTCTTGCGGAACTGCATTGGCCGTATGGCGATACGCCGAAGCGGGCCTGATCAACTGGCGGGAGGTCCGAGTCGCGGCGGCAATGACTTTTGTTTTCGCTGGGGGTGGCGCGTGGACGCTCACTGTTTTTAGCAATGCGGTGCTGGAAAAGCTCGTTCCCGGAATGCTGCTGATCGTCGTGCTTTATGTGCTCCTGAGTCCGAGCGTCGGTCGGGAACGGGTGCGTCCGAGAATGGCAGCGGATGCTTTCGGCGGCGTTTTTGGCGCTCTTATCGGGTTCTATGATGGTTTTTTCGGACCAGGCACGGGATCCTTTTGGATGATTGCCCTGCTTTCAATGCTGGGCCTCGAACTGACCCGCGCCACGGCGTATACGAAGGTGGTGAACCTCTCGAGTAATCTAGCGGCCCTCTTGATTTTTACCTTTAAGGGCTGCGTATTGTTGCCTGTGGCGCTGGCAATGATAGCCGGCCAATTCATTGGGGCGCAGCTTGGAAGTGGCCTTGTGCTCAAGCACGGAGGAGAGCTTGTGCGGCGGGTCTTTTTGTGCGTCACGTCCGCTCTGGTTTTGAGGCTCGTGTGGGTGAAGTGGTTCTGAGTAGTGAATGCCCCGATTTGTTTTAAGCCCGACTAACTCGCGAGTGTGAAAAAACATGAGAGGTGGTAGGCTGCAGAAAACTAGGCATCAAACCTCACCAGAAACGTGGCTGAAAACTTCTTTCAAAATACAGTAGATACTCCGGACACTCCCTTTGACGTCTCGCTCCGACCGCCCATGTTCAGCGAGTTTGCGGGGCAGGAAAAAGTATGTCAGAGATTGGAGGTTATGGTGGAGGCAGCAAAGGGAAGGGGGGACGTTTTAGATCACATTCTCTTGAGCGGTCCTCCCGGATTGGGGAAAACAACGCTCGCCTACATTCTCGCCAATGCGATGGGAAGCAGCATCAAGAGCACAAGCGGGCCCACAATTGAGAAAGCCGGCGACTTGGCGGGATTGCTCACAACGCTGCAGCGCGGCGACCTTCTTTTTATCGACGAAATTCACCGCCTGCAGCCCGCAATCGAGGAATATCTGTACCCTGCGATGGAGGATTTTAAACTCGATATCATCATCGATCAGGGGCCCAACGCACGGTCTGTGCGCTTGAATCTGCCCAAGTTTACTCTGGTTGGCGCCACAACAAGGGCCGGAATGATTTCCTCGCCTCTACGCTCCCGCTTCGGGATGAACTGCCGCCTGGACTACTACACGGCGGAGGAATTGCAGAAAATTTTACTCCGGAGCGCCAGTTTGATCGGTCTTGATATCGAGTCCCCTGGGGCGCTTGAAATCGCTTCGCGCTCCCGGGGAACCCCCCGCGTTGCGAACAACCTCTTGCGCTGGGTGCGCGACTACGCGCAGGTGCGCGCCGACAATCGTGTCACGCAAATAGTTGCTGACGAAGCGCTTTCCATGCTCGATATCGACCGCGACGGATTCGATGAAATGGACAAGCGGATTTTAGAAGCGCTGATCCATCGCTTCGAAGGAGGCCCGGTCGGATTGAATTCCCTTGCCGTCGCAATCGGTGAAGATGCTGGCACAATTGAAGATGTGAACGAACCGTACCTGATTATGCAGGGGTATTTGAAGCGCACCCCCCAAGGACGAGTAGCGTTGGCACCCGCATATCGCAAAATGGGAGTGAGCGAACCGGCGCGTGACGGGCGGTTGTTCTAAAAAAACGGTTTTTTTTACGCAACGATTAATGGCTTATCAGGAGGTCTTTCGGTCGATTTTCGGCCCGCTCTTGCCGCGCTGAATGAAACTTTTTCGCCAAACTCTGTTGACGAATCCGAGGAATTTATTACCTTCCTCACCCCGCCGCTAAAACGGCAGGCGCTCCGAAAGGGGTGAAAAAGCGCTGCGAAAGCAGTTGCTCAAGGCTGCGCAAGCGGCCGGCTCTCCGGTGACGGAAAGCTTTGCTCTTTGAAAGTATGGTTCCTATCCGCACTCATGTGT